>JAGAZJ010000001.1 GCA_018110925.1 Oscillospiraceae bacterium | reverse complement strand
CAGCCTTACCGAAGTAAAGATCTCAAAGACCGACATAGCAGACGGCAAGGAGCTTGAGGGCGCACATATACAGATAATCGACGAGGATGAAAAGGTAGTCGAGGAGTGGGATTCCACCAAGGAAGCACACACCGTAACAGGTCTTACAACAGACAAGACCTATACTCTCAGAGAGACAGTCGCACCCGAGGGCTACACCATAGCAAGCGATACAACATTTACCATAGACAAGAACGGCAATGTGACATCCACAGGTACGGTAACATCCGACGGCGTAGTTCTTGTTGAAGACACAATGACATCTGTAAAGGTATCCAAGGTGGATATCGCAGACGGCAAGGAGCTTGAAGGTGCTCACATACAGATAATCGACGAGAACAGCATCGCAGTGGCAGAGTGGACATCCACTAAGACTCCCCACACTGTAAAGGGACTTACCACAGGCAAGACTTATACCCTCAGAGAGACCGTCGCTCCCGAGGGCTACACAGTGGCAAGCGATACCACATTCACCATAGACAAGAACGGCAAGGTGACATCCACAGGTACGGTAACATCTGACGGCGTTATGCTCATAGAAGACGACAAGACCTCCGTAAAGGTGGACAAGGTAGACGGCGACAGCAAGGACAAGCTCTCGGGCGCAGAGTTCATCCTCTGTGACGGCAATGGCTCGGTCATCAAGTCGTGGGTATCCGACGGAAATGTATTTGAAGTGAACGGTCTGAAGCCCGGCGATTACGTTATCAAGGAGCTTATAGCTCCTAAGGGCTACAAGATCGCCGAGAACGTAAAGTTCACCATAGACGAAAAGGGACAGATCGTGACGGATGCTGAGGTAGAGAACGGCGCTATACTGGTAAAGGACTACGTCGTTAACATCAACACCGAGGAGAACGAGCATCATGCAGACGTTCCGGGCACATACCCCGGCCCCGACATCACGATAGTGAGAACGGATAAGGATACTCCCGCACCTGCACTGGTCGTGAGCATCTATCCCGACGGCAGCACGAAGGATCCCGCAAGCGGCAGACACACCGATGACGGCATCGTAAGAGAAGATGTTGCAAATGATGAGTCTCTTGAAGAAGTAGACAGCGGCGCAGCAGTGACTGAAAGCGGCGATGTACGCACAGAGACAGGCATATTTGCGATAGCGGCTGTTATGGCGATAGCATTTGCGGTCGGCGTTCTGACAAGAAAGAGAGCTAAGTAATAAAAAAAGCGGCACACAGCGTGCCGCTTTTTTGTCTTCTGCAATGGCATTATCTCCTTTCACGTTAAATTAAGGATAGATAGATGAGTTATTACCTGATACTGTTACCTGTGTATGTCTGTACACGGTTCAGTATGAGAGATGTTTCTCTTATCTGTTTAACCGAAGAAAGGCAAAAAAAGTACAAGTCTTTTCAAACCGCATAACACAGCGGATGAGACACGGCGTATCACATGGGATATGCTGTGTCTCATCCGTCTTTTTTGTTCAATTGGCTGTTCTGTGTCCTTTTATCTTAGGCCGGGATATTGTATGATAAAAGCACAGAGAGGGGAACACCTCCGAGAAATATGTTTATTCAAAAGGGGATATTAAAATGAAAAAGATACTTACGATCATAAGCATGGTGTGTCTGACAGCCGGTATAGTTTTCTTTCTGCTGAGTTTTTTCTTTCCCGTTCCGGGCAGCCGTTTCCTTGCGATGGGGCTTGTGTTCATCAGCATCGGTCAGCTGGTGCGGGTATACAATTTCAGCCATTTCGGGAGAGATAAATAACAGCAGTGTCATCTTGAAGTCCGTTATATACACAAAAAGCCCGCAGAGCGATCTGCGGGCTCATTTTGTTCAAGATCATTCAACAGCAGCGAGCTGACCGTTGAATTCGTCAACGAGCATCTGAACAACGTCAGTCATCTCGTCTCTTGTGGTTGCCCAGTCGGTACCGTGCATGGAAGCCTTGATACCCTGAGTATCAGCGTATGTGAGGAGGTCGGAAAGATCCTTGGAAACGCCGTTTGCCATTTCCATAACGGGATGCTCTCTGCAAACCTCGTTGAGAACGTGTACCTGCTCGATGAGCTCTTCGTTCCACTGGTTGTCGTCACGCCACTTCTGCTCGTTTACAGCAACGGTCTCGGGATCCTGACCTGCAAGAAGTTCGCACTCTACAAAGAGAGCAACGCCGAGGGGGTTAGCCGCACCCTTGCACAGGCAGTAGCCGCTGGCGCTTACATCATATGCAAGCTCTTCGGCATCAGCAGGGCAGGGAACAGGAACACAGCGTACATCCTCAGGAGGAACGGGGCAGGTCCATGTAGCGGGGTCGCCCTGGATGGTCCAGAGAGGTGCTACGAAGAATACTTCCTTGCCCTCACCCATGAACTGAACCTGTGTGCTCCAGTCAAAGAGAGACTTGTCGAATACGAGACCCTTGTTATAGAGGGAGTACATCCAGTTCTGAGCCTTCTCCATCATGGGATCTCTGAGGTTTACTACCATCTGACCGTCCTTGGAGGAGATAGCGGGAACACCTGCGGAGAGGTAAAGGGGCTCCTCAGACCACCAGCCGTCGAGACCGTACTGCTCGTTCTCAGCATCGCAGAATTCCTCGAGGATCTTGGTGAAAGTATCCCAGTTCCATTCGCCGTCCTGATAAAGCTCCCAGGGATCGTCGAGACCGTTCTCGTCGATGGTCTTTGCGCTGTAAATAACAGCACCGTTGGGACTTACGGAGTTAACGAACGCATAGTGCTTGCCCTTGAAGCTGTAAGCATCCATAGCGGCTCTTACATCGTCATAGAGAGGGTCGTTGATGTCGATATATTCATCTATGGGCTCGAACATTCCGCTTACGATGCCCTTGGGAAGGGAATCACCGTCACGCTGGAAGAAGTCAATGCCCTCACCGCCGAGAACATATGTGGAAAGATCGCTGTATCTGTTCTCCCAAGTGGTAGGATACCACTTGATGCTTCCGCCGTACTTGGTCTGGAAGAGGCTGAGGGGAACAGGCATGGACTTACCTGTTGTATCAGGGTTCTGATCCCAGTGGCAGAGCCACTTGATCTCTTTGTTCTCGAGCTCGATATCACGGAGCTTGTCGGAAGCGCTGTCGACCGCAGCCTGCTCTTCTTCGCCGATAGGCTCAGTCTTGATCTCAACTGTTGCCTGAGTAGTAGTGGTCACTTCAGCAGTAGTAGTCTCTGCTTCAGGAGCGCCGCCGGCGTTGCCTGTGTCACCGTTGCCGCCGGTGGAAGAACAAGCAGCAAGGCTCATTGCAAATGTTACCGCAGAAAGACCTGCAAGTACTCTTCTGAGTTTGTTCATTATTTTGTTGACCTCCCAACATAATTAAAACCGACCCGTCATCAGTCATACTACGTTGTATCGGAATTAAACGAAGCAAACGGCATCCGTACTGTGTTCACCTGAGGCAGACAACAGCATCTGCGGTCACGGAACACGGATGTATGCCGGTCACTATAACTTTGCATAAATACCGACGGGACATACTGTTTTATGCTATGTATTTTACCACTAAAATATATCTTATGTCAATAACTTTCAATACTTTTGACAAAAAATGGGAAGTGAATGACGAAACAGGCATTAAAAACGCCCAATTTTTGTGCAAATTTACACAAAAACCGGGCTTTGATACATTATTATGACGAAAACCGATTGCCATTTATTGCTAAATGGCACTGCTGATATGGTTTAGCGGTGTGTTACGTCGCCTGAAAGAGCCGGAAAAATTTTTTCGGCAAGTTTTGTACTTTTTCTGTTTTCCCTCGGTTAAATAAGCAAAGAGGATGCAGAACTCTTTTAACGAATTAACCGAAATCTTCCTTGTAACTTTTCTCCTTAAAGAGCGTATCGGAATGATGCGCTTATTTTTTTGTCACAGCAGGTCCTGTACAAAGAGCTGAGCGAACTCTGCGGCTATCATGGGCAGTGTGCAGGCGATGCCGTTGTTTGCGGGGGTGTAGGATGCGGCGGTCAGCATGGCAGCGTTCATGAGCCTTGTCTGAGGATTGATGAGCACGCTTGTCATAAAGCCTTTTGAAGCAAGGTAGTTATCCGCATCGGCGGTATCCGTGACGGCTGTCACCATATCGGGGCAGACGCAGGCGAGCGCCGCAAGCATTATCAGCTCACCGTAGGATGAATAGTTCTTGCCAATCTCCGTGAAGCCGCGGTACATCTTTCTGAAAAGCTCCGACTTATAGGCGGGCTGACCGTTCGCCAGAGTGAGCACATGGGCGCAGGACTGGGCGATGTTGCTCGAGCAGAAGTCGATGCTGCGGAAGTGGAACTCCGTTTCGTACATCAGCTCATCATAGGGCCTTGCGGACATGGCGTAGAGCATACACATCACCACATCTTCATACTCGGTGATGGTGCTGTGCTGACCTTTCATTATGTCATATATCATCCTTGTGCGCATTGCCGCAGGAGCTGCCGCCGAGGAAGGAAAGTGAGACAGTATGCACGATGCATACACAAGATAGGACGAATCGGTGAAGTATCTCTTCATCACTTCATAGGCGTCGTTCAGCCGACGCAGCGCCGTCGTCGGGTCGCAGGATGAGGCGAGAAGTGCGCATACGGGAGGCTGTATCCTGCGGAGGGGCGAGAATATGTCGGTGTACATCAGGAGCAGTGCCTGTATCTCATCGAGCCTTTGGTGATCGGGCAGAGCGCCCCTGGTCACGAGCATATTGGCACATATGGAAGTCATGTGCGGTGATGAGAGGGGGAACGCAAGGTCGGCCTCCCTCTTTTCTTTTATGAATGCGTCGCAGAGGATTTTAAGTTTTTTGTTCATAAAGATGCTCCTTTTCCTTGGTCTTATTCTATCATATATAGTATATACAGTCAATTAAAATTTGATTAGAATGATTAGAATCGTTTAAATAGTGTTTACATTCCCGGAGGTATGTGATACAATGGTAGAACCAAATGAGAAAGGAAACCGAATATGCTTGCCGACCGTGATTTATTAAGGGTGCTGAAAGGGCTTGCGATAGTGATATTTGTGATAGGAGTATTGCAGACACTGATACATATATCCGACCTGAGCACATATGTTGAGACCGATGCGGTGATAATAAAAACAGAAGTACACACAATGACATCCACCGGCAGGAGCACTAAGCAGCTTGACGGAACATATCCTGTCAGGTATACGGTAAGGTATACCGTAAACGGCGAGGAATATGAGGACTTTGCGAGAGAGCCCAAGGACAAGGATAAGCGCAGTGTAGGCTCTGTCATCAAGGTGAAGTACAAGAGGACAGATCCCTCACGTCTTCTGCGTGAGCCGTGGCCGGTGCCCGTAAAGGCGTGGTTCACTTTTGCCGCCGCCGGAGTGACTTTGCTGTTTGCGATGGCAGGAAAGATCAAGGATAAGCTGACCGAGATCATAGAGGGGATGCTTGGCTGAACTTTCGGGAAATTCATTCGTGACAGTTTTTGACAATAAATGTATTGACTATCAATATGTAATGTGGTATAATCGTTGTTAAATTAATGTTAAAAAAAGCGTCAAACGGCGGAAACGATTACACAGGCAGGTGTATCTGTTGAAAACTAAAAAGAACATACATCTTCACAAAAAGCGCTCGGGTGTTTTCAACCGTTTTACTGCGTTCATATTCATAGTCATGGCGGTGTTCGCACTGCTTCTCTCAACACTGTTCGGGATGCTTTACGACAGTGCGCATGACAATATAATACAGATACAGCTGAACGAAGTGCAGGCAACATCGTCGGATATAGACTTCTATCTCGACACGGCTGTGAATGCGCTCTCGTTCTCCAAGAAGAATATTGAACAGCTCCATAAAAACGGTGCTGACAGCGCCCGTCTGTATGAGTCCATATCCATAATGACAAATACCTTTGAATCAAGCATGGACGATGATCTGGCGGATATATACGGGCTGATGTACGGCGATTTTCTCAACGGTCACGGCTGGGTGCCCGATGAGGGGTATGAGCCCACTGAAAGAGGCTGGTACACTGCGGCACGGGCAAGACCGGGCAGGATAGTGAGCGTTCCTCCGTATATAGATGCGGAGAGCGGTCAGGCGTGCGTCACACTGTCAGAGACCTTGGAGGGCGACACCGACAGCGTGATAGCGTTTGACATATCTGCGGCGAAGCTCCAGAGCATAGTTGACGAGGCGGCATCGGACGAGGCTGTGGTGTCGGCAAAGATAATCGACAAGAGCAAGCGTGTGGTCATAGTCTCAAACAACAGGGACGAGATGATGCAGGATCACCGTGACGACAAGAGGGTAGCGGCGGCGATAACCAATCACGACACGAGCTATACCAACGTAAAGGATAACGGCAGGGATTATATAGTGTTCATCATGCCGCTGTCCATCGGGTGGGACTATGTGTGCATATATGACAGCTCGGAGCTGCTTTCGTCGCTGAGGTCGCTGTATTTCTTCTCGGCGGCGGGCGTAATACTCTTCATATCCATAATGCTGCTGGTCCTCAATCAGATGAGAAACAGCCAGGACAGGATGAACAGGCTCATAGACCTGTCTCAGACGGATGCGCTCACGGGAATATTAAACCGCGGGAGCGGTGAAGCCAAGATAGGCGAGATGCTTGAAAAGCGGATGAAATGCACATTCCTGATGCTTGATGTGGACAGGTTCAAGTCGATAAACGACACATACGGCCACGACACGGGTGACAAAGTGATAATCGCCGTGGCTGAGATGCTCTCGGAGTGCGCAAAGCCCAATGACGTGGTGATGAGACTGGGCGGAGATGAATTCGTGATAGTGCTTGGCGGCGTTGCCGACAGGAGCTATGCGGAGGACATCATAAACAAACTGTTCAGCCTTGTGGACAATGCCACCATACCCGGAGCGGAGGAACTGAAGTTGTCGATAAGCATGGGTGCGGCATTCTATGACGGTGTCGGCAGGGCGGATTTCGCTAAGCTCTATCAGACGGCAGATGAAAAGATATACATAAGCAAAGCGACCGAGGGCAACAAGGTCACATTCTGAAAGAGAGCGCCGCATGAGATCATGCGGCGCTCAGTCTGTCGAAAAAGTCAGCCGAAAGGCTGGCTTTTTTGCGTCTGATATGGTATAATAAACACGGGTGATAAAAATGCTTGAAAAGAATAAAAGTGAAAGAGATCAGCTTGAATTTGTATGTCTTGAAACAATGGTG
>JAGAZJ010000004.1 GCA_018110925.1 Oscillospiraceae bacterium | reverse complement strand
CATCGAACAGCACCGTCTTTGTGCCGCTCGTGCCGAGGTCGATGCCTATTGCGTATCTCATTGTTATCACTCCGTTTTGTAGTTTTGCGGGCATCTGCCCTTGTTAGTAATATTTTACTATAACAAGACCTGTGTTGTCAACACGGTCATTATAAAAATCCCGCAAGAGGTAAGAGATACTCTTACCCCTTACGGTCAAAGGCGTTATTTGTGATGCTCTGCATCAAGCGGCATCATCAGAGGGAGAAGAGGATATTGTTGAGTATGCTCTCAAGATATTCCTGTCTGCCGCTTCCGAGGGAGGAAACGACCTCACCCTTTTCAATAACATATTTTTCCAGATCGCCGATAGTTGCCTTGCCGCTGATGATATCAGCGCCTATGCCGCTCTTCCAGCTTGCATAGCGGTCGTCAACGAACTTGTCGATCCTGCCGTCGGATATGAGCTTGTCAGCGGCACGAAGACCCAGTGCAAATGTGTCTATACCGGAGATGTATGAGTAGAAGATGTCCTCCTTGGTGAATGAGCCTCTTCTTGCTTTGGCGTCAAAGTTGAGACCGCCGTTTGTGAAGCCGCCTGCCTTGAGTACCTCATACATACAGAGCGTTGCGTCATAGATGTTGGTGGGGAACTGGTCGGTATCCCAACCGAGAAGAACATCACCCTGATTTGCGTCGATAGATCCGAAAAGGCCGTTCTCCCTTGCAACTCTCAGCTCGTGCTGGAATGTGTGTCCTGCGAGTGTTGCGTGGTTTGCCTCGATGTTCATCTTGATATCCTTATCAAGGCCGTACTTTCTGAGGAAGCCTATAACAGTCGCAACATCAAAGTCATACTGGTGCTTTGTGGGCTCCTTGGGTTTGGGCTCGATGTAGAAATCGCCCTTGAAGCCGATGCTCCTGCCGTAGTCAATAGTCATTCTGAGAAGTCTTGCCATGTTATCCTGTTCAAGACCCATATTGGTGTTGAGCAGTGTCTCATAGCCCTCTCTGCCGCCCCAGTAAACATAGCCTGTGCCGTCGAGCTTTACGGTGGCTTCGATAGCTCTCTTTATCTGAGCCGCAGAGTATGCGAATACATCCGCCGAAGGAGATGTGCCTGCACCGTGCATGAAGCGGGGATGGTCAAAGCACTTGGCTGTGCCCCAGAGAAGCTTCTTTCCGGTCTCTTTCTGCTTGTCGGCAAGATAGTCAACTACCTTGTCCAGCTTGTCGGCTGTTTCCTTGAAAGAACCGTACTCGGGGGAAAGATCTCTGTCATGGAAGCAGTAGTAGTCTATGGAGAGCTTGTCCATTATCTCGAATGCCGCATCCACCTTTGCGATAGCGCGTTTTTCGGGATCTGTCTCGCCCCATGTCTTGTCAGCGGTGCCGACGCCGAACATATCCGTACCGTCGCCGCCCATGGTGTGCCACCATGAGAGTGCGAACTTCAGCTGCTCCCTCATCGTCTTGCCTGCTACCACTGCATCGGGATCGTAGTACTTGAAGGAAAGGGGATTAGTGCTGTCCTTTCCCTCGTATGCGATCTTGCCGATCTCCTTGAAAAATTCACTCATTGTAATACCTCCGTGTATTAAATTTGCAGGCTTACCTTTATAGCCTGACATGCGGAGCCGCTGAGCGATGTGCTCAATTCATCAGGCTGGTGTGTACCGCCGTAGAGTGTGAATTCCTTTCCGAAGATCTTTCTGTTGCCGTCCTTGTCAACGGCTGTGAATGCCCTTTCGGGTATCTTTATCTCAAATACGCCTGTCTCGCCTGCGGAGAGCTTAATCCTTCTGAATCCGCAGAGACTTACGTTGGGAACTGCATTTTCCGATGTGTCCTTGATATAGAGCTGGAGAACGTCCTCCGTGTCCCTGTTACCCGTGTTCTTAACGGTGATCGTAGCTGTGCCGTCCTTGTATTCAAGAGCCGTGCATTCTACCTTGGAATAGGTAAGACCGTAACCGAAGGGGAAGAGAACATTGTTCTCGGCATATCTGTATGTGCGGTTCTTCATCGAGTAATCGGTGAAGTCGGGGAGCTTGTCTGTGCTCTCATAGAATGTTACGGGCAGCTTGCCGGAGGGCGAAACATCGCCGAAGAGTATCTTTGCAAGAGCTCTGCCACCCTCAGAACCGGGATACCATGCGTGGATGAGCGCATCGGGCTCGGACTCTGTGTTTATCGCACTTCCTGCGGCGCAGACCATAATTACGGGCTTGCCGGATGCAAGTATCTTCTCGACCAGTATACGCTGGCTATCGGGAAGTCTGAGATCGTTCTTGTCTCCGGATGAGAATTCGTTTCCTGTGTCGCCTTCCTCGCCCTCGATGGTGGAGTCAAGACCTACGCAGAGGATAACTGCATCGGATACGTCAGCCGCCGCAAGTGCTTCGGCATATCTGTCGCCGGGGAGCGCCAGACCGGATACACTCTTCTTGTAAAGGTGGCATCCCTCTGCAAAGATAACTCTGCCGTCAAATCTTTCCCTTATACCTGCAAGGAATGTGATATACTCGTCCGCCGTGCCGTTGTAGTTGCCTTCAAGGGCGATGCGGCTGTCAGCGTTGGGACCTATCACAGCTAGAGTCTTTATCTTCTTTTCGTCAAGAGGAAGTATCCCGTTGTTTTTGAGAAGCACCATAGTCCTCTCGGCGCAGTCGAGAGAAACAGCCTTGTGTTCATCGCAGGATACTGCGGTGTAGGGGATACTGTCATACTCGGTGGACTTGTCGAACATACCGAGCCTTATCCTTGTTCTCATAAGGTGTACACAGGCTGTTCTTATCTGCTCCTTGGTGATAAGACCTTCATCGAGCGCCGCAAGGAGATTTACATAAGTGCATCCGCAGTTCACGTCACAGCCCTTGCTCAGAGCGAGAGCGGCAGACTCAACGGGTGTCTTTGTCAGACCGTGGTGCTCGTGGAAATCACGGATAGCCCAGCAGTCAGATACGAAGTATCCGTCAAAGCCCCATTCACGGAGCTTGTTCATGAGAAAATCACTTGCGCAGGCGCCCTCGCCGTTTACACGGTTGTATGCGCCCATGACGCTCTCAACGCCGTCCTTAACGAGCGCTTCAAATGCGGGCAGGTATGTTTCCTCCATGTCCTTGGCATCAGCCTTTGCATCAAATTCATGACGTATGGACTCAGGACCGCTGTGAACAGCGAAGTGCTTTGCGCAGGCGGCTGTTCTGAGCCTTTTTGTATTCTTGTCCTTACCGTCGATGCCCTGAAGACCTCTTACATACGCCTTTCCGTTCTCGGATGTGAGGAACGGATCCTCGCCGTAGGTCTCATGGCCTCTGCCCCATCTGGGGTCACGGAATATATTTATATTGGGAGCCCAGAGTGTGAGTCCCTTGTATATATCTCTGTCGCCGAACTTGGTGTAGGAGTTGTATTTTGCTCTTGCCTCAGTTGAGGTCACCTCAGCTACTTTCTGCACACGTTCTGTGTCAAACATTGCACCCAGACCGATAGCCTGGGGGAATACGGTAGCAAGACCCGAACGTGCCAGACCGTGAAGTCCCTCGTTCCACCAGTTGTATGCGGGTATGCCGAGCCTTTCAACAGCAGGAGCATCATATCTGAGCTGGCTTGCCTGCTCTTCTGTGGTCATAGCGTCTGTGAGCGCTTCAGCTCTCTCTTCAACACTGAGTGATTCATCAAGATATTTTTCCATTGGTCTGATCCTTTCAAGAAAGCGTTATCATAGTGACCGGCTTTGTACATCCCTTATCCGCAAAGGACTTGCAGACGACGGATATATTTCCTGCCGTCACTCGCTGTTAGAACATTCTGTCTTTGACTGCCGCTCTGATTTCGTCAAGAACGGGATCGTTATCGCCTGTGTTGTCGAGCATATACCAGCGCTCCGTTATCACAGCCTCCTCGCCGGGGGCATACTCACGCATCTCGCCTATATATTCACATTCTAGGAACTTGGAGTTTGTATATACCTCGCTGTTGCAGGAATAATCGGGATAGCGCACATCGCTGTACGGAGGCATTATCTTGACAAAGATCTGATCGTTCACCGCATAGGCTGCAAAGCCGTCCTCAAGATTGAACCCGATCTTGAACGCTTTCTTCACGAATGCGTCCTGCTTTATGCGTATCTCTTCGTTCGTCATTTTGAATCTGCTGTCATAGATGTCTGTATAATCCCACAGGCTCAGAACACGGTTTGCAAGATATCCTGTCTTCTTTGTGCTGACGGGCACTACGCATACGCCGCCGTCTGTAAGACCTGTTATTGCCCATGCCGCATACTCGGCAGGCTTGTCGGAAATATTCTTTATCCTGTGTGTGAGCTCAGCCCCGGGAGCAGTCTTGTCCATCTTTATCTCAATGGTGAGCTGCTTGCCGAAGGGTGTGGGGGGCGGTGTGAGTGTCAGGGTGTCGTTCTCAAATGTATACTCCACAGGAGCGTTGTCGGGATAGTATGTTTCGGGATTGACCTCCGGTGCTACCCAGAGCCTGTGACCGCCGTAGTTTACCCAGGTGCCGTATTCCTCGGTGTCCTCGGTGAAGTTGCGGTCAATGTCTTCGAGCATGACATTTTCCTTGCCGCTCAGAGAAAAATAAATGACACGGGGACCCTCTTCGACAGTCACGCCGATACAAGCCGCACCGTTGTCAAGAAATACACATTTGCCGTAGTTTTTGTACGTCTTTTCAGAAATATTGACGCCCATTCATCATTCCTCCGTCCTTTGCCGGCGGTCCGCATCCCGTTTGAGCCGTAAAGCCGTTTCCGGGGCAGTATCACACTGCTGCCGCAGAATACAAAAGCCGACATTTTTTGACCATAATCTATTTATACACTATTTCTGTATCATGTTCTAATCGTTTATTGCGTTCTGAATTTCACATATTGCGCTATTTTGCACAGATATTTCGTGCGATTGCTCAATATTTTGTAAAAACCACTTGAAAAACCAAATGATTTGTGGTAAAATATACATTGAGGGCGTGTATATCATGACAAATTGTGTATGCGCCGGGGAACTCTGTCAGCTTTGCCGCGTGGGTACCGCCATATCCGTGCATAAACAGGCTGTGCGGGCAGAGGCACATGATTTGAGAAGAAGTATGAAAGGAAATATTTATGATCGTACATCTGAACGGTGACTTTGAGACCGTGGACTATGTACAGAACAGGAGTGTCCTTCTGTACGACAATATCGACTATGAAGAATATCCGCCTCACTGGCATAATGCGATAGAGATAATAATGCCGCTGAACGGCGGATTTGAGGCTATCTGCGGTGGTAAAGACTACAGCCTTGAGGAGCGTGACATACTTATCATCCCATCGGGTACGCTGCATAATCTCAAAGCATCCCACGGCAGAAGGCTCATACTGCTTGCAGACAACAATTCGTTCAATAACAATCCTGCGCTGTCTGAGCTTTACTCAGTGCTCTCGGAGCCTATACTCATAAACAGCTCTTACGACAAGGAATTCCTGAAATCCATGAACAGCATCATGGAAGAGATATATGTTCTGTACTCCAATTTCAGCGAAGTGACCGAGGTGTATATCTACATCAAGGTGCTGACCCTGCTGGCAAGGGTCAAAGAGTACCAGCTCAGCGACATAAAGTATGATGACGGCGGAAAGTATGCTGATACCTTCAGGCTAATACTCCGCTATATAGAGCAGAACTATATGAACGACATAAGCCTTGAGGATCTGTCCAATCTTGCGGGATACAGCACCTATCATTTTTCAAGGATATTCAAGAAGTACAGCAACACCACCTTCATAAACTTCCTCAACCGCAGGAGGGTGAAAGCGGCGGAGATACTTCTCCTTGAGAGCGGCAATTCCGTTACGGATGTCGCCATGAAGGTCGGCTTTTCAAGTCTCACCACGTTCAACAGGGTATTCAAGAGCATAAACGGCTATACCCCGTCCGATTACAAGAAGCTGTACCGCACATCCCACACCACAGAGAAGTTCGCCTGACGGATGAAAACGTTCACATCAACCGTCTTGTCATTGTTAGCATATAGAAGTTTAGCCCTGAAGCGGTCATATGCCGTTTCAGGGCTATCTGTTTATAAATCCCCCGAATCGCTTCGGGGGATATCTTATATCAGCGTATCATATCTCTCGGTAGTCTATCATACCGTATGTAGCTTCGCCTGTCTTGTTGGTCATATCCTTCAGGACTGCGATCATGGAGGAGTCTACGCCGCCGGTCTTCTTTACAGCCGCTATCTTGTACTTGGTGTATACCTTGCTGCCGTTGTCGAGGTCAACAGGTACAACAAGCATTCTGAATGCTATATTCACCTTGTCCATGAGAGCCTTGCTGTCTCTGAAATCCTCATCATCCGTGGGTACTACGACGATGAATTCATCGGAACCTGTACGGTATATCTCCTTCTCGGGGAAGAATTCCCTGAGTATGTTTACGGTGTGTACGAGTATGGTGTCACCTGCGTCATTTCCGTATGTGGTGTTTATCTCACTGAAATCGGCGATATTGAACATTACGAAATAACGTGAATCGGTGGGCTTTGAACTCATCTTCTCAGCATTGATGGAGAAGCTGATACGGTTGCTTACGCCTGTGAGTACGTCGTTGAACATCGCAGTGTTCAGTGACTTCTTGGTCATATTGTTCTTTGCGATGGTGGATATGAGCTTCTGGTTTACCTTTTCCTGACGCTTAGCTATGATGTTGAATACTATGATAAGGCTGAGGATAACGATACCGAATATACCGAGGTATATGATCATCGTATTTCTGAGCCTGAAGGCTTCGCTTGTCTGGTCTTCGATGATAAGGAGCCACTTGTATTCGGGGATGTAGGTATAAACCGCAACGTAGTTCTTTCCGCCTCTGTTGAATGTGTAGCTGTCGGTTATATCGCCTGCGTCAGCGGGAGTATTCTTGTATCTCTCGATGAGTTCAAGATACTTGGGCTCTTCTGTGGGAGTTGCCATGAGCTCCTCAGATATACCGAATATGTAGTTGCCGGTAGCGGCATCGATCATGGTATATGTGGAGTTTTCAACGCCTCTGATGGGCACGCTGTTGAGTGTGTCGATAACACCTGATGTGTATATACCGAGACCTGCAAAGCCGATGTGACTGCCCTGTGCATCATATACTGCCTGATACATGGAGATACACTGCTTTCCGCTGCCCGGGGAGATTATGAAGCCTGCATCATAGAGACCTCTGTCACCGGCTTCCATAGCGTTCTGGAGCTCTGCCTGTCTTGAGCCTTCCTTTCTGGTCTGCATCGCACCTGCCAGCTTGTCGTTGGTATGTGTGAGAACGTGGGTCTCCCAGGAACCTATCCAAAGGCCCTCAAGGTTCTCAACGTCGTTACCGAACTCGGTAGTGAACTTCTGGGCTTCTTTCTGAGCCTTCTTGACATCGGCGTTGGGACCTGCTTCTTCAAGCGTTCCGATCTCGCCGAACTTGACGGTCTTGGAGTATTCGAGCAGATCGGTGACCTGCTTTGCCTTACTGAATGCTCTGAGCGTATTTTCGCAGTTTGACACATAGCTCTTGACGATCTGCGCACGTTCATCGGAGATAGCGCCGAGATGCTCGATCGTGTTCTGCTTCGTTGCGTTGCTGACCGCTATCGTGATGAAGATCGAGAGAGCAAGTATCACGATAAGCTGGATCACAAGTATCAGATTAAGGGTTGAAAAACCCTTTTGCTGGTTCTTTTTTGTTTTACTCATGACTTGATTCCTTCCCTAATTATTTTTTTGATGTATCCGTATCAGAAAAGACCGAACAGTTTTTTCTTCTTGGGCTTGTCCAGCTCTTCCAGGAATTCCTCATCATCTTCGTCATCATCATCTATGCCGCTCATGATGTCACTCACCCTGTCTTTGAGAAGGTCTCCCTTTGCCGAAGTGCTCTTTGGTACAGTCATGCCCTGCATCGGAGGCATACCGCCGCCCACGAGCTCAGAGAGCCTGAACATACGGTCGGGCATGGCGATCATAGCCCCCGCATTTTCGGGAGATATGCTCATAAGGTAGCCTGCACACCCGCTGCACGGTAGCATGGGGGAGCGATTTACCGTCTCAAGAAGTATGAGAGTGTCTATCGCCGACTCACCCATCGCCTGCATCTCACGGCAGGCTACGATCTCAGCGTGTACATCAGCAGGCATACCGCCCATGTTTTCTGTACGGCTCACACCATAGAATATCCTGCCCGAGCGGGTACTGATAACACAGACCGTTTTATCCGGTCCGAATCTTTCTCCGCACTGCGCCAGCCTGTTCATCACATCGACTGCGGAATTGTAAATTGCCTCAAACGTCATGTGCTTTAAAACCACCTTTCCGGTATATCATACCTGACATGATGCCGGCTTTTTTAACAGCATGATATGAAATACCTTATTGTATAACGCAAATATTGACACATGATGAAATATAATTTGTATATCACTATTTTATCATAAAATAGCAATTAAGTATTGCATATTTGTGATACAAAATGGTACGGATGTGATGTGTTTACAGACCGTGTATGTTTTCGGATGCATAATTTGTTAGGTATGCATAAATGCAGACCCGTTCCAATACGATAAAAAATGTCACCTGGCTGTGATTAAGCCCGGTGACATTAATAAGCTGTTCTGTTTGGTCGCAGTAGCTCTACGGGATGCTTTGCGGTCTTGTTGTCATTTATACGATCTCAAAAGCTCCCATGAACCCGTGGAGCTTCGTTCCTATGTCGATATCGGGCGGAAGAAGTGCCAGTGCTACCTGGAACGGTTCCGCATTCTCCGTGTCTGTCTGCTTTAAATAGGCATAATCTCCGCTTATCTCAATAACTGTGTAATCGTGCTCTGCCATAGTTTCACCCCTTTGGCTCATATGTATTTGGCTCTGTATTCTCCCGGAGTCATACCCTCATATTTACGGAATATCCTTATCAGGTGGCTCTGAGAGGAGAAGCCCAGCTCGGTGGATATGTCTGATATAGGCTTCTCGGTGTAGCGAAGAAGTCTTTTTGCCTCTTCGGATTTTTCAAGCATGATGAAGTCGCTGAGCGTCATACCGGATTCAAGCCTGAATTCCCTTGACAGGTGGCTTCGGCTGAGATACAGCGCTTCGGCTATCTGGTCGGTCTTTATGGGCTCCGACATATGCTCCCTGATATAGCTTGCGGCATCTATTACCAGCTTGGAAGGGGAGTTGCCCATTCTGATTTTCTGCACCTCATTGGTGTAGAAATGTATCATTTTGTATTTGAGAGCAGCTATATCGTCAACGTCGTTCAGCTCATCACAGCGATTGACGAATTTTTTGTTCCATGTGAAGGCGTCAAAGGTATCCATTCCGCCCTTGACCGCCGAGCGGACTGCAACGGAGGATATTATAACGAAGTATCGTCTTGCCTTCACGATGTCACTTCCGGTGCGGAGTATCTCATCCTTCATCTCGGCAAGTGCGCCTGTGTCGCCCGTGCGGATAACACGCACCATTTTCTGTTCTGTATCGTAAAGCTCATCGAACTGCTTTCTGCTCAGTACATCGTTCAGTTCGGCTTTGCCTGTCCGTATGTGCTGTGCCACGGTGGCATCATATGAATCATATCTTACTATATCAGAGGCAGAGAGCTTCTCGTTATTGAGAAAGAAATTCAGCATACACAAAAACTGCATGGCCTTTTCTATGGGCACGAAGGCAGGCTTTGCTCTCTTTTCACGGTCATCATCCTGCGGCTGCTTGTCAGGCACAAGGGAAGACGGCCCCACAACAAAACGCAGATCATCGTGGTTTAGCACGCCGTAGAAATACAGTTCCGGCGTCACATACGACGAAGCCCTTGCGGTAAACGAGAGATATACCTTTTCATGCTCCGAAAGAAGCTCCTTGGATATGTCGGAGTTTGAACGGCTGAATATGAGCATACCGTCATGATAGACCCTGACGGTCACGCCGAACATATTGTGCACCATGTTGCCGATATAGCTGTAATCTATCATATGTTCATCTCCTGTCACATTCTCCGTATCTATATCAATATTATGATTATACTACAAAATTTTGATATATTATATCACTTGTTTGCTACAGTATTATGATTTTGACATAAAATTATCCTCCGTACGCCGCCGCATACGGAGGATAATTCTGATGAGAAAGTATGAAGAAGGAATTTTCATGATACACTCTACTTGTATCATATGGTCTATCATGTATATAATGATACACTGAAATACAAATAAGTGCTAATCATTATTTGCGATTTGTATTATAATTTTTGCTTAAAAGGCATTTTCTGTTTTTTCATCGTCAGAGATATCCTTTTGCGCTGTATATCGACATCAAGGACTCTCACGTTTACTACCTGCCCTACCTTCAGCACGTCGAGGGGATGATCTATCCGCCTGTCGGCTATCTGGGAGATATGCACCAGACCGTCCTCATGCACGCCAATATCCACAAAAGCGCCGAAATCAACAATGTTTCTGACAGTGCCCACAAGCTCCATGCCCGGTTTGAGGTCGGTGAGCTCCATTATATCCCCGCTTCTCATAAGGGGAGGGGGCAATTCGTCTCTGGGGTCTCTTCCCGGCTTCTCAAGTTCTTTGATTATGTCCGTCAGAGTGGGCACGCCGGTGCCTATCCTGTCGGCAGTCTCCTTTTTGGAGAGCTTGTCAAGGGTGGCTTTCAGCTTCTCGGTGTCGCCCAGATCCTTCACATCAAGACCGCAAAGATCCAACAGCTTTCTTGCGGCATCGTAGGACTCGGGGTGTATGCCTGTGTTGTCGAGGGGCTCCTTGCCGCCAGCCACACGCAGAAAGCCTGCACACTGCTCATACGCTTTCGCACCCAGCTTTTTTACTTTGAGGAGTTGCTTTCTGTCGGTGAATGCACCATTCTCCTCACGGTATGCCACTATATTTTTTGCTACGGACGCATTTATGCCTGATATATACGACAACAGTGAATACGATGCGGTATTCAGGTCAACGCCGACGGAGTTCACGCAGTCCTCCACCACACCGCCGAGAGTCTCGTCCATCCTTGCCTTGGGCATATCATGCTGATACTGTCCGACGCCTATCGCCTTTGGGTCTATCTTTACAAGCTCTGCAAGCGGGTCCTGCATACGTCTTGCGATAGAAACTGCGGAGCGCAGGGATACGTCATAGTCGGGGAATTCCTCTGCGGCGAGCTTTGAAGCGGAATAAACCGATGCACCTGCTTCGGATACGACCATGTAGCTCACCTTCTGCGGTATGCCCTTTATCATATCCGCTGTGAAAGCTTCTGTCTCTCTTGATGCGGTGCCGTTGCCTATAGATATGGCGGTGACGCTGTATTTTGCTATCATGGCGGTGAGGGTGCGCTTTGCACGTTCCTTTTCTCCCTCAGACCTTGTGAGATATACGATAGCTGTATCCAGCACCTTGCCTGTTTCATCGACTACCGCACATTTACAGCCGTGAGCATATCCGGGGTCAAGTCCCAGTGTGACGGTGTTCTTGACGGGCGGCGCCATGAGGAGCTGTCTGAGATTGGATGCAAATACCTTTATAGCACCCTCCTGTGCCCTTTCGGAAAGTACTGAGCGCACCTCTCGCTCCACAGAGGGGAGTATGAGCCTTTTGAGGCTGTCATCGCAGGCTGATGCCACAAGTTCGCCGCAGGGAGAGGCATTGACCACGAACATATTGCGGCAGATGCGCTCACATTCGCCTTCGGGAGCGGAAAGAGATACTTTCAGAGCGCCGTCACGTTCACCTCTGTCAAGGGCGAGTATCCTGTGACCTGCAATGCGTGATACGGGCTCGTCAAACTCAAAATAGTTCTTGTATGTCACGTCTGCTTCATCGGAGGAAGCGGCGGCGGAAATATGCCCTCTTGCGCCGAATGTGGTACGGAGCTTCTTTCTTAGCTCTGCGTTGTCAGAGATGTTCTCCGCTATGATGTCAAGCGCACCTGCTATCGCATCATCAGCGGTCTCAACGCCCTTTTCGGGATCGATGCATTCTTCTGCCAGCTTTACGGGGTCTGCGGATGCAAGCTGTAGCATAATCTTGTCAGCAAGTGGTTCGAGTCCCTTTTCACGGGCAATGGAGGCCCTTGTCCTTCTCTTCGGCTTGTAGGGCAGGTATATATCCTCTGCTTCAACGAGGGTCATTGCCTTAGCGATCGCCTCGGCCAGTTCATCGGTCATCTTGCCCTGGTTTTCGATTGATGCGGTGATCTCTTCTTTGCGTTTTTCAAGGTTACGCAGATAGGTGAGCCTGTCAGACAGTTGTCTTAACACCTGATCGTCCATTGAGCCTGTAAGCTCTTTTCTGTATCGTGAGATGAACGGTATGGTCTTGTCGTCGTCAAGCAGCGCGACCGCACTGTCAACGTGCTCTCTGCGGAGCTTGAGTTCATCTGCTATTATCCGGTTTATATCCATGTTCTTTCCCCTTCAGATCGTTGTACTGCGGATGACCGCCCATCAATTATAGCACAGTATCCGAAAAAATGCAACCGATGATTTACGGCTTTGTGTCAAAAAAGCGCCCGTTCACGAGCGCTTATACTGTAGTAAACGGCATTAAAACCTCTACATTCATCGTTTGCAAAATAATGATATACGATTTTGTGGACGATGAATGTCAAGAAATTTATGTCGGTTGCTATAATTCTTCCTTGATGTATAGACAATCTCCAAGTCTCAACCCCCGTATATTCATGCATTTGCGGCTTGTATCTTGTCTATACATCGGTCAGAAATCAGTATTATCGGATCTGTGTATACAAAGAATGAACATTATGACAGGGAACACTGCCGCTGTGAGGATGCCTGTACGCATATCTCCGCTGCCCAGCATACCTGCAAGGGTAGGCCCTCCTGCACAGCCCACATCACCGAAAAGGGCAAGCAGGGAGAACATTGCCGTGCCGCCTCTGCGCAGGGCGGCTGATGCCCTGCTGAAAGTGCCCGGCCACATTATACCTACCGACAGGCCGCACAGAGCGCATCCTGCAAGGCTTACCGCAGGCAGGGGAGCAAGGCTTATCATGAGATATGATACTATGCACAGCAGGGCACTGTATCTCATGAAGCGGTCGAGATCGAGTTTTTCGCCGAATTTGCCGTAGAATGCCCTGGCACTGCCCATAAGCACCGCAAATGCCATAGGCCCTGCAAGGTCGCCTGCCGACTTGCTTATGCCGAGGCCCCTTTCCGCAAAGTATGATGCCCACTGGCTGACCGTGAGTTCACAGGCTCCGGAGCATATCATCATGGCGGAGAGTATCAGGAACGCCTTATTTGAGAAAAGTTCACGGACGGTCATGCCCTTCTCGCCTTCGGGTATAAGCGGCGCTATCGGAGCGGTCATGAAGGATATGCCGTTGGCGAGCGGCAGTATCGCCCATATGACGGACAGGACTCTCCACCGCTCTGTGCCGAACACGGCAAAGAACAGCGTTGATAAAAGCACGACACCAACCTGACCCCAGCAGTAAAAGGAATGTAGCATACTCATGGCGGTCTCTTTATTGTCCGTGGGACAGCTCTCCATGACGGGACTGACGAGCACTTCAAGCAGTCCGCCGCCTATGGCATAGACTATGACGGAGATGAGTATGCCCGAAAAGGGGTCTGTCATCTGCGGAAGGAACGGGAGAAGCACAAATCCTGCCGCAGAGAACACATGGGCAAGGATCATTCCTGCCCTGTATCCTATCCTGTCGATGATAAAGACAGACAGCAGATCCACCGTGAGCTGAACGCCGAAATTCACTGTTATGAGCAGTGTTATCTTCTCTGTGGGTATGCCGTAGGCTCCCTGCAAGGTTATGAACAGCAGGGGCAGGAAGTTATTCACCACCGCCTGTATGATATACCCTGTGAAGCATGAGATCACGGTGCGCTTGTAAGACATCAGTACTCGATCCCTTTCCGTGCGCAGATACCACGCTGATACGGGTGTCTGACGCAGTTCATATCGGTGATGTAGTCTGCATCACTCAGAAATTCATCCGCAGGGTCTCTGCCTGTGAGGACTATATCCGTAAAATGCGAGACAAGGTGCATCACTTGCAGAGCCTTGTCCTTATCCGCAAGGCCGTTGTTCACGGCTGAGAATATCTCATCCAGTATCAGCAGATCACATTCATCGCCTAGACATTCATCCAGCATGGCATCGTGCTCGGCTCTTACTGCCTTTTTAACATCATCGGTCATATTCCTTGAAAAGCCGTGATCCTTTGAGAGCCGTCGAACACGGATGCCGAGCCGTTTAAGGCTTGTAAGCTCTGAGGTCTCGCTGCCTTTCATGAACTGACAGATATGCACTCTGCCTCCTGCCCCCGCCATCCGCACAGCCAGTCCGAGAGCCGCAGTGGTCTTTCCCTTGCCGTTTCCGCAATATATGTGTATCATCGTATTCCTGCTTTCACTACATTGAATCAGTCAGATCAAATTCAGCATAAACTGTTTCGGGTTCTCCGGTATCTCCGCTGTCCTCATCGCATATATTTATGCGAAGTCTGTATCTGCCTGTTTTTGTCATGTCAAAGTCCTGTCTGTATATTTCTTTTTCAACGACCGAGACAAGGTCTATCGAGTAGTGGCTATAGTCTTCTGATTTTATCGGGGCAGTGCGTACCGAATGCCAGCCGTTTTCTCCGTAATGCTCAATGTCGATGTAATCGCCTGTAAAGAACAGTTCCTTGCGGTCTATATGACATATTATGCGGTCGTCTTCCACATATGCCTCGGCTTCGGCAGTATGGGGCGGTGCTTCCGTGGAAGGTGTGACCTCAAACTCATAAAATCCGCCGTGATATTCGTTCTCATCATTCTCTCTGAAAGGTATCGCCAGACGGTATCTGCCGGCGGACAGCAGAGGATAGATATTCGGATCAAAGCCGAAAGCACAGTTAAGGTCGGTACCCAAGGCAAAGGGTATCTCATGGTCGCTTTCCTGTTTCGGATATATTTCGGCAATGGGCATCACTTCATACCATTTGCCGTTTTCAAGTCTTTCAAGTGTGTATGCCTTGGTCGTAAGAAGATCCTTTCTGCTGTCAAGAGAATAGAAAAACACAAAGAACGGCTGAGGCGAGTACTCCGTGAAGCTGTTGTCCGAAAGAGTTGACATGGCAGCTATAATTTTGTACCCTTCGTCGGTGTATTGGCTCGGTGTGTCACTGAGCCTCATTGCGGCGTGCTCGTGACCTGTGTTGAGGTCTGTTTTCTCTGTCATGGAAAGACTTCCCAGAACATACTTTGCAGTGTCCGTAAATTCGTCTGTTAGCGTTTCTTCGGTTGATCTGAGTGACAGAAAATAGGGGGCAGATCCGCCTATGTTTACGGCAAGGTTTATATACCATGCGCCGACATCATCACGGGAATATATCTGATACTGTGCTTTGGTGCTGTTTGGCAGCTCTGCGTTCGTTTTGATCTTATGCTTGCCGTATGCCGCACCGGTGAGATCAAAGATGCCGAGATTGTTGCCGCCGTATTTTATCGTAAGCGTTGTGGTGTCTTTTGTCCATATGAGCATTTTATCGGTTTTTACGGTCTTGCCTCCCTCGGGCAGACTGACGTGTATGTCCATCAATTCAGCAGTGTCCGTGTAATCATCGGGAGTAGATAAATCAACATAGCCAAGTGCCGCAAAGTCATGGTCATCGGGTATCAGCCTTCCCGCAGAGGGGGCAGGCTTAGGGCTTTTATACTGGTTCACCCTGTCAAAATCATTTTTAGGTGTCCTCAGTACTGTGTTCAGAGAATAGTTATACAGGTCTGAGTCACCAAGCTCAAACCAGTCTGAAATGCTGACAGTCGTCTGTGAATATGCCTTATGCAGACTATCGGGAGTGATCTCTCCCTCTGTTATTAGCTTCTTCATCGGGCTGAGATCATTTATCCATATCCTGCCGTAAGTTTTTCCGTTCTTGTTTTTCAGCTCTATCTCATAATATGATGTCCATTCAAAATGATTTGACGAGGATGACGAGATTTCATATGATTTCTGACTGCTATCGGCAAAGGCTATCGACCTGAGCGGACGCATCGGGTCAAAACCGAGAAGCTCATGGAGTTTGTCTGTGTCATTCGGTGAAAGCTTACCGCTTTCGACAAGCTCGTTTATATCCGGTTCCTCTTCGATGCTCTCCCGTTCTTCATCACTTACATATATTGGATCAATGTTCTGAAAAAGTTCTTTTATCACCGCAATATCGTCTTCCGGAAAATCGCTGACAGAGGAGGGCGAAAGCGTTTCACGGGCTTGAAATTTTATAATAAGGTTCTCATGCCCGATATCTTTCAGATCGGACAGGTCAAATTCCTTTTCCGTAAAAGCCGCATCAGAGGCTGTTATCGAGCGGTAGCCCATATATCTGTCGGGGTCATCGGTATACTCATCCATGTACACCCAGTATCCGCCGTCGTCGTATCTGCTCGCATATATGGTGCGCATATTTCCCGTAAAGTCTGAAACATAGATATAAAAGCCGTCATCGGTGTATACCGTATCGGCGGCAGTTGTCTCTTCGCCGCCAGGCTCGGAAACTGTCTCCGACACAGATGTTTCTGTTTCCGATACAGCGGCTTTTGACGTCACGGAAGGCTCAGAGGCTTGCTCTGTGCAGGCTGTCACTGCGCACATGATAAGCGCCGACAGACCTGCGGTGAGATATTTCTTCATTGTCAGATCCCCTCATCAAGTATTCTGTAAACAAGCTCCATATCAAGGCTTTTTCTCACCGTGTCCGCAAGGAGCTTGTACTGGCGTTCTTTTTCGGCACGCCTGTCATGGGACTTTCCCGAAAACGGTATATTCTTTTTTTCGCACAGAGCCTTTATTATCACAGACGATACTTCGGCACGGTCGAATATGCCGTGAACATATGTGCCGTAGATATTTTCTCTCTGCGAACCGCCTGTGTCTGTGAGCGTATCCGCAGAGGGACCGGCTGTCTGCCCCATGTGTATTTCATAGCCCTCATAGGGTGCGCCCGACAGTGCAGAGAACACCCCGTTCACACGTCCGAAAGTGCCTGATATTCGTGTGCGCTGCTTTGTCCTCTCAAACACCGACTTCACAGGGAGCAGACCGAGCCCTTCGGATTCTCCTCCCTCTTCGGAGAAGTACGGGTCGCTGATGCTTTTGCCGAGAAGCTGATATCCGCCGCAAACGCCGAAAACAGGGATGATCTGTGAAAGGGAGCGTATTCTTTCTGCAAGTCCCGTTTCACGGAGAAACGCCATATCAGCTATTACCGATTTGCTCCCGGGTATCACTATCATATCAATGCCGTCAAGCTGATACGGCTCTGTAACATAACTGATGCGCACATCGTCATAGTCGCTGAAAGCGTCAAAGTCGGTATAGTTTGACATTTTCGGGAGCCTGACCACAGCTATGTTGACCTTGTCAGCTGTCGGGGGTATGAAGCGCAGCTTGTCGGAAAGACTGTCCTCATCGTCAAGGGTGTTTTTTATATAGGGTATGACGCCTGCAACAGGCACGCCGCCCCTCTTCTCCAGTATCTTCACACCGTCGTCAAAGAGAGTGATGTCACCCCTGAAACGGTTCACAACGAGTCCCTTGACATATGAGCGCTTGTCATCAAGCAGTGATAGCGTGCCGAGAAGCTGGGCAAATACTCCTCCCGGGTCGATATTTCCCACGAGCAGCACAGGGGAGCGGGCTATCTCAGCCATGCCCATATTCACCATGTCGTCTTTGAGCAGATTAAGTTCAACAGGGCTGCCTGCGCCCTCTATCACTATGATGTCATTGTCTTTGGCAAGGGTGTCAAAGGCGGTCTTTATATGCGGTACAAGGGCTTTCTTGTTTCTGAAATACTCCCGTGCGGACATATCCGCCATGACCTCGCCGTTTACAATGACCTGCGAACCCTTGTCGCTGGTGGGTTTGAGCAGTATGGGATTGTGCAGGACAGACGGAGCTATGCCCGCAGCCTCTGCCTGCATGGCCTGCGCCCTGCCTATTTCAAGCCCTTCGTCGGTGATGAAGGAGTTGAGTGCCATATTCTGAGATTTGAACGGGGCAGTCCTGTGACCGTCCTCCGCAAATATCCTGCACAGTGCCGCACAGAGCAGGCTTTTTCCTGCTCCCGACATAGTGCCCTGTATCATGATAGACTTCATAGTCACCTCACAGCAGTGTCACAAAAAAGGCGGAGGGATGACCTCCGCCTTGAATTTCGTATAGTGTTATCAGTTGATAACGGTCTTCTCGGTCTCCTTGTCGAAGATGTGAATCTTGTTGGGATCGAGAGCAACACTTATCCTGTCCTGAGGACGAGCGGTGGATCTGGGATCAACACGGGCTGTGAGAGGAATACCCTCGCAGGTGAGATAGAGATAAGTCTCAGCACCCATCATTTCTGTGATCTCAACGTCAGCCTCAACAACACCTGTGGAAGCTGTGGAGAGGAACATCTGCTCGTCGTGGATATCCTCGGGACGGATACCCATTACGATCTCCTTGTCAACGAGAGGAGAAAGTGCCTGATCGTCTACCTTGTCGGCAGGGATCTCAACATAGTACTTAACGCCTCTTGTGGTCTTTGTATCTTCAGAACCAAACTCAACAGTGTACTTGCCGTCGACTATTCTGAGATAAGCGTCGATGAAGTTCATCTGAGGTGAACCCATGAATCCTGCAACGAACTGGTTTACAGGGCTAGTGTAGAGGTTCTGGGGAGTATCTACCTGCTGAACGAAACCGTCCTTCATAACAACGATACGGTCGCCCATCGTCATAGCCTCTGTCTGGTCATGAGTTACATAGATGAATGTTGTACCGAGCTTCTGGTGGAGCTTGGAGATCTCGGTTCTCATCTGTGCACGGAGCTTTGCATCGAGGTTGGAGAGCGGCTCGTCGAGAAGGAATACCTGGGGCTCACGAACGATAGCACGACCGA
Organism: Oscillospiraceae bacterium; assembly: GCA_018110925.1. Taxonomy (GTDB): domain Bacteria; phylum Bacillota; class Clostridia; order Oscillospirales; family Ruminococcaceae; genus Huintestinicola. The sequence continues at coordinate 6,961 of JAGAZJ010000004.1, read as the reverse complement.
GAGCAACACGCTGTCTCTGACCACCGGAAAGAGCCTTAGGCTTTCTGGAAAGGAGGTGGGATATATCGAGTATTCTCGCAGCTTCTTCAACCTTACGAGCTATCTCATCCTTGGGAACCTTTCTGAGCTTAAGACCGAATGCCATATTCTCAAAAACTGTCATATGAGGATACAGAGCGTAGTTCTGGAAAACCATCGCGATATCTCTGTCCTTAGGTGCAACGTCGTTTACAAGGCGGTCGCCTATGTAGAGCTCACCTTCAGAGATCTCCTCAAGACCTGCGATCATACGCAGAGTGGTGGATTTACCGCAACCCGAAGGACCAACGAGGATAATGAATTCCTTGTCCTTTATCTCTAAGTTAACATCTGAAACGGCTACAACGCCGCCGGGATACTTCTTATAAATCGATCTGAGTGATAAACTTGCCATTTACCGTGGACCTCCCTACAAAATTAGCGCCGAGGATCATGGGCGCACAAATACATAGTACACCATATATTACATTCGGCTACGCATATATAATAACAGATTTATGCATATAATTTCAAGTCACTTATTGTCCAAACTTCAAAATGTTAATTTATTGAATTTGACGGAAACAAAAATGTGATGCCCTTTTTGTCAGTTTTGATTTGTTAAAAGAGCTGTTTTTTTATCGTATATCAGATATTTCTTTGTGCGATATTTCCCGACACATACCCTCCGGCAAGGACGGGTCAAGACGGATATTTCCTATCCTGATGCGTTTTAAGCCGACTACCCTGTTTCCCAGTGCTTTCGCCATGCGCTTTATCTGGTGGTACTTGCCCTCACATATCACAAGGCGCACTGTATAAGGGTCGTCGGTGAAATATATCTTTGCGGGCAGGCACTTCTCGGGCGGCTCTCCCGACTGACCGTTTATTGTTATCCCGTCGGCAAGAATCTGCTCATAGCCTTCCTCCGCAGGGCGTTCGAGAGTGACCTCGTACTCCTTTTCAACGTGACGTCTGGGCGAGAGTATATCGTGAGCAAGTGCGCCGTCATCCGTTATCAGCACAAAGCCCCTGGTGTCCTTGTCAAGCCTGCCTGCGGGGAATAACCCCTTGCGCATGAGTTCCCCGGGGATAAGGTCTATGACCGTCTGCGACAGCTCGTCCCTTGTGGCGCAGATCACCCCTGCGGGCTTGTTGAGCATGATGTAGACGAATTTTCTGTATACGACCGTTTTGCCGTCTATGGTAACAATGTCGTTTGTCTCGTCTATCCTGGAGGAGGCGGAGCATTTTTTGCCGTTAACCAGTATTTTTCCCGAAGCGGTGAGCTTTGCAGCCTCGCTTCGGGAAAGTCCCGCCTGATGCACGATGAATTTGTCGAGCCTCATCATCTCTGTCCTATGGGTACATACTTTGTTCTGTGTGCCACGCTCTTGTATGCGGGGCGGATTATCCTGTTGCCGGTCATGCACTCCTCAAAGCGGTGAGCGCACCAGCCTGCCATTCTCGATACGGCAAACAGCGGCGTGAACAGATCCTCGGGTATGCCCAGCATCTTGTAGACAAAGCCCGAATACATATCCACGTTTGCGCACATATCCTTTGCCGAGCCCTTGACATCATGCATGAGTGCGGGCGTTAGCTTCTCTATCTTTTCAAGCAGGCGGTATTCGGGCTCAAACCCCGTGCCCTCTGCCATACGGCCCGCATATTTTTTTAGTATGACCGCTCTCGGGTCTGAAAGTGTATATACAGCGTGACCCATGCCGTAAATAAGACCCGAGCCGTCGCCTGCTTCCTTTTTGAGTATCTTTGTGAGATATGCGGCTACCTCGTCCTCATTCTCCCAGTCTTTCACATTCTCCATGATGCTCTTGTGCATCTCGATGACCTTGTGGTTCGCACCGCCGTGACGGGGACCCTTGAGGGAGCCTATCGCCGCAGAATATGCTGCATACGGATCTGTTCCCGATGACGACAGCACACGGCAGGTGAATGTGGAATTGTTTCCGCCGCCGTGCTCGGCGTGTATCATGAGCATGATATCGAGTATCTTTGCCTCTTCGTCTGTATACTGCCTGTCGGGGCGGAGCAGGGAGAGTATCAGCTGTGATGTTGACAGACCCGGTATCAGGGGATGCAGGAACATCGTGCCGTTCTCAAAGCAGCGCTGTTTAACAGCGTAGGCGTTGACCATGAAAACAGGCATCTTTGCGATTATTGAAACGGCTGTATCGACCTCATGCTCCGGGGTGGTGCTGTCGGGGGTGTCATCATAGGAATAGAGCGACAGCACGGAACGTGACAGCTTGTTCATTATATTCTTTGAGGGGGCTTTGAGTATCATATCCTCAAAGAAGCCCGGGGGCAGCTCTCTGCGCTCGTCAAGGAGCGCCCTGAAATCGGCGAGCTGTTCCTTTGTGGGGAGCTTTCCTGCAAGGAGGAGATATGCCACTTCCTCATAGCCGAAGCGCTTCTCGGATATTGCGCCCTCAACGAGATCGTTTATGTCAAAGCCTCTGAATATGAGCCTGCCCTCGGCGGCGGTCTTTTCGCCCTCGTCGAGCACATAACCGTGTACACTGCATACATTGGTCACGCCAGCCAGCACGCCCGAACCATCGGGGTTCCTGAGCCCTCTCTTCACATTATAGCTCTCATAGAGCTTGGGGTCTATCGTATTCTTTCTGTATGCGTCATACAGTGCCTGTATATTTGCCACTTGAACATCGTCCTTATCTATTTACTTCACGGTCAGCACGAACATATCGTATATCGCTCTGATAGCGGTCTCAAAATCCTCTTCCTCAACGCCGATGATTATGTTGAGCTCGGATGAACCCTGGTCTATCATCTTAACATTGACCCTTGCGTGTGCCAGTGCGGAGAAGAGCCTGCCTGCCGTGCCTCTTGTCTTTCTCATGCCTCTGCCCACTACGGCGATGAGGGCGAGATTGTTCTCTATCTCCATCTTGTCGGGATGGCAGCGGTAGGTTATCTCGTCGAGCACGGGCTTTTCCTTGCCTATGAGAGTCTCGGAGCTTACTATCACGCTCATGGTGTCGATGCCGGAGGGCATATGCTCAAAAGCCACATTGTTCTTTTCAAGGGCACGGAGAACGTTCTTGCCGAAGCCTATCTCGGCATTCATCATGTCCTTTTCTATCTGGATGACAGAGAAGCCCTTCTTGCCTGCGATACCTGTGATAGTGTATCTGGATGTCTCGGCGGTGTCGGACACGATGAATGTGCCCTTGTCTTCAGGACGGTTAGTGTTTCTGATATTGATGGGTATATTTGCCCTTCTCACGGGGAATATGGCATCCTCGTGGAGCACGCCTGCACCCATGTAGGCAAGCTCTCTCAGCTCACGATAGGTTATTGTGGTGATGGGTTCGGGCTTGTCAACGATAGTGGGATTTGCGATGAGAAAACCGCTGACATCTGTCCAGTTCTCGTAGATAACGGCATTGACGGCGCTTGCCACGATAGAACCCGTCACGTCGGAACCGCCCCTTGAAAATGTCTTTATGGTGTCGTTGGGCATAGAGCCGTAAAAGCCGGGTATAACGGCATATTCGATGTCGGCGAGCTTTTCGCCGAGAAGCTTTCTTGTGGTGTCAAGGTCAAATGTGCCCGTTTCGTCAAAGCGGATATAGCCTGCGGGGTCAATAAATTCAAAGCCCAGAAACTTTGCAAGGACAATGGAATTGAGATATTCGCCGCGGCTCGCCGCATAGTCACGGCCCGCTCTGTGAGCGAATGCATCCTTGATGTCTGAAAACTCCTTATCAAGTGAGAGGTCTATGCCGAGACCTGTGATTATATCGTTGAAGCGTGCTTCGATAGCAGAGAAAGAGCGGTCAAAGCTCTCACCCTTTACAGCCATGTCGTAGCAGTTATAGAGCATATCGGTGACCTTGACATCGCCCGAAAAACGCTTGCCCGGGGCAGATGCTACGACAAAGCGCCTTGACTTGTCGGAAAGCACTATGTCGGCTACCTTCCTGAACTGCTCGGCATCCGCAAGGGAACTGCCGCCGAATTTAACAACCTTTGTATCCATAAAATGAAACTCCTTTTCATGATAACATACAATACCTGTATATTATACCCGTAAACCGTTAAGAATTCAATTGCTATATAAGACAAATTTTTCATCCTGTACAGTTGTACTTTTGTGAAATACACTTGTATCTCACAGACGGAATGAGACTTTAGGGAACATCGTGCAGGATGTGTGGTGACAAAACAGACAGGTCTGTTTTATCGAACAGATTTTCTATTGACACATCGGTCATTTTGTGTTAAAATCATATCATACCGTTGCAGAGTATATACAGACGGGAGCGGTCTTGCAGAGGAGGTCGGGAGATGAAGCGTTTTATAGGGCTTTGCACAGCGAAGATAGACGGTTATTTCCAGACAGAATTTTACTGCGCCGCTCTGGAAAGAGCAAGGGAATACGGCTACGGTCTGCTGGTGTTTAATTCGGGCAGTGAGCTTGACACCGATGACAAGTATTCTCTGGCCGAGGCAAAGGTATTTGACCTGATAGACTATGACAGGATAGACGGGCTCATACTGCTTGCGGAGACGATAAAGAACAGGGAAGTGCTGGAAGGCATCATAAAGAGAGCGAGTGAACACGGCGTGTTCGTCGTCAGTGTTGACAAGGCTCTTGACGGGTGCTACAACATACAGTTCAACTATCAGTCGGCGTTTGAGGCTGTGGTGCGCCATGTCATAGAAAAGCACGGGTGCAGGGTAATAAATGTCATGGCGGGCATGAGGAACAACGTCTTTTCGGACGAAAGGATAGAATGTTGCCGCCGTGTCATGAGAGAGAACGGCCTTGAACTTGACGACAGCAGGATAATGTACGGCAATTTTTGGTCAGGCCCCGCAGGCAGAGCCATGGACAGCTTCTTTGAGTCGGATATGTCTTTGCCTGATGCTTTCATATGCTGCAACGACACTATGGCAATGACGGTGTGCGCAAAGCTGAGAGATCACGGCTATTCCGTGCCCGATGATGTGATAGTGACGGGGTTTGACGGTATTCCCGACGAGCAGTTCCATATACCGAGGCTCACTACCGCAAAGCAGGGCACCTCAACAGCGGGCGTGAGGGCGGTGGATGCCGTTATCGCCAATTCGGAAGGCAGGCTCAAAGATAATTTTGCGATAATCGACCATGCAATCACATGGTCACATTCCTGCGGCTGTAAGCCCATAGATTACCGTGAAGCGTCGGGACGCATACAGGTGCTTTTTGATATGATACAGGACAGCGCCAATGCACAGACGGAGATAGCCGAGATGAACGAGGCTGTCAGCTATTCCGAGGGGCTTCAGGATGTATCCGGGAATATATTCGCCCACACAATGTCATACGGCTGGTCATACTACTGCCTGTGTCTGAGCGATGATTTTATGAATATCAGCACCGATTACAAAAGCTTCATAGAAGCTGATGATACTTCCCGCGGCGCAAGGCTCATACTCTGCGAGTCCTTTGAGGGGGAGCGGACACCGCCTTACTGCGGGCTCAGACCTGCACGGCTGAATGAAGCCATGGAGCATTTCGGCACGGTGATATTCTGGCCGATACACTTCTCCGATACGGATGTCGGCTATGGTGTCTGCTCCATACTGCCCGAAAAGCATCTGGCCCGCAACAACGGCACTATGAGGAATTTTCCGGGTTATACCCGAAATATAAATCACGCTCTTGAGATAGCAAACAGCCAGTCCGTAATGAAAAAGGTCATCAAGGAGCTTCAAAGGCTCTATGTGAGAGACCATACGGGTCTTTACAACAGGCGTGGTTTCTATAACGAGATCAGCAAGCTGATAGACAGCGCCGTGGACGATGGCGGCACATCCTATCTGACAGTGCTGTCGATAGATATGGACGGTCTGAAGACCATAAACGACACCTACGGTCACGCAGAGGGAGATATTGCGATAAATGCCATATCCGATGCGCTCCATTCGATATGGGGCGAAAATGAGATATGCTCACGCTTCGGCGGTGATGAATTTACCGTTGCCAGCGTGTGCCGCTCTGAACCGGAGAAGCACGCAGATAAGCTCGCTCATGACATAAACGAGCATATAGCCGGCTTCAACGCTGTATCTGGGAAGCCTTATACAGTCAGGGTCAGCTTCGGCTCGGCTTACACACAAATATCCCGTGAGCTCCATGTGGACGAGCTCATCAAATGCGCCGATGACCTTATGTACCGTGAAAAATCCACTCACGAGGAGAGCAGGTACGGCTCGGCGCCGGATAGACAATAATAAAAAGGAGTAACCGCAATGATAGTTATTGAAATGGAAAATGGCAAACAGATAAAGGCAGAGCTTTATCCCGACATCGCTCCCATAACGGTGGAGAATTTTCTGAAGCTGGTGAATGGCGGCTTCTACAACGGTCTCATATTCCACAGGGTTATCCCCGGCTTTATGATACAGGGCGGCTGTCCCGACGGCACGGGCATGGGCGGTCCGGGCTGGCATATCAAGGGCGAGTTTGCCGCAAACGGAGTCAAGAACGACCTCAGGCATACAAGGGGCGTTCTCTCAATGGCAAGGGCAATGGATCCCAACAGCGCAGGCTCACAGTTTTTCATCATGCACGCAGATGCACCTCATCTTGATGGACAGTATGCCGCATTCGGCAAGGTAGTAGAGGGTATGGATGCGGTCGATGAGATAGCTTCCACCCCCACTGATTACAGTGACAGACCCACTCACGAGCAGAAGATAAAGAGAATATATGTCGAATGACTGATATCACGAATTAGAAACAGCACCGCTCACATCTGTGAGCGGTGCTCAGTCTGTCGAAAAAGTCAGCCGAAAGGCTGGCTTTTTTGCGTCTGATATGGTATAATAAACACGGGTGATAAAAATGCTTGAAAAGAATAAAAGTGAAAGAGATCAGCTTGAATTTGTATGTCTTGAAACAATGGTG
>JAGAZJ010000034.1 GCA_018110925.1 Oscillospiraceae bacterium | reverse complement strand
CACAGCTCACTACTCCGCATTTTCAAAATAAAGAACAGATAAAGAACAAAGCGGATTTTCACTATAAAAGAAAAACTCGGAAACGGCGATATTACGCTGTTTCCGAGCATATGGTTTGGTGACCCGTACGGGAATTGAACCCATGATTACGCCGTGAAAGGGCGTCGTCTTAACCTCTTGACCAACGGGCCATGGTAGCGGCAGTGAGATTTGAACTTACGACCTACCGGGTATGAACCGGTTGCTCTAGCCACTGAGCTATACCGCCACATTTGCCGCCTTACGACCGTGCGACTTATATATTATATACTATCTGGCTGGTTTTGTCAATAGAAATATTCAAATAAAGTGCGGTCAAATTGACCAAAAATATATTGCGCCCTGCGGCGCTTTTTTATTTATATGAAGAGATGTCCTTTAAGTAACGATGAAATGACAGCAAGATATTCTTAGATAAAAAAGCAGATTTGTTTGACTTTTTGCCGGCGTTGTGGTATACTTTATAGCAAAAGGCTCGTCTGGTATGATACCTTTTGAAAATGAATACGGGAGAATAAAGATGAACAAAAAGGAACTCGGAGAGATCAAAAAGAATTTTTCAGCCGAATCAGGGCTGTTTACACTCAATAAGGTGCTCTATGCATTTATCGACGGTGAGAAGAATATCGCCTGCAGTGAGGTCAAGAGCTATGTTCTGATGGACGAGGATGAGTGCAGTGTAGTGATGGAAACACTCAAAAAGGCGCTCGGCGGCAGTCTGGGCAAGAACCTTACCGAATATGCCTTCCCGAATGAGAGTTATGAAGAGGGCGGCGCACAGTATACGCTCTATAAGGCGCTCAAAGGCAAGCTCGACGATGAAGACGCAAACTCGGAGCTTATCTCAAGAATATCTGAGAATGCGGCGATTGGTACGGCGTATACCGTAATAGTGGGTTATTGCTCCTACACGGTTCTGAAAAAGGATAAGAACGACGACAAGCTCGATGATGAGGACGGCGATTTCAATTTCCTCGTAACCGCACTTTGTCCCGCCAATACGGGTGATGACGGCCTGTTCTACGACAGGGAGAGAGAGGGCATATACAAAAAGGCCAATACCGAGATGATAATATCCCGTGCGCCCCAGGACGGCATACTCTTCCCCGTGTTCTCCGACAGGAGCGCAGATGTGAATTCGGTGATGTACTACACCAGAAGCCCAAAGAAGCCCAATCTCTCCATAGTCGAGGATGTGCTTGACTGTACATTCAGCTATACAGCAGAGGGCGAAAAGGAACGTTTCAGAGCTGTTCTGACAAATGTATGCGGCGATGAGCTTGACTACACTGTCATCACTCAGGTCAATGACATAATAGAGGATGTCATCGCTCAGAACAAGAACGAGACAGAGCCGACGCTGATAGACAGTCCCAGACTCAAAAATATCCTTGCCGATGCCGGTGTCAGCGATGATAAGCTCACTGCCGTTGATGATGTGTATGCAAGGATAGTAGGGGAGTTCCCCCTGAAGGCTTCTAACCTTGTTGAGACAAAGACCGTTCTCTCCGCAGAGGCGATCACGGTGAATATCGGCAAGGATGCTGTTGACAAGGTGCGCACATCTGTGATACAGGGCAGGAAGTGCCTGATAATCGACCTTGATGATCCCAATCTGAAGATCAATGGCATAGATACTACCGTTGAGACATCCGAGGCAAATGATGCCGAATGAGGTATGATATATGTATAATGACAGAACCGACAAGAACCTTGAAGACAAGCTGAACGTAGTCGTTGAGAATATTCTCTCCGACTACACCAACGACAGGGATATAGACCGCTATGACGGCTTTGTCCAGCCCGATAAGGATGTTATAGTCAGAATGATAGAGCAGCTGAGAAACATCGTGTTCCCGGGCTTTTTCAAGAACAAGAGCTATAAGGTCTATACTGTCAGGAACAACATCACCATGCAGCTTGAGGACGTGCTGTACAACCTTATCCGCCAGATAACCATAGTACTGAGATATGTCGAGGGCTGTGAGTGCCTTGAAGGCGCTACCGCTGAGGAGTGTGCGGAGAAGATCGCCTTTGACTATCTTGCCACTATCCCAAAGATAAGGGAATACATAGAGACAGATGTGCAGGCGGCATTTGACGGAGACCCGGCGGCGTTCAACAAGGACGAGATCATTTATTCCTATCCCGGACTTTATGCGATCATGGTATACAGGCTCGCACATGAGCTGTTCACCCTCGGCGTGCCGCTCATACCCAGGATCATGACCGAGTATGCGCACAGCGTCACGGGAGTTGATATACACCCGGGCGCCACCATCGGCAAGTACTTCTTCATCGACCACGGCACGGGCATAGTTATAGGTGAGACAACTATCATCGGCGATAACGTCAAGGTATATCAGGGCGTTACTCTCGGTGCGCTCTCCACAAGGGGCGGTCAGTCTCTCAAAAATGTCAAGCGTCATCCGACTATCGAGGATAATGTCACCATATATTCCGGTGCATCCATTCTCGGCGGCGAGACCGTCATAGGTCACGACGTTGTGATAGGCGGTAATGCCTTCATAACCACATCCATAAAGGCAGGCGCAAGGGTGAGCATAAAGAATCAGGAGCTATCCGTCAATTACGGTAAGAAAAAGACTGTGGAGCTGTCTGAGATAGAGCAGGACGAAAGCTGGTTCTATGTTATTTAGAAAGGGGTATTTTGCGTGAAAAAGGTACTTATCGTGGACGACGAGAAAAACATCCGCAACGTTATCAGCGAGTACGCTAAGTTCGAGGGCTATGAGACCAGTGAGGCCGAGGACGGTATGCAGGCGGTGGAAATGTGCCGCACAGAGGATTTTGACCTTATCATCATGGATATTATGATGCCGAAGCTCGACGGTTATTCGGCGGTCAAGGAGATACGCAAGACCAAACAGATACCCGTCATTATGCTCTCTGCAAGGGGAGAGGAGTATGACAAGCTGTTCGGATTTGAGCTGGGTGTCGATGACTATGTTACAAAGCCTTTCTCACCAAAGGAACTGCTGGCAAGGATGCGTGCCGTCATCAAGCGCAGCGCCGCTTCGGATGACAGCGACAGCAAGCAGATAGTGAAGTTTGAGGGGCTGGAGATAGATATGACGGGCAGAGAGGTGCTCGTTGACGGTGTTCCCGCTTCGCTCACGCCCAAGGAATACGACCTGCTTTTCTATATGGTCAGGAACAAGGGCATAGCCCTGTCAAGAGAAAAGCTTCTTACAGAGGTATGGGGCTATGATTTCTACGGCGATGACAGAACTGTTGACACACATATAAAGATGCTTCGCAATTCCATAGGGGAGTACAGAAAATTCATCGTTACCCTGAGAGGAATGGGATACAAGTTCGATGTCGGTAGGTAAGAGCGATCTGCGCAAGGCTCTCAGGAGCGTTCGCTTCACGGTATGGATATACTTTGCCATATTCATAGTGGCGATACTCGTGCTGATATGGATATCCTTCATTGCGACCCTTGAAACGAATTACCGTTCACGCAAGGAGAATGACATAGAGCTTGTCTCGTCAAGGATAATCACATCCGCTGTGAACGGCAGTCTCACAAGCAGGCAGATAGAGGATCTGGCGCATGAGTATGATATGTGCATCATATTGCAGGACAGGTACGGACTTACCATATATTCCTATGATGTCACTTCAAATCACTGTCTGATACACGGTTCGTCCGAATCCGACCTCAGGTCATACAGGCAGAGTGCCGACAGCGCCGCAGACGGTGTGTACTATGCAGAGCTCCTCAATCCGCGCTACGGCGATGACACGCTTTTGTATGTAAAGTCCATAGGCGGCAGGGGAGCGATACGGTACCTTATGATAAATACCTCTCTTGAACCTCTTGATTCAACGGTTGGGGTCATAAGGGTGCAGATGATACAGATAACCGTTGCTATGCTCATACTGGGATTTGGCATATCAATATTCCTGTCAAGGCTCATAAGCACGCCTATCACCCGTATCACGAAGTCTGCCGCAAAGCTGGGGCAGGGCGATTATAACGTTGAATTCAACGGCAACGGATACACCGAGACCGAGCAGCTGGCAGAGACACTGAATTTTGCCTCCTGCGAGATCACAAAGATAGACACCATGCGCCGTGACCTTATGGCAAACATATCCCATGACCTGCGCACGCCACTCACTATGGTCAAGGCGTATGCGGAGATGATAAGGGATCTGTCGGGCGATGATCCGGTGAAAAGGGACGAGCATCTCGGCATAATCATAGAGGAGAGCGACAGGCTCGCCGCACTTGTAAATGATATACTCGACCTTACAAAGCTGGAGAACGGCGGATCTGAGCTGTCTCTGACTGATTTTGACCTGTCCGAGCGGATAAACTCCATAATGGCAAGGTATTCCCTGCTGTCGGAGCGTGACGGATATAAATTCTATGTCAGTGTACCGGAGGGTTCAATGGTCACCGCAGACCCGATAAAATTCGATCAGGTCATATACAATCTGGTGAACAATGCCGTCAACTATTCCGGAGAGAGCAGAGATATCTATGTGACCGCAGTGCCTGTTTCTGACGGCATGGAGATAGCTGTCACAGATACAGGTCCCGGCATATCAAAGGAGCTTCTGCCGCTGATATTCGACAGATATTACAGAGCGGAGAAGTCAAAGCGTGAGGTCATCGGCACGGGTCTCGGACTGTCGATCGTAAAGCAGATACTCATCATGCACGGTTTTGAATTCGGCGTGCGTTCTGAGGAGAACGTGGGCAGTACCTTCTGGTTCCGCACAAAGAACCGTTCATAAAAAATTTACAGGTAAAAATTTCTTTTTGCCGTGTTTTTCTATTTACAAATTGTATGTTTTGTTATATAATTATACGGTATGTAGAACTACTGTATTTTGGTGCGAGGTGATAGCGTGAATACGGATTTTTCCCGTATAATCACTCTTCTCAGAAAAGAGAAGAAAATTAGTCAGAAGCAAGCCGCTGCTGATCTCGGCGTTTCACAGGCTCTTCTCTCGCACTACGAAAAGGGCATCAGAGAGTGCGGACTTGAATTTCTGGTGCGCACAGCTGACTACTACGGTGTTTCCTGTGACTATCTCCTCGGTAGGTGTGCAGAGCCGTACGGCTCGGCGGCACAGATGAACGGCAGCGAGACCACAGCCGTCTCCTCGCAGTCACACAAGCGCATAAGCGATTCCGAGGCGGTGCTTTTCGCACTTCTCGAGAAGAGCGGCAGTGATGAGTTGACTGCGAATATAGAGCAGTACCTCAGCCTTTCTGTGTACAGGGTGTTCAGAGTGCTTTACGGCGCTAATGCGAAAAATGACCGCAGGTTTTTCACGGTCAGTGAGATATCGGCAGACGGTCTTGCACTGGCGGCTATGGAGCGCAGCAGAGCGTTGTCTGCGGCTCTTGTGTGCGACAGTATGCTGGCGGATATGTCTATCACCACCAACTCACTTACAGAGGAATATCCCGAGTATGTATCCTCACTGTTGAACGAGATCAAGAGGGCAGAGGGATTCATAAACCAGTCCGAATGACCTGACTGCTCACAGGCAATAGATCGAATATAGTACGCCGCAGTATACCGATGCTGTGGCGTTTTTTTACGGGTACAGTTTCTGATGCTGTGATGATTTGTCATATTATTAAATTAAATTATACTTTTTTGGTTTGTTTTAGGATATATTATCGTTGACATTATACTCCCTTTTATGCTACAATCATCTTGCGGGCAGTCCGGGTGGCCGATGACTGCCGGATATAGTAAAAAGAATGATCGAGGAGAGATATTATGAAGAAAAAATTCAGCATCATCCCTGCCCTGCTGGCTGTGGCGATGATGACTTCGTGCGGCGTTCAGACTGCACCCACCGCTGAGACTTCACCGACCGAGATAGTCAGCGAGAGCGTCTCGGAGACTGAACAGACCGAAGCCGCAGCGCCTGAAACCGAAGCGGAAACAGTGACAGAATCTGAGACCGAGGCAGAGACTGAAGCTGAGGTCAGGACAGGTACAAGGATAATAACCGACCAGACGGGAACCGAGGTCGAGATCCCCGAGGAGGTACACAGGGTCGTGGTTTCCTCAATATTCCCCGTGCCGTCGGTGTTCTGCCTTTTCAGGGGTTCTGCGGACGAGATAGTGGGTATGCATCCGCAGGCCATGTCAGCCGCCAAGAACTCATTTCTGATAAACCTTTATCCCGAGATCGCCAATGCAGACACGAGCTTTGTGGAGAACGGCGAGATAAACGTTGAACAGCTCCTCACTCTTGAACCCGATATGGTGATATTCTCTGCGGCAAACAAGGACGAAAGAGCTCTTTATGAGAGCGCAGGCATCCCCGCAGTGGCATTCTCTCCCTCCATCGCAGGATTTGATACGGTCGAGACCTATGCTTCATGGGTACAGCTCCTCGGTCAGATATACGGCGAAGAGGACAATGCAAACGCTATCGTTGATGATGCAAGAGCAATAGCGGAAAAGGTAAAGGCAAAGTCCGCTGAGATACCCGAGGAGGACAAGCCCTCCGTACTGATACTCTTCAACTATGATGAGAGCGGCATAAAGGCAGCAGGCTCGGGCTCATTCGGTGAGTACTGGATAAATGCGGCAGGCGGCGTGAATGCGGCAGCAGAGATCAAGGGTCAGACAGAGGTCAACATGGAGCAGATATATGCATGGGATCCGGATATCATCCTCATAACAAACTTCATACAGTACACTCCCGACGACCTGATAAACAACACTGTTTCTGAGGACTGGAGCGGTGTTTCGGCAGTAGCGAACGGCAAGGTATACAAGTTCCCTCTCGGAATGTACCGCTGGTATCCTGCATCATCCGATGCGGCTCTCTCTCTGGAATGGGTGGCAAAGACCATACAGCCCGATGTCTACGCCGATATCGACCTTGACAGCGACATAAAGGAATATTTCAAGAAGCATTACGATATTGAACTCTCGGACGAGGATATACAGACAATATACAATCCCTCAGCGGCGGCTGCGGCAAAACAGTAACAGCAAAGCAGGCGGAGCGTTCCGCCTGCTTTTTTTACAGGAGTGATATGATGAAGAAACGATATTTACCGATACTTACATTGCTCCCTTTTATCACAGCAGTCATATGCACGGGGATAGGTAGATACTCCATAGGGTTTGCCGAGAGCCTGTCTGTGCTTTTTGCAAGGCTCACAGGTTATGAGGCCGCTAAGAATGCCTATTCCGTGGTGTGGAACATCCGCATGCCCAGGATAATACTGGCGGCATTTGTAGGGGCGGGGCTTTCTGCGGCAGGTGCGGCGTTTCAGGGTGTTTTCTCAAATGCTCTTGCCACGCCCGATACTCTCGGAGTGGCGAGCGGTGCATCATTCGGTGCGGCACTGGCTATGCTCACAGGGTCGGCGCTTTTCGGCACACAGGTGACGGCGCTGATATTCGGCTGTTCAGCCTGTCTGCTGACTATGGTGATAGCAGGACGTGACAGGTCGGTGTCATCGGTTATACTGGGCGGTATGGCGGTATCATCCGTATTTCAGGCACTGGTGGCGCTGGTAAAATATGTTGCAGACCCTGTTGACGAACTGCCTGCAATAACCTATTGGCTCATGGGCAGTATGGCAAGGGCATCATACAAGAGCCTGGCTGTGGGACTGCCGCTCATAGTTCTCGGTACAGCGGTCATCTTTCTCCTCAGATGGAGGCTGGACATCATAGCCCTCTCGGAGGACGAGGCGGCTTCGCTCGGGATGAACGTCGGTCTTGTGCGTGCGGTGTTTATCATAGCCGCATCGCTTATTACAGCATCATGTGTGTCGATGTGCGGTCAAGTCGGCTGGATAGGTCTGCTCGTGCCGCACATATCACGGATGATAGGCGGTTCATCTGGTAAGAGCGTCATACCGCTTTCGATATCTCTGGGGGCGGTATTCATGATGATAATGGACACGCTTGCAAGGACAATGACAGCCGCTGAGATACCCATATCAATACTTACGGCGCTTATCGGTGCGCCCATGTTCATAGCGCTTCTCAGGAGAAGGAGAGACAGGACATGAGGTTTGAGATAGAAAAGGGCTCATTTGCCTACGGTGAAAGAGGGATATTCAAGGAAATTTCTTTCTCTCTTGAGGGCGGCGAGATACTTGCGGTCTTAGGACCGAACGGCTGCGGCAAAACGACTTTGCTGCGCTGTATAACAGGGCTTCTGAAGCTTGCGGACGGAAAGGTTCTCCTTGACGGTCAGAGTATGACAGGCGACAAGACACAGTGGCAGAAAATGGCGTATGTACCGCAGCTTCACACCCTGCCGCCGTCATACAGCGTGCGTGAGATGGTCACTCTCGGCAGAAGCGCACATATCGGGCTTTTCGGCACTCCGTCCGCCCATGACAGAGAGATAGTACAGCGAGCTGTTGACGAAATGGGCATAGATTCCCTGTCGGATAAGCGCTGTGATCGTCTGTCGGGCGGTGAGCTCCAGACTGTTATGATTGCAAGGGCACTGGCGGCAGAGCCCTCCGTTCTGATACTTGACGAGCCTGAATCGGGGCTCGACTTCAGAAATCAGGAGCTAATGCTGTCTATAATAAGACGTCTGTCCGAAAAGGGAATGATAGTGATATTCAACACTCATTTTCCGCAGAATGCGCTTGCCACCGCACACAAGGCACTTCTTATGTCAAGGGACGAAGCTCCTGTTTACGGTGCGGTGAGAGAGGTCATCACAGCAGATAACATCAGGCATTCCTTCGGAGTTGATGTGCTTATCACGGATATAGAACATAACGGCAGGATATACAGTACAGTCACGGCTGTGAAATAACAGCAAAGACCACGAAAGCGCATTTCGTGGTCTTTCTGTATCTGTATCAGTGCTTTGGTCTCATTCGGGATCGTAGAGGGCTCTGCCTGCCTTGCTCAACTCGTCGTATATATCATATACCCTCTGATGAGAGTTCTTGATCCTGACGGGTCTCATTTCCATATCGACAAAGCAGTGGGTGGTCTCACCGTTTGCACGCAGATTACCCTCCTCGTCATATACCTCGTATATTACAGAGAAGCGTATCTTTCCGAAATCGGGGATATATGCCTTTACAGTGAACACATCACCGAAACGGAATGGCAGACGGTATTCACATGAAGCCGACAGCACAGGGACCATGAGCCCCTCTGCCTCAACGGTCTCGAACGGCAGTCCTGCCTGTTCTATCACATCGACTCTTGCCTCCTCAAACCAGCGTATGTAGTTTGAGTGGTGTACGATACCCATTTTGTCTGTCTCGTAATAGAACACGCGCCTGCTGTATGGTCTGAGTCTCATCATCAGTTGTCCTTTGACTTGGTGAGATTTTCCGTAACGATCTTGTTTATGACCTCATCAACGGGGGATACACCGAGATCGCCGTACTTTCTGGAACGAAGCGCTATCGTGTTGTCAGCGGCTTCATTATCACCGACGATGAAGAAGTAGGGTATCTTTTCAAGCTGTGCCTGTCTGATCTTGTAGCCCACCTTTTCGTTTCTCTTGTCAACGGTCACTCTGATGTCCATATCCGAAAGACGCTTTTCAAGGCTGTCTGCATACTCGTTTGCACGGTCGGTAACAGGTATTATCCTTACCTGCTCTGGTGCTATCCAGAGAGGAAGTGCGCCTGCATACTTTTCAAGCAGATATGCAAGTGTTCTCTCGTAACAGCCGAGGCTCGTGCGGTGGATGATTATGGGGTTCTTCTTTGAGTTGTCTTCATCCACATACTCCATGCCGAAGCGCTTTGCAAGGAGCATATCTATCTGGATGGTAACTATCGTGTCCTCCTTGCCGAACACGTTCTTGTACTGAACGTCCAGCTTGGGACCGTAGAATGCGGCTTCGTCGATACCGATGGTATATTCGAGACCCAGTTCGTCCAGTATCTCCTTCATTGCGCCCTGAGACTGTTCCCACTGTTCGGGAGTGCCCTCATACTTGTTCTTGGGGTTCGCGGGATCCCACTGAGAGAAGCGGAAAGTGCAGTCCTCAAGAAGTCCAACCGTTTCAAGGCAGTATTTTGCAAGCTCCAGAGCGCTGCGGAACTCATCCTTGAGCTGTGAGGGAGTTACGATGTAGTGACCCTCGGAGATGGTGAACTGCCTTACTCTTATAAGGCCGTGCATCTCACCGCTGTCCTCATTTCTGAACAGCGTTGATGTCTCTGTAAGACGAATGGGGAGCTCTCTGTATGAGCGGTTCTTGTAGAGGAACACCTGATACTGGAAGGGGCAGGTCATGGGACGCAGGGCAAAACATTCCTTCTCTTCGTCCTCGGCATCGCCCATTATGAACATACCGTCACGGTAATGATCCCAGTGGCCTGAGATCTTGTAAAGGTCTCTCTTTGCGAAATAGGGGGTCTTCGTTATCTGACAGCCCTTCTTTTCCTCAACGTCTTCCACCCAGCGCTGTAAGAGCTGTACGACCTTAGCACCCTTGGGCATGAGTATGGGCAGACCCTGGCCGATATAGTCAACGGTCGTGAAGTATGCAAGCTCTCTGCCTATCTTGTTGTGATCCCTGGACTTTGCTTCCTCGACCATTTTCAGATATTCTTCAAGCTGTGATGCCTTGGGGAAAGATATACCGTAGATACGGCAGAGCTGCTTGCCCTTTGAATCGCCCCTCCAGTAAGCGCCTGTGCAGTTTGTGAGCTTGAGCGCCTTGACAGCACCTGTGGAAACGAGGTGAGGGCCAGCGCACAGGTCGGTAAATTCGCCCTGTGTGTAGAATGATATGTTCTCACCCTTGCCGACGTGCTCCTCGCACAGCTCGACTTTATATGGCTCTTCCATAGCCTTCAGCTTTTCAACCGCCTCTGCGGGGGGAAGCTCAAAGCGTGTGAGCTCAAGGTTCTCCTTGACTATCTTCTTCATTTCTGCTTCGAACTTTTCAAGATCCTCGGCAGTGAAGGGCTTCTCTGTGTCAAAGTCATAGTAGAAACCGTTGTCGATCGCAGGACCTATGGACAGCTTGACATCGGGATAGATGCGCTTTACTGCCTGCGCCATGATGTGTGATGTGGTATGCCAGAACGCCTTCTTGCCGTCCTCGCTGTCAAAGGTACATACTTCAAATTCGCAGTCCTCTGTGAGAGGAGTTCTGAGGTCACAGACCTTTCCGTTGAGCCTTACACAGCACGCCGCCTTGTAAAGACCCATGCCTATGTCCTTAATGACCTCTGCGGCGGGCGTTCCCACCTCAGCCTCTCTTACAGAGCCGTCTTTTAGAGTTAGCTTTATCATTTTATAAACATTCCTTTCATTGGATAGTGTTATCTGTGTTCAATACCGCCTGCGGCAAGGCTCTCCACGAACTGCTTTGCGGCACGTCCGCTCCTGCCGTTTCGCCTGAGTGCATAGCTCTCAGCCTGTTCAAACAGCTTTTCCCTGTCGGTGTCTATGCCGTACTTGTCTGCGAGGTGGCTGACTATGCTGAGATATGTGTCCTTGTCGGGCTTCAAGAATGTTACTTTAAGCCCGAAGCGCTCTGACAGGCTCGCCAGTTCCTGTCTTGTATCGCCTGCGTGGATATCGTCCGACATACGGGCGGAGAAGCTCTCACGCACCAGATGCCGCCTGTTTGAAGTGGCATAGATGACGGTATTTGCCGCTCTCGCCGCCGCAGAACCTTCCAGTGCGGCTTTGAGCGTTGAGAAGTCCTCATCTCCCGATGAGAAGGACAGATCGTCTATGAATATTATGAATTTCAACGGATCCTCCGAGATGCGTTCAAGCACCTCCGGTAGCATATGCAGCTGAGGCTTTTTAAGTTCGATAAGGCGCAGTCCCATATCAGCGTATTTGTTTGCTATCGCCTTTACGGTGGATGACTTGCCCGTGCCGGAATCGCCGTACAGCAGGCAGTTAGCCGCAGGCAGACCATTCAGCAGAGCTATCGTATTGTCCTCTACCTGCTTTCTCTGTACTTCATATTCGTGCAGGTCTGAGAGCTTCTGAGGGTCTGGGGAAAGCACGGGGACGAGCTCCTTGCCCCTGATCATGAACACGGTGTACTTTGCAAATATGCCGGTGCCCTTTGTGAACAGCTCGTCAAGGCGCTTCTTGTACATCTCGCGGAAGTCACGCTTTGTATTCTCCCATTCGGGCAGACGGAAATAATCCCCCATAGCGGCCCTCACATCGGCAGGAGTCACCATGCTGACCTGTTCCAGCAGGGCAAGCTCATTGTCCACCGCACGCTCCATGACAAAGGGCACATTCTCTCTGCGTGCCTTTTTCATGATATACGGGTTCTCGTCCTCATATGCGGCTCTGAGAATATAATCCGACAGGTTTCCCCTGTGACGGTACAGATTGTAAACGAACTCGCCTACCGTATCGGGTGTGGGGTCTGACAGCATCTGATGCAGGCTCGACATGGTCGTGAGCCTAAGAAGCCCTCTGAATACCGCAAGATACGACAATCCGTCAGCCAGTCTGCGAAGTTTTTCCCTGTTTTCGTTTGTATCCATATCCATCACTCCTTGTTATAACACAAAGCCCCCGACAGCCCCGACTATTGTCATGGACCGCCAGGGGCGATATTATCGCTGTTCCACCCTGATCCGCTCATATGATGAGCCTCATTAGCCGGTAACGGCGGCGCACCGCTGTGTATTGGACAGACTGCGGAGGCGGTGACATCAGACTCTGTCGGTACTGCCGCTCTCAGCTGCGGCGGCAGCTCTCTTGACCGGACTTGTGAGCCGTGCCTTCTCCGTTTAACGTTTTGAATGATATAAACTACTGAAAATTATACACCCTTGAAGCAAAAAAGTCAATATCCGTCAGGGCATAATTTGTTAATCTTTTGTGTCAATGTCAATGCGCATCATGGCGCATGAGCTTCCTCAGATACATGATATGCTCGGTCTGTTCGGCGGCATAGCCGGGGTCTGTCTCGTCTATGCGGTAATACCTGTATATCCTCTTTTCATCCATGTCACCGAAAACGAGCCTTGCACGGCACAGATAGAAAAATCCCACCGTGGATATCAGCTCCTCTATATCCTTGTCGGCAAGCACATTTCTTGCCAGCAGCAGAGCATGGTCGTATTCCTCCGTGTTGAATCGTTTAAGGTCGCCGAGTGTCTGTATGCCGAGAAAATGCAGTCTTTCAACGTAATATTCGGGTGAGACCTCTTTTATCCCTGCTCCCGACACAGCGGATATATCACTCAGAAGCGCCGTCATTGTCCTGCTCCTGTTCATATATTCCGTCAGCGTGATAAGGTCAAGGGTCATATCGTCCGCCTCATCGTTGGATATGCTTTCACAGACTTCCAGCTTGTAGTCGCCTATGCGCTTTTTCAGGTTGACAAACACTTCATCTGCCACTTCGAGCAGACCGGCGACTCTCGAGAATTCCCTGCGTATCTCACGGGGAATGTCAAACTCCGATTTATAGCCCAGGTCGTGTTCTATCTCAGCCCATGTGTGCTGAAGCACGGTTCGTATCTGTATCTCAAAATTTCTGCCGCAAAGCTCGACAGGATAGCCCTGATCTTCGGGGAGAGAGCATATATAGTGAAGCGAGATATAGCCGAATGCCGTCGGGTCTATGAGCTGTCTTTTATCCTTGGAACGCTTAGGGTCAACGTTGAAGGCCTTTTTTATCGCCTCTGCGCATATATCCATTTGGTCGGAAAAGTAGAATATTATGCGAAATCCCAGCAGGTCGTTTATATCTCTGACATAATGGTATTTGTCGTGTTTGTGAGACATTTTTTCAGCCACAGATTCCTTTGTCTTTATCCTGCTGACGATCTGCATCGGTCTGAGGTCTGTGTCGCTCATGGTTTTTTCAAGTACCTGTGAGACTACGATGCTGAGTCTTCTGTATATATCGGCGAGGATGTCATATTCCTCAAGACGCTTTTTAAGATCGGTGTTCAAAAGAGAGCCTCCTAAAATAATGATCACATAAGATTATATCACCAAATCGCTTATATGTCAAATATAAATGAGACAGCATCTGTACACCGGGAAAATGGACTGAGACCGTGTGAGACAGAAAACGGTATATCCCGTAAGGCAGGGATATACCGTGGAGCGTATATGAACAAGTCAGTCTATATTATGTATCTTCATGTCGAACTTATCTTTCATGCCGTCTGACGGGACTTCTGTGGGGTAATTTCCTGTAAAGCAGGCATCACACAGCTCTGTACAGCCTGTCAGGTCACAGAGCCTTTTTACGGGCAGATAGCCCAGAGAATCCGCACCTATCAGTTTTGCGGTCTCCTCAGGTGTGTGGCGCACTGCGATGAGCTCCTCTCTGGAGCCGATGTCAGTCCCGTAAAAGCACGGCTCAATAAAAGGCGGTGACGATACTCTGAAATGTATTTCTTTCGCCCCTGCCTCTCTCAGAAGTGATACTATGCGGCGGCTCGTGGTGCCCCTGACTATGGAATCATCCACCAGCACTATCCTTTTGCCCTCAACGGTCTCACGCAGAGGTGATAGCTTTATCATGACCTTGTCTGCTCTTGATGCCTGTGTGGGCGAAATAAACGTGCGGCCTATGTATTTGTTCTTTATAAGCCCTATGCCGTAGGGTATGCCTGAACGGTGCGAAAAGCCCAGTGCCGCATCAAGCCCCGAATCGGGCACTCCTATCACTATGTCTGCATCTGCGGGGCAGCATTCTGCAAGTATCTCACCTGCTTTCAGACGTGCCGAGTGTACCGACACACCGTCTATGACCGAATCGGGACGGGCAAAGTATATGTATTCAAATATGCATGACCTTTTCGGGACTTTGCCGCAGTGCTCTTTTCGTGATTCGATGCCGTTTTCATTGAAGACGATCATCTCTCCGGGGGATATGTCTCTGATGAATTTGCCGCCGACAGCAGTGATGCCGCAGCTCTCGGAGGAGACTACATATGACCCGTCGGGCAGTTTGCCGTAGCATAGGGGCCTGAACCCGTGCGGATCTCTTGCGGCTATAAGCTTTGTGGGGGAGACTATGACCAGTGAATATGCGCCCTCAATGGTGTTCATTGCGGCGGACAGGGCATCTTCTATGGAAGAAGCCCTGAGTCTTTCCCGTGTGATGATATATGCGATTATCTCGGTATCCGTGGTGGTGTGGAATATGGCGCCCGATAGTTCAAGCTCACGTCTGAGCCTTTGGGCATTTGAGAGATTGCCGTTGTGGGCTATCGCCATCCTGCCCTTGCTGTGGTTGACTACAATGGGCTGTGCATTGCGGCGTTCGCTGCCGCCTGTCGTGGAGTAGCGCACGTGGCCTGCCGCTATGTTTCCCTGCGGCATGAGGGACAGCTGTTCCCGGGTGAAGACGTCACCCACGAGACCTGTGTCCTTATGCGCTGTTATGACACCGTCGTCGCAGACCGCAATGCCGCAGCTCTCCTGACCTCTGTGCTGTAATGAGTAAAGACCGTAGTATACCGTCTCGGCAAGAGGGGCTCTTACCGAAGAGTATATCCCGAAAACTCCGCATTCCTCATGTATGCTCATTCCATGCACCCCGAAAGATATTCATTTACTTCTTTTGCACAGTCACGGCCTTCTTTTACAGCCCAAACCACAAGGGATTGACCTCTGTGCATATCTCCTGCTGTGAACAGACTGCCGCTGACATGATAATGTCCTGCTTCGGTCATTACCGTGCCCCGCTTGGTTCGTTCCGCCCCGAATGCCGATGTCAGTTTTTCCTCAGCGCCGACAAAGCCTGCGGCTATCAGCACCAGCTCGGCAGGGATCGTCTCCTCACTGTCCTTTATCTGTTCGGGCTTTCCGTTGTCAAATGAAAGAGCCACGGTCTCAACTGCTTTCAGCCTGTTGTTCTCATCGGTGATGAAGCGTTTTACGGTTTTCTGATAAACACGGGGGTCGCTGCCGAAAACGGCGATGCTTTCCTCCTGACCGTAATCCGTTTTCAGTACCTTCGGCCATTCCGGCCATGGATTATCCGCTGTTCGCTGTGCAGGGGGCTTCGGCATCATCTCAAGTTGTGTCACGGAACGGCATCCCTGTCTTATAGCTGTTGCGACGCAGTCGTTGCCCGTATCGCCGCCTCCTATGATGACCACGTTTTTGTATTTGGCGCTGATATGGTCGCCGTAGGCAAGACCTGAGCGCAGAACAGCCTTTGTAGCCGATTTCAGGAAATCCACTGCGAAATATATTCCGTCTGCCTCACGTCCCTCAGCTTTTATGTCACGGGGGACGGAAGAACCGCAGGCAAGAACAACCGCGTCATATCCCGACATTATCTCATCGGCGGATATACCTTCTCCGACCTCCGAGCCGCACCTGAATGTTATACCCTCTTCTTCCATCAGACGTATGCGCCTTAAAACTATGGCTTTTTCAAGCTTCATATTTGGTATGCCGTACATGAGAAGTCCACCGGGCAGGTCCTCACGTTCATACACCGTGACTTCGTGACCGTATCGGTTGAGCATCTGGGCGCAGGCAAGACCGGACGGTCCCGAACCTATAACGGCAACCTGCTTGCCTGTGCGTTCCTTTGGCACACACGCCTTTATATACCCTGTTTCAAAGGCTCTTTCTATGACCGCAAGCTCATTATCCCTGACAGTTACCGCATTGCCGTCAAGACCGTTCGTGCAGGCCTTTTCGCACAGTGCGGGGCAGACCCTGCCGGTGAATTCGGGGAATGAGCTTGTAAGGAGCAGTCTGTCCGCTGCTTCGTTCCACATTCCCTTTGATATGAGTTCATTCCATTCGGGACAGAGATTTCCGAGTGGGCATCCTGCATACATACCGTTCAGCATAACTCCCGCCTGACAGAACGGAACGCCGCAGTTCATGCATCTTGCCGCCTGTTCACGACGTTTGTCCTCATCAAGAGGTGTATGAAGCCCCTTGTAGTTGTTGATCCTTTCGAGCGGTGCTATGTCGGCGTTGTCGAGCCTGTCAAATCTCATAAAACCGTTTTTCATCATACCGCCATCTCCTTGAATTCATCAAATGCCATTACCTGTGCGGTGCTGTTGTCAGCGCCTTCATTTTCGTATTTTTTTGTAAGTTCCGTTATCTTCTTGTAATCGTGAGGGATGACCTTTTTGAATCTGGGAAGGTATTCGTTGAAGTGCTCAAGTATCTCTTTTGCAAGAGGCGAGCCTGTGACCCTCAGATGTTCCTCTGTGAGAGAGCGGAGCTTCTGTCTGTCCTCTGCATCCTCAATGTGATAATAGCCAACGAGAGAGCGGTTGAGCTTTGTATAAAGGTCGTTCTCCGTATCAAGCACATAAGCCGTGCCGCCGCTCATGCCTGCCGCAAAGTTCTTGCCCACATTTCCGAGTATGACCGCAGTGCCGCCTGTCATATACTCACAGCCGTGGTCGCCCGTACCCTCGCAGACCACATCAGCGCCTGAGTTCCTGACACAGAATCTTTCCCCTGCGATGCCGTTTATGAAAGCCTTTCCCGATGTTGCGCCGAAAAGCGCCACATTGCCGATGATGATGTTCTTATGGGGAACGAGCCTGCTTCCCTTTGGCGGGAATACAGCCAGTGTACCGCCCGACAGACCTTTGCCGAAATAGTCGTTGGAGTCGCCTTCAAGGCTTATCGTCAGCCCATGCGGTATGAATGCGCCGAATGACTGACCGCCGCTTCCCTTTGCGTGTATGACAACATCTGTGTCCTTGCTGTTTCGGGTGATGTATGAACCGAGCAGAGTGCCGAAGGTACGGTCAAGATTTGTAACATTTACAGTCATGTCTCTCTGCCCGTTTTTAACTGCGGGGATGAGCACCCTCTCATCTATGGTGCTTTCAAGTCCGAAGTCGAAAGATGCCCCGTTCTCGTGATGGACTGCATATACAGGGCGGTCGAGTATTCCCGACAGGTCTATCATGCTGCCTTCTTTTTTCTTCAGAAGGTCTGTGCGTCCCACAAGCTCATTCACTGTGCGTATGCCGAGTTTAGCCATATATTCGCGCATTTCTTCAGCAATGAACCTCATGAAGTTTATCACATATTCGGGTTTGCCTCTGAACCTTTTTCTCAGTTCAGGGTTCTGTGTCGCCACTCCGACAGGGCAGGTGTCGAGATTGCATACTCTCATCATCACACAGCCCATCGTAACAAGGGGAGCAGTGGCAAAGCCGAATTCCTCTGCGCCGAGGCAGGCAGCTATCACCACGTCCCTGCCCGTCATGAGCTTGCCGTCGGTCTCAATGGCTATGCGGTCACGCAAGCCGTTTTTGACAAGCACCTGATGGGCTTCGGCAAGCCCAAGCTCCCACGGCAGACCTGCGTTGTGTATGGAGGAGTAGGGAGCGGCTCCCGTGCCGCCGTCATGACCTGATATGAGCACCAGCCCTGCACCTGCTTTCGCAACGCCTGCGGCGATAGTGCCTACGCCCGCCTCTGAAACGAGCTTGACGGATATACGGGCATCCTTGTTGGCATTTTTGAGATCATATATCAGCTGTGCCAGATCCTCTATGGAATAGATATCATGATGGGGCGGTGGTGATATGAGTGCCACACCGGGCGTGGAGCGCCTTGTTTTTGCTATCCACGGATGCACCTTGCCCCCGGGCAGGTGACCGCCTTCACCTGGCTTTGCGCCCTGTGCCATTTTTATCTGTATCTCTTTTGCCGAGCAGAGATATTCGGAGGTAACGCCGAAACGTCCCGATGCCACCTGCTTTATGGCGGAGCATCTGTCATTGTCGGTGCCCTTTGACTGTATACGTTCGTCGTCTTCGCCGCCCTCACCGCTGTTTGATCTGCCGCCGATGCGGTTCATGGCTATGGCGAGACATTCGTGAGCCTCCTTTGAGATAGAACCGTAAGACATGGCACCTGTCTTGAAGCGGTGCATGATGCTCTCTGCGCTCTCCACTTCATCCAGCGGTATTTCATTACCCTTGTAGTCAAATTCCATGCAGGAGCGTATGGTTATATGCCTGTCGTCGCTGTCTATGACTGACGAATACTCTTTGAAAAGTGAATAGTCACCGCGCCATGCGGACTGCTGCAGAAGATGTATCGCCCTCGGATCATAGAGGTGATCCTCGCCGCCCGCCCTGCGCCTGTGATCTCCCGTATCGGGCAGAGAGCTTTGTATTATATTTGCATTCGGCGCAAAGGCCTTTTTGTGGAGCCGTCTGGACCTGCTCTCAATGTCTGAGAGCGTAAGACCGCCAATGCGGCTGACCGTGCCGGGAAAGTATTTCTCGGTGACTTCTTTGGATACTCCCAACGCTTCAAATATCCCGGAGCCCTGATAAGACTGTATGGTGGATATGCCCATCTTGGCGGCTATCTTTACTATGCCCGAAACAGCGGCGTTTATATAGTCGTTTACAGCGGAGGTGTAGTCCTTTTCTATCTGTCCCTTTGCTATGAGACCTCTTATGGTGTCAAGTGCCAGATAGGGGTTGACCGCTCCTGCGCCAAATCCCAGCAGAGCCGCAAAATGATGCACCTCGCAGGGTTCTGCGCTCTCTACTATGATGGACATGGCGGTGTTCATCCTTGTGCGTACAAGATATGAGTGCAGTGCCGAAACTGCCAGCAGTGAGGGTATGGCGAGATGCTCGCTGTCAGTGCCCCTGTCGGTGAGGATAAGTATTGCCGCGTTCTCCTCATGTGCCTTGTCTGCCTGCTCATAAAGACCGTTTATCGCCTGTTCAAGGGTCATGCCGGGAGTGTAGAGCATGGATATATCCGCAGTTCTGAACCAGTCCGAAGCCGTATGCCGTATCTTTAACATATCAGCATTTGTCAGAACGGGTGAATGTATCTTCAGTACACGGCAGTTGTTTTCATCCTCTTTGAGTATATTGCCTTTGTGACCGAGATACACCGACGAGGATGTGACTACCTTTTCCCTTATGCTGTCTATGGGCGGATTTGTGACCTGTGCGAACATCTGCTTGAAATAGCTGAACAATGGCGGATCCATATGTGACAGTACGGCAATGGGCTTGTCTGTGCCCATAGATCCGATAGGTTCACTGCCGTTTTCAGCCATTGGTATGATGACCGAGGAGAGCTGTTCATAGGTATAACCGAAATACTTCTGAAGTCTGAGAAGCTCATCGCTCTCATATTTCACGGTCATTTTGTTAGGACTTTTCAGCTCACGCAGTCTGAAAAGATGCTTGTCTATCCACTCGCCGTAGGGCTTCCCGTGGGCAAAACCGTTCTTTATCTCGTCATCATATACTATCCTGCCCGATATTGTGTCACACAGCAGCATTTTGCCGGGATGAAGACGTTCTTTTGTGATGATGGTGCTTTCATCCACATCAAGCGCACCGACCTCGGATGATAGTATCAGCTCGTCGTTGTCTGTGATATAGTATCTTGAGGGACGCAGACCGTTTCTGTCAAGCACAGCGCCGCATATATCACCGTCGGTGAATATAATGGATGCAGGACCGTCCCACGGTTCCATCTGAGCCGCATAGTACTGATAGAATGCACGCTTCTCACGGCTCATATTGTCATCGTGCTGCCACGGTTCGGGCAGACACATCGTAACAGCCAGCGGCAGGGGAACGCCGCACATCTGCATGAATTCAAGGGTGTTGTCGAGCCTTGCGGAGTCAGAACCGTTTTTGTCGATGAACGGGAATATGTCGGGAAATCTCTCCTCAAGGTGGTCTGAATGGAGTATGCTCTCTCTTGCGAACATCTTGTCAACGTTTCCTTTTATGGTGTTTATCTCGCCGTTATGCACCATAAGGCGGTTCGGATGTGAGCGCTGCCACGAGGGCTCTGTATTGGTCGAAAAACGTGAATGAACGATGGATATTGCACTGTCATATCCGCCGCAGTTCAGATCGTCATAGAATCGTCTCAGTTCGCCGACCAGGAACATACCTTTATATACTATCGTTCTGCTCGACATTGAGCAGACATATGTATCCTTGTCCGCTTTTTCAAACAGCCGCCTTGCGATGTACAGACGTCTGTCAAACTCTATGCCCTTGTCGCAGTCAACGGGCTTTTGTATAAATGCCTGCATGATGACAGGACAGCTCTCTCTTGCCCTGTCTCCGAGTATCTCGGGACGGACGGGCACTTTGCGCCAGAACAGAAGTTCCAGACCTTCTTTTCTGAGGATTTCCTCGAATATCTTTTCAGAGCCCTCATATCCGCTGCGGGGCATAAAGAGCATGGCTATGCCGTACTCTCTCTCTGCCGGCAGGTCGTAAAGCGATGAAAAGTAGGAATGGGATATCTGCATGAGTATGCCCACGCCGTCGCCTGTCTTGCCGTCTGCGTCCTTGCCGGCACGGTGTTCGAGAGTTTCAACTATTCTGAGCGCACTGTCAACGTTTGCGGCAGTCTTTCTGCCGTTAACGTTTATGACTGCGCCTATTCCGCAGTTGTCGTGTTCAAAGGCAGGATCGTAAAGGCCTTGGCTCTGATGATCATTCATAATAGCACCTCATTTGCAGGATTTTAAATAATAAACTTCATAATTAACGTTATCAGCTGTCTCCATAAAAGATTATAATGCTAAAAATGAATAATGTCAAGTAAAATCTTGCAAATCTCTCTAATTGCTAAAACATATCCCACAGCAGCGGTACACCTTTATATGAAATGCACATAAGAAATGCTCCAAAATATGTCTGAAATGAAATTTTTATTTATTATAATTTCATAAATGAGCTTTTGGATATCCGATAACATAGTGAGTGTATACCTGGATATCCTGTGTATACATTAAAATATCGTATATAATCAGTTTTGAGACTGAATTTATGAAAAAATAATAATTTGCAAGTTTAACTATATAAAATTTCATTTACATTGACAAAAATTATCAAAAGCTATTGACATATCGTTTTTAATGATGTAGAATTGGACACAACAGCAACGGAGCTGCTCCAAGTACAAATGAACATACCAAGATCGTGATCTCGGGTATCGGTATCGGATGTTCATAAAGTACGACGGCGGCTCCGTTTTTTTGTTATAGTAAACGACATAAAATGCATTTGATGCCCGGTAAAACGGATACCGCTCCGGGCTTTGCAGATATGTCGGCCACTATATCGTTCAGAGGAGATGACGTTATGAATGAAGAAATGTTGAGCGGAGTAAAAGAACTGGTGACCGCCGAGGCATTCGGCATATGGTACCTGATAGGTGCGGCACTGGTCTTTTTCATGCAGGCAGGGTTTGCCATGGTCGAGACGGGCTTTACCAGAGCCAAGAACGCGGGCAATATCATCATGAAGAACCTTATGGACTTCTGCATAGGAACAGTGATGTTCATTGCAGTGGGATACGGACTGCTCTGCGGCACAGACATAGGCGGATTTGCAGGAAAGATCAGCCATACGCTCTTTACGGACTACGGCAATTTCAGCTTTTCCTCCTTCGTATTCAACCTTGTGTTCTGTGCAACGGCGGCAACGATCGTATCGGGAGCAATGGCGGAAAGGACAAAGTTTATATCTTATTGTATATATTCCGCTGTAATCTCTGCGCTGATATACCCCATAGAGGCGCACTGGATATGGGGCGGCGGATGGCTCGTCCAACTTGGGTTCCATGATTTTGCAGGTTCCTGTGCGATACATATGGTAGGCGGCATTGCAGCACTCATAGGTGCAAAGATGCTCGGTCCCCGCATAGGCAAATTTGAAACTGATGCAAACGGAAAGGTTACAAAGGTAAAGGCTATACCCGGTCATTCACTTACGATCGGTGCGCTGGGATGCTTCATTCTCTGGTTCGGCTGGTACGGCTTCAACGGGGCGGCGGCAACAGACGGCGCTCAGCTGGGTTCTATCTTTCTTACCACTACGGTAGCGCCTGCGGCGGCAACGGTCGTGTGCATGATATTTACATGGCTCAAATACGGCAAGCCCGATGTATCCATGTGTCTGAATGCTTCACTGGCAGGACTTGTGGGTGTTACGGCAGGCTGTGATGTGGTGGACTGTTTCGGTGCAGCCGTGATAGGTATAGTAAGCGGACTTCTGGTCCCCTTCGGCATATGGCTCCTCGACTACGTTCTTCATATAGACGACCCTGTGGGCGCTGTGGCAGTACATATGCTCAATGGTATCTGGGGAACTATTGCGGTCGGTCTATTTGCAGACCCATCCGTTCCGTCATATGCTCTTGCAGATGCAGACGGCTCACAGCTTGCAGGACTTTTTTACGGCGGCGGCGTGAAGCTGCTGGGCTTGCAGGCACTTGCAGTGCTGACTGTCGGCGTATGGACCGCTGTTCTGATAACGGCTACATATTTTCTGATCAAAAAGACTATCGGGCTTCGTGTAACGGCACATGAAGAAGTCGTCGGACTTGATATCGAAGAGCACGGACTTGCAAGCTCCTACTCAGGATTTCTTATGGCAGTGGATACAGAGAGCTATCTTGCGGCAGGCGAGCCTGTTCCCGTGGACAAGGCGGTTGAACTCACATACGAGCCTACGGCGCATGAATCCTTCGGAGAGTCCGAATTCTCGCAGGTATCCATTATCTGCCGTCAGAGCAGCTTTGAGAAGCTCAAACAGTCTCTTGCCGATATAGGTGTGGAAGGACTTACCACCACACAGGTGCTCGGAAGCGGCAAGCTCAGCAAGATAAGGAGCTATTACAGAGGTTCGCCCGTTGAGACAACGCTCGTGCCAAAGGTAAAGGTCGATGTCGTGGTATGCAAGGTGCCTGTAAAGGAAGTTGTGGAAACTGCAAGGAACGCACTGTACACAGGTCATGCAGGCGACGGAAAGATATTTGTCTACAATGTGCGTGACGTGGTTAGAGTCCGCACGGGCGAGATAGGATTTGATGCATTGCAGGACAATGCGGGATAAATGGCATATCCGTATCATCGGTATCCGGTGATGCGGATAATGCAGTTATGATATGAACAGGAGTGATGATATGAGATTTACCAAAATGCAGGGAGCGGGGAATGACTACATCTATGTGAACTGCTTTGAAGAAACAGTCAACGACCCCGAAAATGTATCCGTAAAGGTCAGTGACAGACATTTCGGGATAGGTGCGGACGGTCTTGTGCTCATAATGCCGTCAGACAGGGCAGATGTGCGTATGCGCATATTCAATGCCGACGGCAGTGAAGCAAAAATGTGCGGAAACGCTTCACGATGTATAGGCAAATATGTCTATGAACGCGGTATCATCCGAAAGGACACCATCACTCTTGAAACAAACAGCGGGATAAAGATACTGCATATCGACACAAATGACGGCAGGGCAGAGGTATCGGTGGATATGGGCACGGCTGCTTTCAAACCCGATATGATACCAGTGTTATCGACTGAGCCGATGATAAATGCTCCTCTCACTTCAGACGGGGTGACATACACCGTGACAGCCGTATCAATGGGCAATCCGCATTGTGTGATCTTCGGTGATGATCCCGATGGTATACCCATAGAGAGAATTGGAAAAGCAATAGAGCATGATCCCGTATTTCCCGATCGTGTCAATGTGGAGTTTGCGCAGGTTATTGACAGTGAAACAATAAAGATGCGTGTATGGGAGCGAGGTTCGGGTGAAACACTTGCCTGCGGCACAGGGGCGTGTGCAACAGCTGCCGCCGCCGTTAAAAACGGTCTGTGCCCGAAAGGACACGGGATAAAGCTGTTGCTACGCGGCGGCGTACTCAATATAACGGTCAATGAGGAATGGTCGGTTGTTATGAGCGGTGATGCAGGATTTATATGTGACGGGGAGATAGAGATATGATACGGATAAATGAGAACTTTCTGTCTATGGAGAAAAATTATCTTTTCATAGATATTGCCAAAAGGCTCAGAGCTTATACGGATGAACATCCCGACAAGCCTCTCATACGCATGGGCATCGGCGATGTAACTCTTCCTCTTGCCCCATGTGCGGTGGATGCTATGAAGAGAGCCGCTGATGAAATGGGCGTAAAAGAAACATTCAGGGGATATGAGGACAGCGGTGCAGGCTATGAATTTCTGAGAGAGGCGGTCGCAGGGTATTACAGGCAGCTTGGCACCGATATATCCCCGAATGAGATACGCATAAACGACGGTGCTAAATCGGACTGCGGAAACATCACCGATATCTTTGATAAAGACAACGTCGTTCTCATGACCGATCCTGTTTATCCCGTATACGCAGATTCAAACAAGATGTCGGGGCGCAGGATAATATATGCCGATTCAAATGAAGAAAACGGTTTTGCGGCAATGCCTGATGAAAATATCCGTGCAGATATCATCTATCTCTGTTCTCCAAACAATCCCACTGGATCTGTGTATACAACGGCACAGCTTGAAAAATGGGTGGACTATGCAATTGAAAACGGTGCGGTGCTGATATATGACAGTGCCTATGAGGCTTTCATCACAGATCAGCAGATACCGAGAAGCATATACTGTGTGAGAAATGCACGCAGATGTGCGATAGAGATGTGCTCTCTGTCAAAGACAGCAGGATTTACGGGGGTGAGATGCGGTTATACCGTGATACCTCATGAACTGACAGCAAGGGCATCAGACGGCAGTGAGATAAGGATATCAGACCTGTGGGCACGCAGGCAGGGCTCAAAATTCAACGGTGTTTCCTATCCCGTGCAGAGGGCGGCCGAGGCTGTTTTCACCCCGGAGGGACAGCGGCAGATACATGAGAATATCGCCTATTATCAGCGCAACGCAAGACTGATAGCAGATACACTGAACAGGCTGGGCATAAGCTTTACGGGGGGTGAGAATTCACCTTATATCTGGCTTAAATGCCCTGACGGAATGGACAGCTGGGAATTCTTTGACTATCTTCTGAATGAGATACAGGTCGTCGGCACACCGGGAGCGGGATTTGGGAAAAACGGCAATGACCGTTTCAGACTGACATCGTTCAACAGCTATGAGAACACCGCAGAGGCGATGGAAAGGCTCATATCTCTGTACACAAAAAGGAGGAATGTAAGTGGACACTAAGTATATATTCATAACAGGCGGCGTTGTATCAGGTCTCGGCAAGGGCATAACAGCAGCATCTCTCGGCAGACTGCTGAAACAGAGAGGATACAAGGTCACGCTTCAGAAATTCGACCCGTATATAAACGTAGATCCCGGCACGATGTCGCCATATCAGCACGGCGAAGTATTCGTCACGGATGACGGCGCCGAAACAGATCTTGATCTGGGGCATTACGAGAGATTCGTCGATGAGAACCTTTCTGTAAACTCAAACGTCACCACGGGCAAGATATACTGGAGAGTGCTCAATAAGGAAAGAAGGGGCGACTATCTCGGCGGAACTGTTCAGGTGATACCTCACATCACGAATGAGATAAAGGATCAGATATACCGTGTCGCAAGTGACAGCACCGATATTGTTATCACAGAGATAGGCGGTACCGTGGGCGATATCGAGTCAACGCCGTTTCTTGAAGCGATAAGACAGGTCAGTACAGAGGTGGGCAGACAGAATGTGCTTTATATACACGTCACCCTTGTGCCGTATATCACGGGCTCTGAGGAGCTGAAATCAAAGCCCACACAGCATTCCACGAAAGATCTGCTGTCAGTGGGCATACAGCCGAATATCATCGTCTGCCGCTGTGAAAAGGAGTTACCCCGTGAGATGCGCAATAAGATAGCGCTTTTCTGCAATATCAGAAGCGAGGATGTGATACAGAACCTTACAGCGCCGTCACTGTACGAAGTGCCTCTGTGGCTTGAAAAAGAGGGGCTTGCAAAGGCAGTTTGTCATCATCTCGGACTTGAAGACCGTGAGCCCGACCTTGCCGAATGGACATCTATGGTAAGGCGGCAGGAGAATGCTTCAAAACGTGTGACTATCGGTCTAGTGGGCAAATATGTTATGCTCCACGATGCATATCTTTCCGTGGCTGAGGCACTTCATCACGGTGGTATTGCCAATGATGCTGAGGTGGATATAGAGTGGATAAACTCCGAGGATATAACAAGTGAAAATGCTGCCGAGAAACTGTGCGGATGCGACGGCATCATAGTTCCGGGAGGGTTCGGAGACAGGGGCATAGAGGGCATGATCGAGGCGATACGCTACGCAAGGGAGAACAGGAAGCCGCTGTTCGGGATATGTCTTGGTATGCAGATGACAGTGGTAGAGTATGCGAGGAATGTTCTCGGACTTACTGGGGCAAATTCCACCGAGTTCGGAGATAATCCGTATCCTGTCATAGACATCATGGAGGATCAGAAAAATGTGACCGACAAGGGGGGCACCATGCGTCTGGGACTTTATCCCTGCAAACTGTCGGGAGAGATATGCCGCAGGGTATACGGTGAAGATCTGATATATGAGCGCCACAGACACCGCTGGGAATTCAACAACGCATACAGAAAACAGATGTCGGACGGGGGACTTGTTATCTCAGGCCTGTCACCCGATGAAAGACTTGTCGAGATAGTGGAGCTTCCCGAAAGTATCCATCCTTGGTTCGTTGGGGTGCAGTTCCATCCTGAGTTCAAGTCCCGTCCTAACAAGCCTCACAAGCTGTTTGTCGATTTCATAAGAGCATCTCTCGGCGAATGATGCGGCACTGAATATGAGTATTGCGCCAAAGTGTTTTCGGTCATGCCCCGCAAAATGCTTTGGCGTTTATGTTGACATCTTGTCTGAGGTATGGTAGTATAAGAGACAGCATAAGTATCAGGATAAAATATCAGCAGAGAGGTAATAAATGAAAACGGAACTTATCGTATTGTCGGATGATAATATAAAACAATGTCTGGAGCTCAAGGTGGCAAGCGATCAAAGTCAATATATATCTTCAAATGAGGATTCTCTGAAAGCTGCTGAAGATAGTAAGGATGTTGCCCGCCCGTTTGTTATCTGCTGTGACGGTAAAACAGTCGGCTTTGCGGTACTTGTTTTTGATGAAGACTATGAAGATACCAATGACAGATACTGGCTGTGGAAGTTGATGATAGATGAAGGCTCACAGGGCAAGGGATACGGAACTGCGGCGCTTAGGGAGATCATCCGGTATTTTATTGAGCATGGCGCAAATAATATTCGTTTATCGACAAAAGAGACCAATACAAATGCATTATCCATGTATCGAAAGGCAGGCTTTTGTGATACGGGCGAGATGATTGACGAAGAGATAGTGCTGCAGCTTGATCTGTGATTTTTGATCTGAGACCCTGCAATGTCTTCGTTCACTTTCTGAGATATGTTATTCTCTTGATTTTATCGGGGACCTGTGATATAATTGTTTATACTAAGGTTAGATATGGCTAACAAAGTGCTTTCGGGAGGTATTATGCTTATTACGATAATATTGACATTTATCATGTGTGTACTGCTGTTTCTTATGATATGGTCGGCAGTGTACTTTTTTCCGTGGAAAAGGCTGTTGAAGTTCATGCCCGAGGATATACAGGAGAAAGCCAAAGATCACCGACCTCCGTTCATGACGGCGCCGACGGTCGGCAGGATATGCCTGATACTGTGTACGGCAGGATTTATCGCCGTGATAGTATACGGCGGCTGGGACGGTGTGCAGAAAGGGTATACGTTTACACAGTTCCTGATACGCTTTATGATAATACTGTTTGGTGTCAAGGCATTTGACATTATCGGTCTTGATTATATCCTCATAACCAAAACACAGTTCATTCAGCATTATCTGCCCGAGACAAAGGAATGTAAGGGCTATCACAGCTTCGGATATAACAGAAAGGAGCAGTTGAAGCAGATAGTATCACTGCCCTTCTGCGCTTTGCTGACATCATGGATATGCTCGCTTTTCTGATTTTGTGATACTCGTACAATATAAAACGCATGGTCAACCGCCGAAATATCGCTGGTCTGCGATAAGACAGGCAGTTGACCATTTTGCTGCTATCATTTTTGAGACATCATATTCTGTCTGAGCATTCGATGAAGTTACCGAGTGGTCAGCTTTTTATAGTGAGCCTCCTGAAAGACATTTTTGATCGGTGCGGATAGAAGAATGACTGCCGCAATATAGATCCACAGGTAACTTGCCCTGACAAACCGGAACAGGATAGATGCGAGAATAACAGAGATCACATTGTAGAGGATCTGCTCGGTCACGACTGCCTTGTTAAGTTCCCTGATAACATCTTTGCCGTCGGAAGGGTTTGGCGCATTCTCAATATGGTCGGCGGCTCCCTTTGCGCCCGAACAGCTGCGGAAGTCTGCACAGCATTGCTCTGCCGCTTCCGCATAGCTTTTACTGCTGAGTATTTCCGTGACAGCCGTGCGAATCCCGGCGGCAGAATCATCTTTAAGCAGTGTACCTGCTCCGATCTCGGTCACACGTCTTGCAACGGCCTGCTGTTCGTTCGTCTGCGGAAAAAGCACCATCGGCGTCGCCATATACAGGCTCTCGGACACACTGTTCATGCCGCAGTGCGTGATGAAAACGCTCGTCTTCGCAAGGATATCCAACTGATCGACATATGGATAGACCTTTACATTGTCTGGCAGTACGCCCAGTGTGCTGATGTCCACCGCTTTTCCGCAGGATATGACAACATCAACAGACTCATTTTTCAGCGCTTCGATGCAGTTGAGGTAAAAGTCGGGGCGCTCGTTTATGACCGTTCCGAGTGAGATATACACCAAAGGACGTGCCTGTTTTTGTGGCTGTTTGACGGAGAATACAGAGGGACCCACAAAAGCATAACGATCCGAGAAACTCTCTGCATAGGGCTGAAAGCGCTTTGACGTGTAAACAACGGAATCTGTCGCGTTGTCGCTCTGTACGAGTGAGAGGAAGCTCTTTGCTTCATATCCGTATTCCCGCAGTCTGCGGAATTCCTTCTGTACCCTTGGTAGGCCGAAGAGAAGTGATGAGACCTCCTTCGACGAGTTCTTCATATACTGCGACGACATCTGATTAAATGCAAATGTGCTTGTGGAGACCACCAGAGGAATATTATGCTTCCATGCGCTCAGTTTGCCCCAGAAACAGGCGGAATCCGAATAGACTACATCCGGCTGAAACGAATTGAATTCGCTGTCAAGGAATTCGCTCAGATTGATCGTTATGCGGATATCCTGAATGCTCATCTCGGTAGTATTGACATTCTTTATGTTTTCTTCTTCCTGCCGGCTCAGCTTTGCGAGAAAGCGGTCACAGGAAACAAACTCCGCACCCGTCCGCTCGATCTTCTCACGGAATTCGTCAAAGGAATAGAATTTGACCGCATCACCCCGTGAAACAAGCTCCTGCGCAACAGGCAGGATCGGGTTGGTATGACCGTGTGCGGGGATACAAAAGATCATTATCTTTTTCATTGCTCTTCCTCATCCGAGGGGAAAGCCACACCGTATAAATGCGATAAGGTGTTTTTAGGCGGTATTGCGATGCCCCGTTTTTCGTCCCCGAGCAGCAGCAGTGTATCCCCGGGCTTTATGTCGAATATCTCGCGCGCCTGCTTTGGTATAACGATCTGTCCTTTTTCGCCTACTGTGGCAGTCCATGCGTATTTTCCTTTTGGCGGTTTCATGGTGTTTTCTCCTAAAAGTATGATTTGTATAACAAGTATACCATATCTCACATGATCTGTCAAGTCCTTTTTTATTCTTTTATACACACGGGACCTGCTCTGATAAAAAAATGCCTCCGAGCGCTGCCAAGCACTCGGAGGCATTTTATACCGGTATACGCATATATGCGGCCTTTTACGGTCACACATTGAACCTGAACAGCACGACATCGCCGTCCTGCATTACATATTCCTTACCCTCGGAGCGGACAAGTCCCTTTTCCTTTGCGGCAGTCATAGAGCCGCATTCCATGAGGTCGTCGAATGCCACTACCTCAGCACGGATAAAGCCTCGCTCAAAATCGGTGTGTATCTTTCCTGCGGCCTGGGGGGCTTTCGTTCCCCGCCTTATCGTCCATGCCCTGACCTCGGGCTGACCTGCGGTGAGGAAGGATATAAGACCGAGCAGGCTGTATCCCTCTTTGATTATCCTGTCAAGACCCGATACTTCAAGTCCGAGCTCCGAAAGAAACATCTTTTTGTCCTCCTCGTCCATGTCGGATATCTCGGCTTCAAGCTCGGCGCATATGGGCAGTACAGCCGCCTTTTCACGCTGTGCGATGTCGCACACTGTCTTGTAGTGAACGGATGAGTCGATGTTGTTCTTGAAATCATCGTCGGACAGGTTTGCCGCATAAATGACAGGCTTTGCCGACAGCAGGGGAGTGGTCTTTATGATCTCCTCCTGCTCCTCCGTAAACCCGAAGGAACGTGCTGAGTGTCCCTCCTCAAGATGTGCTTTGAGAGCCTCAAGAAATTCAAGCTCGGTCTGATACTTCTTGTCGCCCTTTATCATCTTCTTGGTGCGGTCTATGCGCTTTTCAAGGAGCTCTATGTCAGAAAGTATGAGCTCCAGATCTATGGTCTCTATATCCCTGGCGGGGTCGATACTGCCGTCAACGTGGATGATATTGTCATTCTCAAAGCAGCGCACAACATGGACTATTGCATCCACTTCCCTGATGTTTGCAAGGAATTTGTTGCCGAGCCCCTCGCCCTTTGAAGCTCCCTTTACCAGACCTGCAATATCAACGAATTCAAGTGTGGCGGGGGTGAACTTGACGGGGTCATACATCTCACGCAGCTTGTCGAGCCTGCTGTCGGGTACGCTTACTATGCCCACATTCGGCTCTATCGTGCAGAAGGGATAGTTTGCAGACTCGGCTCCCGCATTGGTGAGTGCATTGAACAGTGTGCTTTTGCCGACATTCGGCAGTCCTACCATACCTAATTTCATAACAACGTTCCTTTATTATATAATCAATAAAATTCCTGCAAGAACGGGTGTCTTGCAGGAAACAGTGAGCAAAACGGTCAGAGGATCATTCATCCTCCTCCGAATCAAGATCGAGATTGCGGATATATTCCTCAGCGTCAAAATCATCTGTCTCAACGGCAACCTTCTTGCTCTTGGAAAGACCGGATGCGAGAAGTCCGACAAGTATGCCGAGTATGAATGAGCATACGCCGACTACAACGATAAGTCCGACGGGGAATTTTATCTTCTTTTCAAGCTGCTTGCCTATTGTACTGTCAAGCTGTTTGCCGAATGCTGAAAGTGCCTTTTCGATCATATCGATTCCTCCTTGACATATGACTGTAACCATATTATACACTATATGCGGAAAGATTGCAATAGTTTTTTTGACCAAACACAATTATAATTGAGAAAATATCATGGTATGCCCTGTCAGTGATATCATACTAATTCTTCCTCGATGTATAAGAATCTCTGTCCGCAAAACCGCATATATTTAAGCTTTTGCAGGCATTTCTTCTCTATCTTCGTGAGAAGATAATTGCTTCGGTCAGAAATTAGTATCAATAATGCTCGCTCATGTACAGGTTTACCCTGTTCTGTATCAGTGATACGGTCTCGTCCAGAGACTTTGTGCCTGCATAGTAATTGGCGGCTTCGTCCTTGATGATGTTGAATATGTCCGAATTGGTGAATTCCAGACGATTGGATGTGGTCAGCGTCGAATAGATCTGGTCAAATTCCTGCTGAGACAGGGGTGGGAGGATAATGGATCCGGTCGCTGTCCAGACTTCATTCTTCTGTACTTCCTTTGTGCCGTCGGGATTGTAGTCGTACTTCGTATCAAGGGCGTGGCTTGACAGCTTCTCAAAATGCTCCTTGAGGACAGGCAGGGAGGATGTTCTGGTGTAGTACTTCATATCGGTGGTCTCTACCACGTTGCCGTCATTGTCGATGTAGGTGTATGGTTCTTCGACTACGTCGTTGTTGAGACAGTACTTGATGAATGTCCATGCGCCATCCTTGTTGGGAGATGTGTTTGAGACAGCCACCATCATGGTCGGGTCAATAACACCCTTTGTAACAAATTTGTCGGAGGGGAAGCCTGTGATCGCGTAGTCCTGTCCGATGGACGGTCTTATCCAGTCATAGTTTGCATAATCATCAAGACGGAGTTCGTACATCAGGCACTGATCGTTCACAAAACCCATAGAATAGTTTGTGTAGAAGTCCGGGTCTTCATCGGACAGCTTTCTCAGGTCAACCGTCTCGGGCAGTGACTTTGATACTTCAAGAAGCGTCTTGAAATCCTCATTTTCAAAGTTACAGGTCTTGGTGCGGTAATCTATGAAGTCTGAGAACTCGATGCCGTTTTTCAAGAACTTAGACCTGTCGGTATAGCCGAGGATGGGGATGTTCTCTCCCATATTCTTGGCTTCTGCCGCCGCATCCTTCAGGGTGAGGATGTCGCCGTGCATATGCTCGTTCTTGGTCACGAATGTTCTTACAGCGTATGCTGTGCATAACTTGTACAACTTGCCGTTTGATTCGAGAGCTTCAAGCACATTGGGCTGGAAGCTGTCCTTTGAGATGTCGGGATCCTTGTCGATATATTCATAGAGGTCGGTGAAGAGCCCCTTGGCTTCATAGCTCTCATAAGGCATCTCATCGTTTATCAGAAGAATGTCAGGCACCTTGCCTGCGAGCATCTCATTGTTGAATGTGGTGATGGCGGCACTGTAATCTGTGGTATCGTTTGAGTCTGAATAGCTGTTTACATATATGGTGTAGTCATCGTTATTCTTATTGAACTCCGCAATCTGAGAGCGTACAGACCAGTCAGTTGTGAAACAGCCGAGGGTTATCACGGTCTTTTCTTTGATCTCGGACTTGTCAACGGGATATACCTTTACCACACCCGACTTGTTCAGTACGTAGTCAAGGACAGAGAAATAGAAAACACCGTTTTCATCAGTGCAGAAGCCGTTTATAGATGTGTTGTCCACACCGATGGTGAGCAGGTCGAGGACGGTGTCAAAAGAGCCGTCCTCCCTGACGCCGAGAATGCCCGTATCGCCGTTGCAGTAGCAGATATATTCTCCTCCGCCGCTCTGCATACCCCAGGTCTTGTCAGAGGCGATATTTATCTTCTTTTCTATGTTCTGTGCCTGCTTGTCGATGACCGCGATAATACCGTGGTTTGAATCGCCTTCTATGGTGATATAGTTGAATGCCGGCTTACCGTCGTTTGTGAGGAAAACGCTGGATAAGAATGTGGCATTTTCGGGCTTTATCTCAAACGCCTTGTTCATATCTTTGTCAAATGCTTTTATCCCACTGCCGGTGTTAATATAAATGTAGCCCTCGTCGTCCTTTACCCAGTTCATTACATATTCGGTCGAACTGATGAGTGAAGACATATCCTGTTCCGAAATCGTAGAACCGTCGGGACCAAGCGTGATCATAGCCGATTCGGAAGTGCCGGACATGGTGTCCATGGTGCGAAGAAATGTGATATTGCCGCTGTCATCCACCGAAAGATATCCTGATATGCTGATATATTCGCCTGCATCGGGGGAGGATTCTCCTACCGGGAATTCGTTTTTTACCTCTCCGCTCTCATCGAATACAACGATGGAGAGCCTGTTTATGGTCTTTTCATCTATCGTCTGTGTCTGATAGTGTGTTGCATAGAAAAGTCCGTTCTTATAGACAGCGCCGGAGTCGATAGACTTCTTGAGGTTTATATCCTGCGACTTGTAGGCAAGTGCTGCCTGCACCTTTTCATCGCTGACAGAGACATTTCCCGACTGGGAAGCAGGCTTATTCTGACCGCAGCCCGTCAGCATGAGTGCGGATGCTGCGACTGCCACTGCTGTTATGGTACATAGTGTACGTCTGACAGATGTTTTCATTTGATATATTCCTTCCTTCATACGGTCTGAGACCTGCGCTTTTCATATTCTTTTCTGAGTTTCTTCTGCTTGACATCATCGAGCTTTCCTGCGATGAACCTGAAGAACCTGCCTATCGCCTTCGCTGTTACGAACAGCAGATATACGAGCGATACAGCGGATATTATCAGAACTATCGCCGTCGGGAACGCCAGCATACGGGCTTTCAGTTCAGCCGCCCTGACACTGTTCTCAAACCAGGGATAGATAAATCCCTTTTTGACCATGACGCTTTCGGGAAGTGATTTAAAGCCTTTTACAAGCTTGACAATATCAAATCTTCCTGTCTGATCCACTATCTCCGCCTGCTCGGTGAATTCGTTCTTTGCGACCTCGGTGGCGTAACCGTCGACCCTGTAAGGCACGCACATCTCATATGTTGAGAGATACGCCACCTCGTTGATGTAGCTTATAGCCTCTATGGGCAAGTATATATGCGGCTTTGTGCCGTATGCTATCTGGTCGTCTGCCCTTATGGGCGACCTGACAACGCCTGCCACCTCGAATTCTATATCGTTTATGTAAAAGGTCATTTCAGAGGCATCTACCGAGCCGAACAGTGACCATGCCGCCATATCGTCTATGACCGCTCTGTTGATGTTTATGTCATCCCCTGAGTAGTATGAGCCCGATACCAGCTCCTCCGGATGAAATAGGAAGAAATCGCCCCATGTGCCCGTCATGACTACCTCCAGATCGTGGTTGTCATGACTGATCTTTGCGGTCATTTCCGCACTGGCGCAGTCTGCCCATTCTCTTGTGTCTGTTTTTTCTATGGTGTTGTCGTTTTTCAGCTTGGTCTCTATGCTGTATCGTCTGCCGTAGGTATCGGGTATGCTCATAGACTGTCCGAATGGCAGAAACACGGATACCTGTGAGTATTTCGTGCCGCTCTCCTTTTCCCACTGTTCCGCAAGATTGTCGCTTGCATAGAGAAAGTTGAGCCTGAATATCACGGTCAGTACCACAGCCGCAGTCATCAATATCAGTATATTGACCGTGAGCAGTATTTTCTGAGCAGTATTCATATCATCACCCGTTTTCTGCGGGTCTTACCTGCGAACCTGCGGATATTGGCCTGTTCGAGGTGGTGATGACCAGCTCACTGCCTGTAAGACCGTCAACGGCCGTGTGCAGGTCGTCCTTTGCAAGCACCTTGATATCATATTTTCTTGCAAAGTAGCGGTTGCCGAGAGGACTGCTCTTTACTTCCTCAACGAGAACATATTTTCCGCCGCCCTTTTCATCTCTGATAGCACTGTTTGGCAGTATAGCGGAATAGTTCTGACCCTTGCCGCCTATGGACAGGGATACCTGCTGACCTGAGCTCAGGTCATCGCCCTCTATCTTGAATACCAGTATCTTGTTGGTTTGGGGGTTTTTTGTGTCGGCCTTGATCTCTTTGAGGGTCGCAGTGATGTTATTGTAGTTCCAGCCTGTTATCTCTGCATCATCGCCTATCTTCAGCTTTCTTGACTGCTCTGTCTTAACGGGCATCTCAAGCACATAGCCCAGATCGGTAACTACTATCACAGCGGCGGTAGAGCCTTTTTCAGCCTTGCTTCCGGCAGTTAGATTAAGCGTCTCCACAACGCCGCCCTTCTTTGCGTATATGTAGGAATCCTTGGATGACTTTTCCTTTATCTTGTTGACCTTTTCCTCAGCCTTTTCTATTTCAAGAGCCTTTGATTCCAGGTCTATCTGAGTGCCCTCGATAGATTGGGAGTCTGTCTTCTGCTTGGCGGTAAGATCGTTTCTGAGCTTCTGGATCTTTACCTCTTGGTCGTTTATGGACTTTTCCTGCTCTTTGATCTTCTCTTTTATTTTTGAGGCAGTGAGAAGGCCCTCGTCCTCTGCATCCTTCTTGTTGTTCTCCGCATCAGTGGACTGGTTGGTGTTTATTCTTATCTTTTCATCAAGCGCATTTATCTTCTTTTTCAGTTCGAGTTTTACCGCTCTTGTCTCGTTGGCAAGCTCTTCCTTTGCCTTTGTGACAGCATCGGCAGCCTTGGTCTGTGTCCTTTCGGCACGGTCTATCTGTGCCTTTGCCGCAGTGTTCTCTGCGTCCTTGGTATGCAGATTTGATATCTCTCTGGTGAGCTTTGTTATCTTGGTGTTGTTTATGTCTATCTGATCGCTGTATGTTGTGACATCTGTTTCGGGATCTGCTTCATACATCTTGTTGTAGAGTCTCTCATTATCTCTTTGCAGATCATAGATCTCGTTCTGCTTTTCAAGTATGGTATCTGACTGATCCTTGGAGTTGCTGTACTTATCGGTTATCTTCTTGTAGTCCTCCTGAGCCTTGGTGCTGGCTTTCTCAGCATCCTTGACCTTCTGCTTTGCGGCGAAGAGCCTGTCGTAGTATGAGCCTGTAAGGTCTATCATATCTTCCGTATCTACGGATTTGAGTGCTGCATCCAGCCTGTCACGTTCAACCTTCAGTTTTTC
The DNA here is from genome assembly GCA_018110925.1 of Oscillospiraceae bacterium. Taxonomy (GTDB): domain Bacteria; phylum Bacillota; class Clostridia; order Oscillospirales; family Ruminococcaceae; genus Huintestinicola. The sequence goes on along the minus strand of JAGAZJ010000034.1, from coordinate 83,208 downwards.
GCCTTCAGCCTTCAGATCTCTCACATCGGCACTGGCGGCGCTGAGTTTGTCTGTTTTGCTCTCTGCCGCTTCGAGCTGACGGTTCAGGTCTTCCAGCGTGGTTTGCATCCTTGCAAGGGCATTCTCTTCGTTCTGTATCTCTCCCAGCTCTGTTGCATAGCCGTTGGGAGAGAGCTTCAGCTGATCCTTTCTGTATTCAAATCTCAGCTTGTCGAGTGCATCCTGTGCTTCGGTGAGCTCCGTTGACTCGGTGCCTTCAAGCTCATATATGGGGTCGCCCGCCTTTACGGTGTCGCCTTTTTTGACAAGCACATCCTTGATCTCTCGAGTCTCGCCCATAGTCACTTCAAACTTCTCGGCGGGTTCTACGGTACCGGAGCCTTTGATCGCTTCGGAAATCATTCCCTGTGACGCAGATGTGGTGGATACCTGCGGCAGAGAGTAGTTCATTATCGTGTTTGAAAAGAATGTGAGCACCAGAAGTATAGAAAGGAATATGATAGCCACATTCTTTATTATGTCTTTTCGTATGTTCTTGACCGTATTATCGTTCATACCTATCTCCCTTATCCCGGTTATTGACTATTTGAGCGTTGCCGAGCTTGCTATGCCCTCTACCAGTGAATCCTCGCCGTAAAGGAACAGCAGCAGCGACGGCATCATGTATATCACAGCCACCGCAAAGGCGATGCCCGTATCTCCCGTGTTTATCTTTGAAAGGAACACCGACAGCGGATGCATCGCCTCATCTTTCAGGAGTATGAGGGGCTGCTCCACCATGTTCCAGTAGTCTATGAACAGAAGTATCGCCACGGAGAACAGTGTGCTGTTGACCATGGGCATGACTATCTGCGTGAATATGTTGAATTCCGTTGCGCCGTCCAGCATCGCCGCTTCAAAATACGCCTTAGGTATCCTGCGCATAGCCTTTGTCAGCAGATACACCGCAAAGGGGGAGAATATTCCGGGAAGTATTATAGCAAGCCTTGTGTTGAGTATGCCAAGCTTGTCGGACACAAGGTAGTTTGGAACGAGCGTTACCTGATAGGGCATGAGCATCAGTATGATGTAGAGAAAGAAGATCATCTCCTTGAGCTTGCCTGTGAGCCGCGCAAATCCGTATGATGCGCCCAACGCCACAAAGATCTGGAATACAACTATCGGTATAGTGAGTATCATGGCGTTCCAGAATTTCAGCAGGTAATCGGGGCTTTTGAGCAGTGCGGTGATGTACTGGTCAAATGACACCATATCGGGTATGAATTTCAGGTTGACCTGCTTTGAGACAAATGATCTGCCGTCTACCGCCGCACTGAATACAGCTCCGTAGTTGGCGTTTATCTCGGTCTGTGCCATGAATGAGTTTGCTATCGTGAGCACGGTGGGCATCAGGAATATCACTGCCGATATCGCCGCAATGACGGTCATAAGGATGATGTTCACTCTGGCTATTGCCTTGTTCACGCCGAAGACAGAGGGACGAAGTCTTTTCTTCATTCTTCCACGTCCTTCCCGAAGGCGTTCTCTACCCAGAAAAGCACAGCCATGATGACCATCATGAACAGCGCCATCACTATCGCAGAGGACGAGAGCTTCTGATAATCAAGGCTCCTGAATGTGTTGTTCATGAAGTGCTGCAGCAGGTACAGATCCTGATAGGGATAATCGCCCGTGAGCAGATATACCTCTCTGAACAGCTTGAATGAGTTTATCAGCGAAAGTATGGTGACAAACAGGAATGTGGGCGACAGATAGCGGAATTTTATATGCACCAGCGACCACAGCTTGCTTGCCCCCTCCAGAGAAGCCACCTCGATAAGATCCTTGGGTATGGAATTGAGACCCGACAGGAACAGTATCATGTTGTAGCCGAGGTTCTTCCATAAAAACAGCAGTACGATGACCACAAGGCACTTGCTGGACTTCATCCAGTCTATCTCCGTCCACGGCGGTATCAGCGTAATATCACCGAAATGCAGACCATCTGAAACTATCGCAGTCATAACTCTGTTTGCAAAGCCGCTCTGGTGGAACATTACCCTCCATATGAGCACTATGGATGCAACGGGCACCATCATAGGCGAGAGAAAGAACGTGCGGAACATACTGCGGCCGGGGATATTGTAGTCAAGCAGATTTGCGAGCATCAGTGAAAGTACCACCGATGCGGGCACAGCCGTGAAGGACAGCAGCAGTGTGTTCTTTGCCGACGTGCCGAATGCTCCGTTTGTCAACAGGTTCTTGTAGTTTTCAAACCACACAAAATTCTTGCTTATAGGATTGTCAAGAAATGAATAGTAGACCACTATGACAGACGGCACCACGAAAAATACCAGCACACCGACCAGACTCGGTATCAGCAGCACTTTGGCAAACGGCGTGTTGGTATCCGTGAGCTGCCTTTTTTTCTTTTTCTTCAATTTAGACCTCCCTCTCCCGACACAGCATGATATGGAAATCATGTCTGCACTTTCGTTCCTATCAAATTATTCTACTCCAATTAACAATTATAACACATCGTATACTGGATTTCAAGTGTTTATTTTTGGGGTGAACGAACTCATTTTTATGTATTTTTATCTCTCACATAATGTTTTACCGCAAAAACATCGCAAAGGTACATATTATTTTATCTTTCTACTATTTTGATAATTTTTTGACCGTGACGCACCTGATGTTTGTATATAAAGACGGCGACACTTTTTTGATCTTTTTTACCTTGCACAACTTTCGTTATAATGACCGATAGCGAGGGCTGACGTGCGTTAGAAATATGTACATATCGGATAAATGACAGCTTTTCGGAGAATTCTCCGGGCGATTTGAAATTCGCCGCAAAAAGCTGTATAATCAGCACAAATAACAGGCACGACCTGGTAAGACAAAAGGAATGATGGTCATGACACAACAGAAAAATAGAAAGATACTTTACAGGCTGGTCTCCATAGGGCTTATGACAGCGCTTGTCTTCATCGGCAATTATATGTCGCTGCCAAAAAATCCCGTTACCAATACCAGGATACATCTGGGCAACTCCATGTGCCTGCTTGCGGGCCTTCTTTTCGGAGGGGCGAGCGGCGGTCTGGCATCGGGTCTCGGAGCGGGGCTATATGACCTGTTTGACCCGGTGTACATAACATCCGCACCCTATACTTTTCTGTCAAAGTTCGCAATGGGCTTTGCTGCAGGCAAACTGCGCAGAACAGGGAGCAATGAAAAGGTCTCGACGGTCATTGCCGCAGTTGTGGGTCAGGTCGTATATATCGTACTCTATCTGCTCAAAACGTTCATCGGCAAGCTACTCCTCGGTTCTCCGGTTGATGCGGCGCTGGCGGCAGTGGGGATTAATGCGGTTTCCTCATCCATTAACGGAGTGCTTGCCTGCGTTATTGCGATACCTCTTTACTTCGCACTCTCTGCCGCACTGAAGCATACGGGCTTCTCCGAGCTTATCTATGACCAAGAGACCGAAAGAAAGGGCTGGCTCAATCCCGTTACCGTCGGCCTTATAATCTGGGCTGCGGCGGCGACAGCGCTGTTCTCCATCGACCTTGCCAACACAAACAAGATCAAGGAGGCGGAGGCTGAAAAGGATGCGGCATATGAACAGCGCATCGGTGAACTTGAAGGCAGAGTGGAAGCTCTTGAAGAAAAGCTCGGGATAACATATGACGTTCAGACAGACGAGCAGACATAAAACGAGATGCTTTTTCAGAAAATACTTGATATATCTTTCAAAGTGTGATATAATATGCGTTAGGTAATCCTAACTGTTTCACCGAAAGGAAGATATAAAATGGCTACTAAAAAGACAGAAGTATCAAAGACAGAGACATCAAAGGCTCAGCAGCTCAGGGACAAGCTCTTCTCAAAGAAGAAGCACGCCGGACTGCGTATGACAGACAAACAGATAAAGGAAGCATTCGACTACTCCGCAAAGTATATGGAATTCCTCGGCAACGCAAAGATAGAGCGTGATGCGGCGGAGTACACCATAGCGGCGGCTGAGAAAAAGGGATATGTTCCTTTTGAAAAGGGCATGAAGCTCAAAGCAGGGGACAAGGTGTATCTCTGCAACAGGGGCAAGGCTGTCATATTCGCACTTATAGGCAAAAAGGGCGTAAAGGACGGCGTGAGGATATCTGCCGCTCATATCGACTCTCCCAGACTTGACCTGAAGCAGAATCCCGTGTTTGAGAATGAGGAAATGGCATACTTCAAGACCCACTACTACGGCGGCATAAAGAAGTATCAGTGGCCGACGGTGTCTCTTGCGCTCCACGGTGTTATCATAAAGGCTGACGGTACTTCAGTAAGAGTGACCATAGGTGAGGATGAGAATGACCCCGTGTTCTGCGTGACAGACCTGCTCCCTCATCTGGCACAGGATCAGATGAAGCGCAGTCCTGCCGAGATCGTCAGGGGCGAGGAACTCAATATCCTCATAGGCTCCATGCCCTTTAAGGATGACGAGGCAAGCGAGCGTGTAAAGCTTGCCGTTCTGTCTCTGCTCTATGACAAGTACGGCATCACAGAGGACGACTTCATATCTGCCGAGCTTGATGCGGTGCCCGCAGGAAAGCCCCGTGACATAGGCTTTGACCGCAGTATGATAGGCGGCTACGGCCATGATGACAAGGTATGCGCATATACGGCTTTCAGCGCACTTATGGATATAAAGAAGACACCCGAAAGGACAGCGGTCGTTATTCTCACCGACAAGGAGGAAACGGGTTCCGACGGCAACACAGGCCTTAAATCAGCATATTTCAGATATTTCATAGACGATCTTGCAGAGTGCTTCGGCGAGCAGGGCAGAACAGTCATGTCACGCTCCGAATGCCTCTCGGCAGACGTCAATGCGGGCTTTGACCCCACATTCCCCGACGTGCTCGAAAAGAGAAATGCCGCATTCCTCAACTACGGCGTTTGCGTGACCAAGTTCACGGGCGCAAGGGGCAAATCCGGCACATCCGATGCCTCCGCAGAATTTGTGGGCACTGTAAGACGTCTCCTTGACAAGAACGAGGTGGTATGGCAGACAGGCGAGCTCGGAAAGGTCGATCTCGGCGGCGGAGGAACTGTTGCGGCATATATCGCAAACCTCGATGTAGACACCATAGACGTCGGTGTGCCCGTGCTCTGTATGCACGCACCCTTTGAGATAGTCGCTAAGACGGATGTGTACATGACCTACAAGGCATTCCTCGTTTTCATGGGTCAGTGAGCGAAAAATTTGGGCAATTTTTCTCTGAAATTCTTCTTGACAAATAAATTTATTGTGCTATAATGAGTTACAGATATCATAAATGCTATGACGAGGACGAAAATGTCTGCAAACGGTACACAGAGAGCCGTGGCTTTGCTGAAACACGGTTGCCGCCGGATATTTTGGATCACCTTAACAGCATTGCCGCCGATATTCAAGCGGCAACGTGACCTCACGTTACAGAGGGGCTCTGTGTCAGCAGAGCGCAGAGGGGCACCGCAAGGTGCAACAAGAGTGGTACCGTGGGCTTTCAAGGCTCATCTCTTGATAAAGAGATGAGCCTTTTTGTATTGGTATATCATGTGACGGCACAAATGTGACCGGTGTGAAGAAAGAGGTAGATAGTATGCTTACGCTCGATATGGTTTACAGCGCAAATTACAAGCTCAGAGAGGTGATAAGGAACACAGACCTTATCCCTGCCGCAAAGATCTCGGATAAATGCAGTGTGTACCTCAAACCAGAGAACCTGCAGATAACAGGCTCGTTCAAGGTCAGGGGCGCTTACTACAAGATATCCCAGCTCACCGATGAAGAGAAGGCAAGAGGCGTTATCGCCTGCTCCGCAGGCAACCATGCGCAGGGCGTGGCTCTTGCCGCCGCAAGGAACGGCATACATTCAGTGATATGTCTGCCCGATGCTGCCCCCATCTCAAAGATAGAGGCGACCAAGGCATACGGTGCTGAGATATGCCTGGTCGACGGCGTGTATGACGATGCGTATGCAAGGGCGCTGGAGCTTCGTGATGAAAAGGGATATACCTTCATCCACCCCTTTGACGATGAAATGGTCATCGCAGGTCAGGGAACCATCGGCATAGAACTGCTCGAACAGCTTCCGGACGTTGATGCGGTGGTAGTGCCTATCGGCGGCGGCGGACTCATATCCGGCGTGGCGTTCACCATAAAATCTCTCAATCCGAAGGTGAAGGTATACGGCGTTCAGGCGGAGGGCGCTCCGTCAATGGAGAAGTCCATTGCTCACGGCAGGATAGAAAGGCTCCCCTCAGTTGCGACCATAGCAGACGGCATAAAGGTAATGGAGCCGGGAGAACACACCTTTGACCTGTGCAAAAAGTATGTTGATGGTATAGTGACCGTGAATGACGATGAGATATCCTCTGCGATACTTGCTCTCATGGAGCAACAGAAGCTCGTTGCAGAGGGTGCGGGGGCAGTCCCCGTTGCGGCTGTCATGTTTGACAAGATACCCGACATAGAGGGCAAGAAGGTCATCTGTCTTGTTTCGGGCGGCAACATAGATGTGACCATACTCAACCGTGTCATAGAGAGAGGTCTGCTTAAATCCGGCAGGACCTGTCTGCTCTCTATCGAGCTCATCGACAAACCGGGTCAGCTCAAGGGCGTATCCGACATCATAGCAGATCTCGGTGCGAATGTCATATCCATACACCATGAAAGAGCCAGCGAGGGCAAGGACATCAACGGATGCTACCTGCGCATGATACTTGAAACAAGGAACCACAGCCATATCTCGCAGATAATCAACACTCTGCGCGGAAAAGGCTTCATAGTAAGAAACATAATGTAACGGAGGTATAATCATGGAAAAGATCTACACCAAAAACGCACCCGACGCAATAGGCCCTTATTCACAGGCAGTAAAGGCAGGCGGACTGCTCTTTACATCGGGTCAGATAGCTATTGACCCTGCTACCGGCAATGTCGATGCTGTCGGCATAGAGGCACAGACACACCAGATATGCCGCAATCTCGGCGCAGTACTCAAAGAGGCAGGGCTCTCCTTTGACAATGTGGTCAAGACCACCTGCTTCCTTGACAGTATGGATGATTTTGCCGCATTCAACGCAGTATACGGCGAATACTTCACCAACAAGCCTGCACGTTCATGCGTTGAGGTATCCAAGCTCCCCAAGGGCGTTCTTGCCGAGATAGAGGTAATTGCGGAGTACTGATAAAGGGGTAAATAATATGGCACAAAGCTAAGATCGCTTTGTGCCATTTTTTTCCTGATAATAAAATGATCAATCAAAAGCCTGAACTACTTTTTATCAGAGAGACCAAGAATATAATCGACAGAAACGTTATAGTAATTTGCGAGTTTTATCAATATCTCGGTGGGTATATCCAAGTCACCTCTTTCATAATTGCTGTAAACTCGTTGACTGCAATTAAGTATTTTGGCTATCTGTGTCTGGGTCATATCTGAATCTTCTCTTAGGTCTCTGATCCGCTTGTACATAATATCACTGCTCCATAATTGGCAAAATTCACTAATTATATCACTCAACTTTGGCAATAATATTATATACTATTGTTAACAAACCACTTGACTTTTAGCGGAAAATCCGCTAAAATTATATGAAAGAGCATTATATACAAGCTCAAAAAGGACTGTCGGAGGGTCGTTATGTTATGTCCAAAATGTCATAGTTCTAATGTTCAGATCAGAAGAGAAAAACAAGGGGAGATCAGGTGGAAAAGATTTACAACTATCATTCGCACGGAGGTTGGTTTTTGTAGAAACTGTGGTTATACATGGAACGCAAAAAATTCACAAAGTGCCGGTAAGAACGGTAATACTTGGCTCTGGGTCTTAGGTTGGATATTATTCTTTCCTATACCGTTGACCATATTATTGGTTCGTAATGACAAAATGAAGCCTGTTGTTAAATACTCTTTGGTCGCTTTGATGTGGATAATGATAATCATTATGGGTATGGGTCCAAGATCAACATCGGGTGCAAGAGAAACAGAGACAAAAAATCTTAGTTTTACTATTACTTCCGGTACTATGGGTGAATATGGATTTAGAAATACATTAAATGCAGGAACGGTATTTGAAGAAACAAAGGTAGTTTATCATATTCCGGCAGGGACATATGAAGTATCAAATATCGGAAAGTATACTGTACAGATCTGTGCATACAGTGATAACACGCGTATTACATCTGAAGGATGGAAAGAACCGGCGAAAACAGGGAATGTAGCGGTGTTAAAGACTAATGAAACAGTTAATTTCTCTATTGAGAACGGATACTATCTGGAAATAAACGGAGATGGAGAATTAAAGTTTGAAAAAACAAGTGAGTATAGTAAATGAGGCTGTTGCAAGCAACCTTAAAATACAAATGAGCTTGGTACAAAAGGCTGTGCCAAGCTCATTTGTATTTTTATTAGGTTTATCGGTAACAAGTAAGCTGTACACCCTTTAGCTGAACACTTCATAGCTGTCGGGCCATGCTCTGCATATCAGAGTGAGGCCGTATTTTTTGGCTGTTTCCACAGCCTGTGCGGTGGGGTCAGCCTTTGAAACAAGCACGGGAATGTGAGCGGCGATGACCTTCTGTGCCATGTCCGAGGGCACACGCCCCGATGAGAACATGATGCACGCCGACATATCAAATCTGTTCATCAGTGCATAGCCCACCGCCTTATCAACGGCATTGTGGCGGCTTATATCATCAAATGAGCGCACCTCTCCGCTGTGTAACAGCATACATCTGTGCGTTGATCTGGTGGAGCGGTGCAGACCGCTGTCCCTGCCGAACATATCCGCCAGCATGAACACCGTCCCGCTTTCGGGGACTACACGCTCCATGATATACGGCTCATTCTTCCGTATGCAGGGGAGAGACACATCCGCCCTTTTCCTGTCGGGGGATATGCTTATCACAGCATCGTCAGCCGACGAAATGAGTCCGTCGGCATAGAGCCTGCCTACCACCAGCGCATCGATGTCGCTGTCGGTGCATATCACCTTTGTGATGCCGAATGGGGTATGTATATCTGTCTCATGCTCGCAAAGGTACTCCGATGTGACCTGTTGTACGGTATTATCCCTGTTCACACGTTCTGATACGATAGTTGCCGTCATTTGTCCGCCTCTCCTCTCAGAAGCTCTATGCCGTGCCTGATGTGGGGCAGTATGTACTCCGCACATTCCCTTGCCGCCCTCGGACTGCCCGGCATATTCACTATCAGAGTGCGTCCCCTTATCACGCTGACAGCCCTTGACAGCATAGCCTTTGGTGTGATGCCCATGCTGTATGAGCGTATCGCCTCGGCAATGCCGCTTGCGTTTCGGTCAGCGATGCGCAGGGTCGCTTCGGGAACTCTGTCACGCATGGAGAAGCCGGTTCCGCCGGTGGTGAGTATCAGGTCGGGAGACAGCTCACACAGGCGCAGAAGCTCTTTTTCCACATTGTTCTCGTCATCATCGCAGAGAGCGGTCTCTGTCACCTCAAAGCCGCTTTCTCTGCACACGTCTGCCGTGACAGCACCGCTCTCATCGGCGTATCCACCGTGAAAAGCCCTGTCACTCACCGTCAGTACGCACACCGAAAAGGGGCGTGAGACTGCGATCCCGGCACTGTCACCGACGGAGATATATCCGCCCTCCAGCACCTTTGCGAACACGCCCTCCCCGGGCATGATGCAGTCACCCGCTATACGCCTTATCTCGCAGTCGGTGTGGCATTTCTTGCCAATCTGGGTTATTTCAAGAAGCACCTCACCGCACCTGAGCCTTGTGCCCACGTGACATTTTTCATAGTCTATCCCCTCCGTGAGTATGTTTTCACCGAACACTCCCGCAGGAAGAGAGACCTTGCCATCCGTTCTCTCACGGAAGCGCTCCACGCTTTCTGACGGCAGCAGAGATACCTGTCTTTCACTGCCTGCGTGGGCATCGTGTGCAAGTCCGTAGCCCTTTATAACAAGGCATCTGCCGATGTCCTTCTTCACCGTGCCCTTTTTTTCCGAGATGCATACTGCTGTTATCCTGCCCATGTTATCCTCCTATCTGCACCATTTTTCTGCTGTCTGTCATATCCGCTTCCGTGAAGCGGTGTGCAGACGGCTTTTTGCTCACTGCACCGAGTATGATGTCTGTAAGTTCACTGTCCGAACAGCCTGCCCTTATGGGCGTTTTAAGGTCTGCGCCTGCGGGGTATTGCAGGCACAGCTTTAAAAAGCCGTCCGATGTCAGTCTCAGTCTGTCACAGCGGTCGCAGAACTTATGTGTCATGGGGCTTATAAACCCCGTGCTGCCAGTAAATCCGCCGAACCTGAAACGCTCGGCAGGGGATGCCGGATCGTTTTGAAGGGGCTCAAAATCCCCGAAGCGTTCTTGGAGATATGACAGTACCTCCCCCGACGGGATGCCGCTGAGCCCTGCTCCGCACCCGATGGGCATAAGCTCGATAAACCGTACATCTATCGCCCTGTCTTTTGATATAAGGGCAATGTCCGCAAGACCCGTGTCGTTTATCCCTCGTATCGGCACACAGTTTATCTTTACTCCGAGCCCTGCCGAGTATGCGGCATCCATGCCTTTTGTGACATCCAAAAGCCTGTCACGCCCTGCAAGGCGCCTGAATACATCCCTGTCAAGGGTATCAAGGCTTATGTTTACACGCTTTAATCCCGAAGCGATAAGGTCATCGGCTTTTTCCGACAGCATCACGCCGTTTGTGGTCATGACAGTTTCGGTTATGCCGTCTGTGCCGCTTATCATCCTGACAAGGTCGGTGATGCCCTTTCTGAGGAGCGGTTCGCCCCCTGTGAGCCGTACCTTCGTTACCCCGAGGGAAGCCATTATCCTGACTATCCTTGCCGTCTCCTCATAGGTCAGCACCTCTCCGTGGGGGATGCTCTCTACGCCGCATTCGGGCATACAGTATCTGCATCTCAGGTCACATCGGTCTGTGACGGAGATCCTGAGATAGTTCAGTTTTCTGCCGAAGCTGTCTTTCATGTCAATCCTTCCTGTATCTTGACTGTGTGATGAAATTGAGTATTACAAGCACCGAGAGCGACAGTATCAGTATAACCGCCGTCCAGCGGAATGCCGTCTCTCTGTCGCCGCTCTGCATAGCGGTGTATACGGCAATGGACATCGTGCGTGTTTTGCCAGGCAGGTTGCCTGCTATCATTATCGTAGCGCCGAATTCTCCAAGCGCCCTTGCAAATGACAGTGTCAGCCCCGATGCTATCCCCGGCCATGACAGGGGCACCCACACCCAAAAAAACGTCTGCACTCTGCCGCAGCCCATTTGCCTTGCGGCATCTATAAGTTCGCTGTCTACCTGCTCAAATGCGCCCCTTGCCGTGCGGTACATTATGGGGAAGGAGGCGACAGCCGCCGCTATCGCCGCTCCCTGCCATGTGAAGATTATGTCTACTCCGACACTGTTCAGAAAAGCACCCATCCGTGAGTTCTTGCCGAATGCCAGCAGCAGAAAAAAGCCTGTCACCGTCGGGGGCAGTACCAGCGGCAGAGAGAGTATGCCGTCTATGACAAAGCGCATCTTTTTGACGCACATGACCGCCCTTGCGGCTATGATGCCGAATATGAATGTGAATGCGGTGGATACCAGTGCTATTTTGAGCGATATCCACAGCGGGGACCAGTCCATCAGTTCACCGCCTCTGTAAAGCCGTATCGCCTGAAAACTTCCATTGCTTCCTCAGAGCAGAGAAATTCCTCAAAGGTCTTTGCATCCTCTGCGTTCGGAGCGTTTTTTACCATACCCACAGGGTATATGACCTTTTTGCAGGAGCCCTCCGGAGCTTCTGCTGCTATCTTCACTTTGTCGGTGGTGTAGGCATCGGTGGTATAGACCACGCCGCAGTCAACATTACCTGTCTCTGTCCATGAGAGGACGGTGCGCACATCGGTGCCGTAATTTGCCTTTTTCTTCACCTCTTCCAGAGTGCCGAGATATGTGAAGACCTGCTCGGCGTACTGCCCTGCGGGAACGCTCTCCGGCTCGCCAAGACCTATCATGGATACCTTGTCTGTTGCCACATCGTCGAACGAGGTGATGTCCTTGCCGCTGTCGGCAGGGACTACCAGAACTATCTTGTTTTCAAGAAGCTCCTTTATGCTGTCATCGTTCATCATGCCTTCGCCTTTAAGGGCGTCCATCTGCTTTGTTGATGCAGAGAAGAATATATCCGCAGGTGCGCCCTCCTCTATCTGTGTCTGCAATGCTCCCGAACTGCCGAATGAGAAAACTATGTCCACATCGGGGGCTTTCTGTCTGTACATTTCCTGAAGCTCACCGCATACATCTGTCAGAGATGCGGCGGCAAGCACCGTTATCTCCCTGCGAGCGGTCTTGTCTGCCGCATTTTCGGGCACAGCCTGAGAACAGGCAGAAAGCCCTGTAACGGCAGTCAACAGTATAATGCATATTTTTATCTTATCCACTTTTATTATTTGCTCCTTCTGTAATGGCCCGATTTGCCTCCATCCTTTTCTTCAAGGCGGATGTCGGTTATGGTCATTGATCTGTCGACAGCCTTGCACATATCGTACACGGTAAGAAGAGCCACGTTCACGCCTGTCAGAGCCTCCATTTCAGCCCCTGTCTTTCCCGTGAGTTTCACGGTACACTCGCACAGGATATAACCATCATCCTTAACGGGTGTCAGGTCAACAGACACCTTGGTCAGCATGAGAGGATGACACAGGGGTATGAGCTCGTATGTCTTCTTAGCCGCCATTATCCCTGCAATGCGTGCGGCGGCGAACACATCCCCCTTCGGCACAGTGCCGCCGGTTATCTCGTTAAGTGCTTCACGGCTCATGTATATCCTGCCGCTGGCTCTTGCGGTGCGCTCCGTTATGTCTTTTGCGGTCACGTCCACCATAACGGCATCGCCGTTTTCATTGATATGTGTCAGCATAGTTATTTACCAAATCCGCAGTGGGGGAAGGTGCATATCTCACATCCGAGACAAAGCCCTCCCTCACCGTATCTTACGATATCCTTTTCGTTAAGTTTATCTTCTGCCAGTACCCTCGGCAGGATAAGGTCAAAGACAGTGCGTTTTGCGTACATCACGCAGCCGGGCAGACCAAGCACGGGTACGCATTTTTTACCATCCGTGATATATCCGAGCATGAACATCGCCCCGGGCAGTACCGGTGCGCCGTATGTCACGATGTCCGCTCCAACAGCCTTTATTGCTCCGGGTGTCCTGTCATCGGGGTCAACGCTCATTCCGCCGCTGACAAGCACCATCCCGGCTCCGCCGTCGATGAGTTCTCTTATCCCTGCGGCTATGGTGTCGGTATCATCGGGGGAATATATCTGACGGGTCACTTCAACACCGTACTCGGCGAGCCTGGCTCTCAGCACAGGACCGAACTTGTCCTCGATAAGCCCTTTGTATACCTCGCCGCCCGTGGTGACGATCCCTGCTCTTTTTATCCTGAAAGGCAGTATGCCAAACAGCGGTATATCTCCTGCCGTCTGCACTGCTTTGTCCATTTTCTCTTTTTCGATAACGAGGGGGATTATCCTGGTTGCGGCTGTCTTATCGCCCTTTTTAACGGGGAAGTCACCGTGTACCGATGCTATCATCATCCCGCCCAGTGAATTCACCGCAAGAAGAGCATCACGGCGTATTTTCAGAAGTCCGTCAACAGCGGCTCTTATCTCTATTTTGCCCTCGGACGGCGGAGAGAAGTCAAACTCCGCAGAACTGCCGATGCATATATTTTTCAGTATCTCAGCCGCTTCATCCTCATGAAGTATGCCCTCTTTCCTTTCCCACACATACAGGTTTTCCTTTCCGCATGAGAGAAGTACGGGTATATCCTCCTCACGGACGATGTGACCCTTTTTGAACACAGGCCCCTTTTTTACGCCCGGGATTATCTGTGTGATGTCGTGACACAGAATATGCCCTGCCGCATCCTCGGTTCTTATCAGTTTCAATTGACATCAACTCCGAAATATCGTAGTACGCACATAATAATGCCCCCGATGTCATCGAACCCGTAAACGGGACAGCCATACGATGTACAGACGACTTCGGGGGGGATACAGTCTGATACGGCGCAGATGAGCGTTTTTTTATCACAGACGCTCTTTTCAAAGATACCCTTGCGTATGACCTCTATCTTGGGCAGGTCAGAGCCTTTCAGCCCCTCGACTATTATCACATCGGGGGAGCATACAGCTTTTATGCCCATGATAAGCTCGTCTGGCGTGGTGCTTTTTCTGTAATGCACAGAGTATCTTGTATCCGAAAACACAGCGGAACAGTGTGCTCCCGACCGTGTGTATATGTCGGTGTCACTGTCGGGCAGATCTGAAAAGTGATCGTGCCCGTCATGCTTTATCGCCGCACAGCTGTATCCGTCTGCGATAAATCCGTTTATGAGCCGTGAAATGAGCCATGTCTTGCCGCTGTCGGAGTATCCGCTGACACAGAATACCAGGGGCTTTATCAGCTCCAGATAGTCCTCTTTGGTGTTTATGTTCCTCACGGCCTTTTTGTCAAAGCATGAGTATTCCAGCGGGATAAATTTCGTGGGGCACAGTGCAAATATCTCACGGAGCCTGTATCTGCCCTCCGAGATGAGCTTTTCTATGACAGGCAGTACCCTCTTTGAATAGACAGCACAAAGGGGCTGCATATGTTCATCGTCAGTGATGACATAGCAGTCGTAGTCAGAGCATATGAACTGCGCAATGTAGTCTACAAGCTCTTTCCTGATATTGGGCATATCTGCCGCACAGACAAAGACATAGTCATTATCAGCCTCTGTCAGTACACGGCGCAGACCCTCCACAGGTCCTATATCCCTGTTCTCGTCATATACCACGGGCAGACCGAGAAATTCATACTCACCCTTGTCGGCGGCAGAGACGACGACCTGAGAGAAGCCGCTCAGTTCCCTTGCGACCCTCTCAATGACCGTGACGTTCTCTATCTGCATCAGTGCCTTGTTTTTGCCCATTCGAGAGCTTTTGCCGCCTGCAAGTATGCCGACGGACAGCTTTACGGTATCCTTTTTCATATCAGTTTCTCATTATTCGTATGTTTACGGTGCTGCCAACATTCAGCGGTGTTTCCGCTGGTATGTCGATGTAGCAGTTGCATTCCGTAAGATTGCCTGCAACAGATGAAAAGTGCCTGTCTGTCGGCAGGTATACCATGCCGTCTGCGAACCTTGCACGGACAAAGCGCCTGAGCCTGTTTACCTTGTCGTATCTGTCCGCCAGCACAGCGGTCTTCTCTTCCGTGAGAAGGCTCTCACAGCCTGTCAGACGTGAAATTATATAGGGAAAATAGTAGTCGAGATTTGCTATCGCCGCAAAGGGATTGCCAGACAGCGCCAGTATCACCTTGCCGTCATATACGCCTGCCATTGTAGGAGTACCCGGCTGTATATCGGTGCCGTGAAAGAGTATCTTTGCCCGCAGATCAGCGAATACATCGGGCATCAGGTCACGCTTTCCCACAGACACGCCGCCTGTGGTGATGAGCATATCGACATCGCCGATCACGCCCTGTATCGTCTCCGATATGTCGACAGTGTCGTCCTCACAGCCGAGACAGTACACGCATTCGGCGCCGAATCTCTGCACGGAAGCACATAGCATCGGCATCAGACCGTTGTATATGTGCCCCTCTATGTGAGGTGTGCCTGCAAGGTCAAGCTCGCTCCCCGTGGCTATTATGCCGATACGGGGGGGAGTAACGGTGCGCACTGCGGCGATACCTGCGCTCGCCGCACGGAATATGTGTACACGGTCTGTCAGAGTGCCCTTTCTGATGAGCAGGTCGCCCTTGTGAAATTCCTCTCCGGCATGGCAGTAGTTTGTGAATGCTCTCAGAGAGCGGTATATACTGACCCTTTCTTCGCCCTCGTCTGTATCCTCCTGCATCACCACGGTGTCATAACCCTGCGGGATAAACGCCCCTGTCATGACCCTAACTGCCGTGCAGGGAGCAAACTTGCCGGTGTGGTCGCCTGCGTATACAGTGGCGATAACATCCAGCACGGCAGGACTATCGGGTGAAGCATTTTTGATATCCTCCGCCCGAACAGCGTATCCGTCCATGGCGGATCTGGAGAATGACGGGTGGTCTGCGGGGGCGTATACATCCTCTGCACAGACCCTGCCGCACAGCTCTTCAAGGGGAGTGACATCATATGACCTTATGGGTGAGGTGTGGGAGAGTATCAGGTCTCTTGCGGTTTCAAGCGTGATCTTATCCATTTATCTTTTCAACTCTAACGGCGCATACCTTGTATTCGGGTATGCGGGCAAATTCATCAAGCGCAGCGTTTGTCAGCACATTTACCGGTGAATCGGGGAAGTGGAACGGCATCCACGTCTCGCCCTGAGATACCTTTCTGCCCACTCTTGCGGAAGCGGTTATCTCACCTCTGCGGCTGATGACCTTCACACGCTCGCCGTTTGCTATACCGAGTCTTTCGGCATCACGGAAATTCATCTCGATGAAGCCCTCGCCCGATATGTCCATAAGACCTTTTACCCTTGCGGTCATCGCCGCCGCATTGTAGTGATAGAGTATGCGGCCTGTGGTGAGTATGAGCGGGTATTCATCATCCGGAAGTTCCTGTGACGGTTTGTAGTCCACAGCATAGAGCAGTGCCTTGCCCCTCACTGGCGCACCGACGTGCATGATGGGCGTTCCCTTGTGATCCTTGCTCTTACATGGCCACTGAAGCGTTTCACCCGCGTCCAGCCTTGCGTGGGATATGCCTGCAAAGCTCGGCGTCAGCTCCGCTATCTCGTCCATTATCCGGGCGGCGGTGAGCTGCTCCTGCGGGTAGCCCATTGCGTTCATAAGGTCTGTTATTATATCCGTGTCAAGGCGCATATCCCCCTCAAGTGAAACAGCCTTTCGTATCCTCTGGACACGGCGCTCGGTGTTGGTGAACGTGCCCTCCTTTTCGGTGTAGCTCATTCCCGGCAGCACCACATCCGCATACTGTGCTGTCTTTGTCATGAACAGCTCCTGCACCACGAGGAAATCAAGGCTCTCAAGCGCCTTTATGATGTGATGCGTGTCAGGGTCGGTGACGACGGGGTCTTCACCGAATATGTACAGTCCCTTTATTTTGCCCTCTATCGCCGCAGGGAATACCTCTGTGGCTTTAAGACCGGGTTTCGGGCTCAGGGGCACGCCCCATTTCTTCTCAAATTTCTGTCTTACCTCGTCATTGTCCACTTTCTGATAGCCGGGATAATCCGTGGGCTGTGCGCCCATGTCGCACGCACCCTGAACGTTGTTCTGACCTCTGAGGGGGTTGACACCGCATCCGCTCCTGCCTATCTTGCCGCACAGCACAGCCATGTCGGACATACACATAACGCCCTCTGTGCCTGTGGAATGTTCCGTAACGCCGAGACAGTATATTATGGGTGCTTTCTTTGCGGTGGCATACATCCTTGCGGCTTCCACCAGCTTGTCGGGATCTATGTGGCATATCTCCCCCACATATTCGGGTGTGTATTTCTCGACTGTATCTTTCAGCTTGTCGAAGTTCTCGGAGAAGTTCTCAACGTAGCCGTGGTCGATGAGATCTTCCTTTATCATGACGTGCATCATGCCGTTTGCAAAAGCAACATTCGTGCCGGGGCGTATTTTCAGATGTATGTCTGCGTATTTTGTAAGCCCTATATCACGGGGATCGACCACTATAAGGCGTGTGCCGCCAATTACAGCCTTTCTTATCTGCATACCCACAACGGGGTGGGCTTCCTCGGGGTTTGAGCCTATGAGCATGATGCAGTCAACATCGTGGGTTATGTCGTGTATGGGGTTTGTCATGGCACCCGAGCCGAGTGTCTTTGCCAGACCCGAGACAGTTGCCGAATGACAGACTCTTGCGCAGTTGTCTGTATTGTTTGTGCCAAAACAGGTGCGCACCATTTTCTGCACCATGTAGATATCTTCATTGGCGGAGCGTGAGCAGGCAAATCCCGCAAGGCTGTCGCCGCCGTACTTTTCCTTTATTTCCATAAGGCGCTTTGCCGTGTAGGATATAGCCTCCTCCCAGCTCGCCTCACGGAACTCTCCCGTTGCCCTGTCCTTTATAAGCGGTTTTGTGAGCCTGTCGGGAGAGTGTACGAAGTCAAAGCTGCCCGAGCGCCCCTTTACACAGAGCCTGTTGTGGTTTGACGGTCCGCTGGCAGGCTCGACGTTCACTATCCTGTTGTCCTTTACCACAAGATAGAACTGACAGCCTGTTGCACAGTGAGGGCAGGTGGTGAGAGTCTTCGTGACCTCCCAGTTGCGGTAGCTCTCTTCTCTTTTGAGTGTGAGCGCACCTGTGGGACAGACGCTCGCACAGTTGCCGCAGCTCTCACAGCCCGACACCTTGTAGCCCTTGCCGAACGGCGCATCCACCATATGGAACGTGCCGCTCCTGCCGTTTGAGAGGGTGCCGTTGCAGGCTATGTTGTGACAGACACTGATACATCTCTGACAGTGTATGCATTTGCCGGGGTCATATGTGATGAACGGGTTTTCGCCCAGCACGGGCATCTTTTCCTCTATCCTGCCTCTTGTGCCGATGTATGAAGCTTTCTTGACCCCGTATCTGTTGCACAGGTCCTGAAGCTCGCAGGTGCCGTTTGCAGGGCAGCTCATGCAGTCAAGATGATGATTTGACAGTATGAGCCCCAGCATCTCTTTTCTGTATGCGGTCAGTTCATCGCTTTCCGTGGTGATGACCATGCCGTCAAGAGCCTTCGTGCGGCAGGCGGGCAGATAATTGCCGAAGCCCTCTACCTCGACAACGCAAAGGCGGCACATACCGATGTCCGACACGCCCTCCATGTAGCAGAGGGTGGGTATATTTATGCCGTTAGCCCTTGCCGCATCGAGTATGGTCATATTTTCGGAGGTGTTCACAGTTTTTCCGTTTATGGTGATCATTCGCCTCTGCCTCCTGTCATGGCTCCGCAGCCGTAGTGATCGCATCTGAGACATCTGCCGGATTCCCGCATTGCCTCCTCATAGGTCATGGGGAGCTCAACAAAGTCAAAGTTCTTTCTGCGTTCAAATGGGTCCTTCTCCTCTATCTCGGCACGCCCTGTGGGTATGCACGGGTCGGGCACCGCCGCAGGCAGGGGAGTGTCGCTTATCACCTTATGGTGATAGCCCAGATATTCGTCTATGTTGAAAGCCGCCACTTGTCCTGCGGCAATGGCGTTTATAGCCGTTGACGGACCTGTTACGCAGTCTCCGCCGGAGAATACACCGGGGGTGTCCTTTACCTCACAGGTGACATCGGCATCTATCCTGTTTCTCACCGTGGGTATGCCGGACTTTTCAAACACTGCCACGTCGCTTCTCTGACCTACGCCGAGTATCAGATAATCGCAGAGAAAACGGTACGGGTAGTTGCTTGAATGCTCCGTGGTGACAAAGCCCATTTTGTCGTATTCGCCGACTATCTCGGGCTGGAGCCATACGGCATGGACGTCGCCGTTGTCATCAAGCTCTATGTTCAGGAAACTGAGGAGTGTCCTGAAACGCACTCCCTCCTGCATAGCCGCTTCTATCTCGCTTGCAAGGGCGGTGTAGTCGTCACGCTTTCTCGTGAATACATGGACGGTCTTTGCCTTGAGGCGTATAGCCGTGCGTGCCGCATCCATAGCGACGTTTCCGCCGCCTATCAGCACGACCCTCTTGCCTGTAAGGTCGGGAGCACTGCCGTTTGCCACAAGCTGGAGAAAGTCTGCCGCAGGGACGACGTTTCCGCCGTCGGCACCATCCATGGGCATACGGTTGCCGAGCTGTGCCCCCAAGCCCATATATACCGCATCGTGTGAAGTGCGTATATCGTCAAAATCAATGTCCCTGCCTACCTTGCAGCAGCACTTTACATCTATGTCGCCTGCTTTGAGTATCGCTTTTATATCCTCGTCAAGGCGGACTTTGGGCAGTCTGTATTCGGGTATACCGTAGCGGAGCATACCCCCGAGCTTTTCGTGCTCCTCATATATATCCACATGATGACCCATGAGCGCCAGAAAATACGCCGCTGTAAGTCCTGACGGACCGCCGCCTATGACTGCGATGCTCTTGCCCGTACAGACGTTTCGGGGGGGATTGTCCACCTTGTCGGCACTCACCATATCGACGGCATATTTTTTGAGTCCTCTTATGTTTATGGCATCGTCTATTATCCTGCGGCGGCACTTGCGCTCGCAGGGATGCTCACAGACCATTGCGCAGGCGGTGGGGAACGGGTTTTTCTCCCTTATCTTTTTTACTGCGCCCTCATAGTCCTCAGCGTGGATTAGGGATATATAGCCCGGTACATCCACATGGGCAGGACACAGTGTAACGCATGGTATCGTCTGAGTGACGTTCTCGACGCACTTTCTGCTGTGAATATGGCTCTCGTATTCATCGGCAAATTCGGTAAGGCTGTCAAGTATAAGGTTCGCCGCAACCACGCCCACCGCACAGTCGGCTGTGCGTGCTATCATCCGGCACAGGCTCTCCATTTCGGACAGCGTGCTGTCATCCGCATCGCCGTTCAGGATGCTGAGCAGCAGTCTGTCAACCTCAACAAGACCGTCACGGCAGGGTACACACTTGCCGCAGGTCTGGTTCATCGAGATCTGGAACAGCGAACGGTAAAGCACCAACGGACACATTCCGGGCGGATATGAACTCATCCTTGAGCGGAATTTATGGAGCACCACATCTATGCGCTCATTCATATTCCCTCTTCTTGCCAGCTTTCTCATAAAAAGCCTCCTTTACGGCTTGTCGGTATATGTTTGTCAATGCTCTGAGTATTACAGTCAGCTTATGCACAAATGACAAAAAGTACTGCGCATTTTTAAACCTATACTGTTGATTATACTATACCGTTACGAAAAAGTCAATGATTTTGCACACTGTTTGTGAACAAATGATATAATCATGCGCAGAATTTTTACATATCTGATATCCTGCGGATATATTTTCTTATATTATCCCTGACATATGCGGTGTCATCGGTCATTCCTCTGTGTATCCAGAGAGAGATAACGTTCCACACGGCGCCCGTGTTCATAGCTATGAGATAGTCGGATTCAAGGCCGTCAAACAGCTTCACAAAAGGGTTCATTTCTTTATTCTGATTGTTCCCTATATACGGTATGGACTCATTCATGTACTGCATCGGCAAATAGAGCATATCGTTCTTGTCAAGCAGTGAAAGAAGCTCCCTGTTAGTCTCGGCGAATGAGAATATCGTGGTGAGCACGTCGCTCTCCGCATTGTTGACGATGCTGAAATAATCGAGCAGTATACATTTTATCAGCGACATGAGGACATCGTCCTTTGATGTGAAGTTGCGGTAAAAGGTCTTTCCGGCGAGACGTGCCTCAAGTATTATCTGCTTCACTGTTATCTCGCTGTACGGGTATTTTTTCATGAGCGTGATAAGAGCATCGGTTATTTCCTTCTGCGAACGTAATGCCGACGGATTAGTTGTTTCTGTCATTCTGATCCCTCCAAAGTGACACATTTTTGCAAAATGGTGTATCTTTTGCCGTGTGTATTGACTTTTCACTGAGGATATTATAACATAAGATCATAAAAGACACAAGTGTGACATTTTTGAAAGGAGCTAATCATGAAGGACTACATTCTGCTTTTGCCCCTCATCTACTTATTCCATGATTTTGAGGAGATCATTGGTTTCGGCTGGTTTTTCCGCAACAATCCCGAGGTGTTCGTGAAATATCCACGACTTACCGCTGCATACAGGGATTTCACCGATGTCGGTATGGCTGTGGGAGTATTTGAACAGCTGATACTGTTCTTCGGCGGTCTGAGCGTGCTTGCGTACTACTTCCCGAACAGAGTTCTTTACGGAGCGTGGTACGGTATGCTTCTCGGGCTTACGGTGCATTTTGTCGTGCATATCGGCATCTGCGTCTATATCCGCAAGTATGTTCCGTCCCTCATAACGAGCGTGATATGCCTGCCGATAGGTATACTGATGCTTGTAAAGACCGCAGGGCTCATGACCTTTGACACGGTCACGGTCATATCAGCTGCAGTCACGATACCTGCCATGATGCTCAATATGAAGCTCGGTCACATCATGATGTTCAGGATAGGCAAAAGGATCACAGGCGGTTAAGCCGCTCTTGATTTATTCATATTGTTATGATATTATAATACGGGACAGGGGGTTATGACAATGAACGAGAAAGAGCTTTACAAAGAGCTCGGCGCACTGACTAAGGACAAGAGCAGATGGAGAGAGAACATACCGTATGTTTTGTCTCTGCTCTCCCATGACTCGGAGAAGATACAGGCAAAGGCTATCTGGCTTCTTGGTGAGATGGGGCTTGAATATCCCGCAGAGATACGGGATGTCACCGAGATAGCATCTTTCTGCGAGAGTGAAGTGCCATTGCTTCGTGAACGTGCGGTCAATGCTCTCGGCAGGATAGGACGCGGTGACTTTCAACTCATAAGATCCTGTTGGGATGGGCTTTTCCGATTTGCGGACGATGATGAACCAAAGGTCAGGCTGAGCTTTATATGGGCATCCGAGAATATCGCCACAAATAACCCCGATATCTATGAGGGGCATATGTCTGTATATGGTAAACTGCTGTATGACAAGGATGACAAGGTGAGAATGGAAGCTCCGGAGATATTCCGTGTACTCGGCAGACGAAGACCTGAGTTTGTCATACCATATGCGGATAAGCTCAGAGAGATATCACAGAAGGATACAAACCCTGTTGTCATGATACACAGTCTGGGCGCATTAAAGGCGATGGGCGCTCAGGGATAATAACAGGAGAGAATATGGGACGATACTTTCATCGGCACATATTCACACGGAGTTCTGCGACGGCAGGAGCTCTGCGTAGGATACAGCACGCACAGCCTATGATATGGGCTTTGTATCGCTGGGCTATGACCCTGCGGTGCGGCTGAGTGCAGACCCGTCAAAGGGGATGTGAGAAGAGGTCGGCCTTCTCTAAAAGCTGTCCGCAAAACAGACCGGATGAAAGGATATATCATGAGCGAAGATAAAGCAAGAACAAAACATAAAAACGGCAGTAACTGCGCTGTATCCGTATTTGCGGCATATGCCGAAAGAATGGGCATACCGGAGACGGAAGCCGTGAAGACAGCACCCAAGCCCCGTTCCGAGGGTGGAAAGTGCGGTGCATTCCTTGCAGGGAAGGCTGTGCTTGAACGGCTCAGACCCGATGCAGTACAGGAATATGAACGCCGTTTCACCGAGATGAACGGTCAGACCGAATGCAGCAGGCTTATTGCGGCTCACGGCAAGCTGAGAAAAAGCTGCAACGACTATGTGGGCGATGCCGCAAGGCTTGTGGAGGAGCTTGTCAGGTAATGCCGCGGGTCTTCGGCTTTTATCTGTTCATATCCTCATCGACGCTCTCACGCCATGAGGCTGAGCGTCTGAGATCCTTGCCGCGCCTTATGTCTGATACTGCCTGAGAGAGCGCACCGTACAGCACTGCGGTGCCTTTTTTGTCGCTTCGGTAGTTAACGGCGGTCTCAGGGGAAATGCCGATCTCTTCGGCGGTCTCGGCGGCATCTATGTTTGCACCCATGAAAACAAATTCCCAGCCCTTTTCCTGCATATCGGATATCATTTTCTTCACTTTTGCTGATGAATATATGCGGCTCGCATTTTCCATTCCGTCGGTGGTGATGATGAAAAGGGTATGCTCAGGGATATCCTCATCCCGTGCGTATTTGTGAACATTGCTTATGTGCTTTACCGCAGAGCCCACCGCATCAAAGAGCGCCGTACAGCCGCCGGGCACATAGTCCCTGTTAGTCATCTTTCTCACGCCCGCAAGGTCTGTACGGTCATATATCACCTTGCTCCTGTCCGAGAATAGGACTGCGGAAACTATCGCAGTGCCTTTTTCGGCACGCTGTTTCTCGATAAGGCTGTTGAAGCCGCCTATGGTGTCTGCTGTCATGTCGCACATGGAACCGCTCTCGTCAATGATAAAAACTATTTCTGTAAGATCTTTTTTCATAAGATCACCCTCCGTTATTTGATGTATCTATGATACACCGGACGGAGGGTGATATGGTCGCCTTGAAAGCGACATCTTTTACGGATAGTTCAACAGCCGATAAGAGCCTGATCGAATGAAAAGAGAGTTTCGTTTATCGTGTATATATCGTAGTCGGCACGTTCGATGAAGTATTTTATTATCACATCGGCTTTTATGCTGTTCGACAGGGTGTATCCCGCCTTGCCGAGAAGGCTCTCGGTCTCATCCATATCCAGTTCAAGGGCTATGGCAAACGCCACCGCTGTTGCCTTGCTGGGTCGGTATTCCTTGTCACTGCGTATCTTTGAAAACAGCCTGCGGTCTATATTTGCCTTTTTGTATACCTGCGGGTCGGTGAGCCCTCTCTCGTCTATCATTCGCAAAAGCGCCTCCGAAAAGGATTCGTCGAGCTTTGACAGGTCGGGGACAGCCGCTTCGCACAGGCAGGTATCCTCTGCAATATCGGCTGTCGGCATGGACATGGAGAATTTTCTGTCAAAGCGTGCGGAGCGTTTGCCCATAAAGGCTTCCGAGCGGGGTACAGCGTTCTTTTCGGCATAGTTGTCGTCAATGTAGGAGCGCACGTCATCCGTCAGCTCACGGCTGAGTACAACAGCCTGCTTGTCGAATACAACCAGCGTCACGTCGATGTCGTGTTCATCAAGGTGATCCTTTATGGCGGATAATGCGATATCGAGCGCCTTGTCCTTAGGATAGCCGTATACTCCTGCCGATATGAGAGGGAATGCTATCGATTCGCATCCGTACTCCTCTGCCAGACGAAGAGAGGTCTTGTAACAGGAATAGAGCTGTTCGGGCTCTCCGTGACCGCCGCCCTGCCATATAGGCCCCACCGTGTGGATGATATATCTGCACGGCATATCATAGCCGCCCGTGATCTTGGCATCGCCCGTCTCACAGCCGCCAAGCTGTCTGCATTCAGCGAGGAGACGTGGGCCTGCCGCACGGTGTATGGCTCCGTCAACGCCCCCTCCGCCGAGCAGGGAGCTGTTTGCGGCATTGACTATCGCATCGGCTCTGACTTTGGTTATATCGTTTCTGATTATTTTGAAAGGCATATCGTCACCTGCTTGTCACTCATTTTTTTCTGCCCATAGCCGAGGCACGCAGAAATGCGCATATCATAAGGATATAGCACACTGTCTTCGGAAGCATCAGCATACCGAGCATCGGTACTGTCCCTGCCGCCACGGCAACCGGGATGTAGAATATGAACGACAAGAGCATATATATCCACATGGGGCTGAATACCGCTTCCCTCTGCCGCTGTCTGAAATAGAGCAGACAGATCGTTCCGCCGAGGATGACGAAGGGGATGTTCCGTATTATGCCCCATGTCATGTCACTGCTGTTTTCGAGCCAGCCGTTCTGCGGGAACAGGCACAGTATGATCCTCACTGCCGCCAGAGCCCATACCGAAGCGGTCAGTGACTTATGATACTGTTTGCGGTAATACTCCGCCCATATGAAGTACAGCAGAACATAGAATACCGTCATGGTCACCGATGTTATGAGCTTTCCCACGCCGAGAGCGGCGGTCAGGCCGCTGTCTGTGAAATAGTTCAGCACTCTCGGTACAAGATGGAACGCATCGCCCGCCCCGAGAACGACAGCCGCCGTGCCCATCAGCTTACAGGCTCTGTTGCCGGCTCTGCGCAGTATGATGCATCCGCTTATGACGGCAAATAGCAGATACAGAATGTCAAAGGTCGATTCACCGTATTTCATGGCATGCCCCCCTGTGCTGTCATTTACAATGATTATAGACCATATCACACTGGTTGTCAAGAATGAATGACGAAAGAATAACATATATATCCGGCTTGAAAATATGAAATAATAGTTAACAATACTGCGGAAATGTACTTGCTGTGTTGCTTTTGTGTACTAATAATTAATCGTAGCTGTAAAATTAACAGAAAGTTCACTTATTACAAGCGCAGAAGTAGTATAATAAAATAGAGTATCTGTCCGATAAAACGGGCGGACTATGACGGATTAATTCGGTTCGACTTGATCGGATCGTGATATATTGGAAAAGAAAGGAAGGGCGAGCATGAGGATCAGCTTTAAACAGCGAATAATATGCGGTCTGACTGCGTTTGCTTTTACCATTACCGCACTGACACCGTCGGCGTGGGTGTTTGCGGAAGAATTATCAGCGGAAGGAACAACATCGGAGACCGCTGTTGCCGAAACAGCTTTGGCAGAAACAACCCCTTCGGAGACAGCTCCTGCGGAAACAGCTGACGTGACTGCTTCCGAAGCTTCCGATACAGCTGAAACGGCTGCCGATACATCAGTTACCGCTGCGGAGGAGCCTGCAGTGATGCCTGTTCAGACGGGTGAGGTCTCAGATGATGCAGGTGTGCTGTCCGGAACGATAGGGTATGAGACATATCTTGATATCAAAGCGGCTGACGGCGGTATCACAGACGGGCTCATCACAGGAACGGCAGTGACCGCCGGCGAGGGCAAAGAGATCATGGCGGCGGCAAGCTTCACACAGTCGGAGCTCGGCGCCAAGACCGTCATTGTTGCGGTAAAGGAGCTTCCCGAGATAAATAACGGTGAAATGACGGCACTGTACGGCATAAAGGGCGGTGTGCTGTCTGAGGATGCTATTGCAGTATCCCCCGAGGTGGGCTTGGAAACGGAAGTATCCCTCTCGGATTGGGAGGGCGTTGCCCTTGTGAAGATACTGCCCTCTGAGCAGGAGATATCTTTCAGAGGAGAGGACGATGAGGCTGTCCTCAGTGTCAGCGGTATGCTCCCCGACGGGGCGGAGATATCCGCACAGCCCGTTGAAACGGCAGAGGTAAAAGAGAAGATAGAGAATGATACGCAGACAGAGACCGTGCCCATTACGGACGTGGTATTCGCATATGACATCAGCATAAATTCCGCGGCGGGCGAGTTTCAGCCCGGCGAAGGCGAGAGCGTGGATGTAGTGCTCTCATCCCCTGCGATAGCTGAGGCGGCTGAGAGGGGCGGCAAACTCACGGTCGTTCATATAGCCGACGACGGCACTGTTACAGAGGTGCTCTGTGAGGTGTCTGACGGCAGTGTGTCCTTTGCGGCGGAGGGTTTCTCCGTTTATGCGGTGGTGGAGCATACCATAGAGGGCACTGTCAGCATTGCAGACACAACATACAAGATAACCGTTGAATACGGCGACGAGGCAGGCATACCTGCGGGCGCATATCTGCGTGCATGGTGGGCCGATCCCGAGGAATACCTCCCCGGCACTGCCGAGACACTGGGCTGGACAGAAGATGATGAGGTATACTACGCAAAGTTCTTTGACCTGTCGATAATGTTCGACGGAAAGGTGATCGAGCCGCAAGCCCCCGTATTCGTGACGGCAGAGCTCCTTGACGTGGAGGAAGGGGCAAAGGCGCTCAGGGTCGTTCACTTCACCGGTGACGGCGCAGAGGAGGTAAAGAGCAATATCACCGATGATGCGGTGATAAGCTTTGAGACATCGGGCTTCTCGGTATACGGTTTCGGCAGTGTGATGCACACTATCGCATCAGAGACAACAGACAGTCTTGAATTCAGCGTTTACAGCTTTGACGAGGCTAAGACCGACAGCTCATTTACAGATATAGCCGTGCCCGAGGAGGGCTTTGAGGCTGTAAAGACCGTGTCTTTCACCGAGAGACCCGAAAAGCTCTGGGTAAAGGCATCTCTTGCCGAGGGCGCAGAACTTCCCAAGGGCGAGAGCATCGGTATCTATTCCGTTTATGACAATGCCGCAAAGGATGTCATAATCGAGGATATCACCGCGGGGGGCGGACTGTGCCCCGTAGCCGGTGATGCATCGGGCGTGGCTCTTGTCAAGGACACGGGATATCGTCATCTGAACCTGAAGGCATTCCCCGATGAGGCTTCGGCTGTGGCTCTTGACGGCATGATGCCCAAGGGCTCGGCATTCACCGCAAGCGATGTGACCGCAGATGCCGCCGCCGATGACGATGAGGACACCACCACCCTTGCGGCATATGACATCACCATAAACGCTCCCGACGGCGAGTATCAGCCCGACGAGCAGCGCCCCATAAGCGTTGAGATAACCGACCCCCGTATCAGCGGAGAGAACATAGCGGTGTACCATATCACCGACGACGGCGTGAGTGAGGAGATCACGGGTTTTACTCTCTCTGAGGGTAGGATCAGCTTCACTGCGGTCGGGTTTAGTGTGTATAAGATAGTTGATGGTCCTCCGGCCGTTGAATCATCAGATTTGTTTAAACTGATCGATGAAGAAGGGGGAAATGGATTAAAAGCTTCTTTTGTTGTTGGTACGCCGGGTAATGCTTCAACTGCTCCTGACAGGGGTGGTCCGTACTATTTTGAAGGAAGTATTGCAGAGGTTACAGGTCAAGGCGGTAGAACTGGAATACAATCAAGTGCCGTAGGAGACGATTCAAATGCTGAGAAATTATACTTTGAGACTTTCGATGTAGAAAGTGGTAAATTCTATATTTACTTTTTGGATGAGTTAGGAAACAGAAAATACATAAAAATGGTTTCAGGAAGTTTTGGCAATACTTCAAGAACTGCGTTGAAATTTGCTGATGGTGAAGATGATAAGACCGTTTTTACTTTGAAAAAAAATGGTAAAGCTCAAAATCTGATAAGTGTGTATGATGAGATTACAGGTGGATATTGGAATAGAACATCAAAAACAAAAAATGATAATAAAAAAAGCCCTGTAACAGGATATATAAATAATAATGATGCAGGTATGACGTGGATATCGCTTGAGTTTTCAGTTGATGATGACCCATACTCACTAAACGGCAATACATACGGCCTGATGAACTTCACAGGCGGGACGCACGGCTATTCTCTTGTTTCCGACACACAGGTCGGTGTCCACTCACTGGTGGAGCTTGTTACCCATAAGACGGCAGAGACCGAGACTGTTACACTGTATGTGGATGAAGGCAGTGAGACCACAAGATGGACTTTTCACAATGTCAGGGAGGATCTCTATACACTGTCGGACGAAAGCGGAAAGTATCTCGGTGTGAACGGAGAGAACCTGATACTTGCCGATGCTGCCAATGCCGCATCATTCAAGGTCATACCCGGTACAGGCGGCAACAGCGGCAAGATACAGCTGAAATATGGGGATAAGTATGTAACGTTTTCAAGCACCGATCCCACCGAGGGCAATACTGTCAATACCTTCTCGATGGGAAGCGACGGCACTGCATCGGGAACATGGCTCAGCTTCCTTGACTTCGGTACGCTCACTGATGAAGACCTCATCACATATTCAGCCGACCGTGTAAGTGTATCCGATGTACCCAACGGACAGAAGGTCATAGTATATACAAGGATTTGGAATGAAGATACCAAACAGTATGACATATATGCCATAGACCATAGGGGAGAACTGTACCCCTGCTATGCAAGCGGCGGCAAGATATTGTGGCTCGGCGACGGCACAGGCTCGCTGGAATGGGAGTTCACGGAATATCTTGATGCAGTGACAAAAAATCCCAATTATTACTATGAACTGTACAACCCTTATTCCGAAAAGTATCTTGTGCCGCAGTTCACTGCCGGAACAGTGCTTTCGGAAGAACCGCTCGGCATAAATATGCCCGGCAGAAAAAACGGTGAATTTTACAGTGATATAATCAAGTGGAACGATGATCTCAATGTCTATATTTCTATGAAAAATGATGATGTGAATAAACAGATGCTCGTTCCATGCGCTCAGTCTGTCGGTATGCCTATATATTTTGCCACACTTGATGAACTGAATCTCTCGGGTGAACTTCATACTGTTGAGACCGTAGATAATACTGAGTACGGTATCACTATAAAAATGCAGGACTTCAGTGACAGAAATAGTATGAGCAATTTTTTGGGAAATGATGAATACACCAAACTGAATCAGAAGAGCGGTTTGCTTTCAAACAGTTTAGGCAGTGACAACTATCCGACGACACGCAGCAATGGCTCACTTAAAAATCTATATAATAATCCTAAAGTTGTGAACCATCTGTTCATTAAAAGTGTATATGAATCAAGCGGTTATTTTGAGTTTGACAGTTGTCAGAATTTTGCATCATTTTACGATGAAAACGGAAATATGTCTGAAACTGATTTTACAGTTTTCAGAGAGTTGGGTACAACTGATGCAGACAAGAAATATACATTGCAGCATGGTCAGTTTTTGCCGTATAATAAGATAACAGCAGGCAGATATGCTGTAAAGAATAGTGAGAATTTGTATTCGGCATTAGCCGATCCTGATAATTCCGGTACCGGCAAACTTGATGAAAATGATCCCCGAAAGTACGAGAAATTGTTTTTGTTAGCTGATGACAAGAATAAAGATACACCGAATTACTACAACGGAATGGAACTCGAGGCATCTTTTGTACAGACGGTCAGCGGACTCGATGCATGGGGACACGATATCATTTTTGAGTTCACCGGTGATGATGATTTCTGGCTTTATGTTGACGGCGAGCTTGTAATTGATCTTGGCGGAATCCACTCTGCTTTGGCAGGAAATGTCAACTTCCGTACCGGTGAGGTAAAAGTAAACGGCCAGGAAAAAACACTGAAGGGGATATTTGAAGAGAATTATCGCTCTCGCGGGTTGACAGAAGCTCAGATAACCGAAAAAATCGGTGAATTGTTTGATCAGAATGAAAAAGGTCAGTATATTTTCAAGGATTACTCCACTCATTCCATGAGAGTTTTCTACATGGAAAGAGGTGCCGGCGCATCCAATCTGCATATGCGATTCAACCTTGCCTCGGTCACTCCCGGTAATGTTGTTGTATCCAAGGAGATCAGCGGTGAAGGCGCACAGTATATCGACAAGGATTTTGTTGAGTATCCGTTCCAGATATGGTATGTTGAGCAGAATGAGGATGGAACCGAAGGTGAGGAAAAGCTTCTTGGAAATGACAATGAAAATATCTACGTGTCCTATCAGAATTCAAATCAGCAGGTAAGGTTCGTACAGTCATATAGACCGCCCGGATTTACTGAGGAACAGGCATATAAAAATATTTATTTCATTAACCCAAACAAGAAGGCAGAGATAGCTTTCCCCGATAATACCATTAAGTACAAGATCGTGGAATGTGCTGTTGACCCAGCTGTTTACGACAGCGTCACTATTAACGGAAATACACCGAGTATTACAACAGAGGGTGAATCACATCAGTTATTCAGCTATTCATCTGAGCTCTTGTCATCGGAAGAAAGACCTACTATCAATTTTGATAACAGCGTAAAAGCAGATGTGATAAGAGATCTGCTGATAACAAAGAAGCTTGTGGATGAAGACGAAAATGAAGTGACAGACGATGATACAACATTTGATTTCAGACTGTATCTATCATCTTACAGTATGGAAGAAAATGAACTTCCATTGGCGGATATGACAAGATATTTTGTGCTGTCTCCGAAGCCGTACAGATTTTGCAAATTTGAAAATGGCAGATATGTTCCGACCGACCTGGAATACAACCGTGAAAATGTCAGAAAAATAGAGAAAGGCGAAATAGAAGGTCTTAGCATTGACGATGTAGCCACAAACACATCGGGTTTTGGCGCTATATCCAAGATACCGTCAGGCTTTACCATATGTGTACCCGGTCTGCCCGTTGGTTCAATGTTCAAATTGACCGAGGATAACAAAACAGGGTATGGGCTTAAAGGATATGTGTGTGTAACAGGTGATATGGTAGAGGACGAGACACATGATGTACCGTCGTATCTCTGCGAGGAAAACTCAGAAAACATCGGTACAGTCATAGCAGGTCAGACACCCCAGATGGAAGTTGTAAACAAAAGGGGCTATGGTCTAAATGTTGAAAAGAACTGGACTGACTTAGCCATCACCACAGACCACGATCCAATATATGTGGCAGTGTATGTGGACGGTGAACTTCTTAACGGTTCGGTAAGGCAGATCGCATCCCCGGCGCTTAGCACAAGCTATTTCTGGGAAACCTTAAAGCCCGAATCAGGCGGAGCGGAAAGAAAGACCCTTGAGGGATATGCAGTGAAGGAGGTCAAGCTGACAGGAACACTGACAGTCGCCGCAGACGGCACTGTGAGCGGATATGATACGATCACTCAGCTGGAGAACGGCGGGAAGATCAATCTTAACGCCACCAGGACGGCGGAAGCGACTCCCGTCGGCGAAGAGCAAAGAAAAGCATTTGATTATGTAGTATCCTACAACACCGGTGCTGACGAAGGATCGACCCGTACCGACGTTATCACTAATGCCCGTGAGGGCGGCATGGCAGTCAGACTGTTCAAATGGGATTCATCCGATCCTCTCGCAAACGGAGAGTTCACCATAACTGACGAGAACGGCACGGTGATAGGAAAGTTCACATCGGATGAGACAGGCCTGGTAGCGATGCTGTATAATATCGAGAGCGACAAGAAATACACCCTTGAACAGACTGTCGCCCCAAGAGGGTATGTCGGGCTTGATAAGAAAGTTATATTCGTCATGAACAATGACAAGTCCGTCAGTCTGTACAATGAAGACGGTACTACGGCATGGGGCAGTGTTGACGCCAGTGATAAAAAATGGGCACACTATACGCCGGGACAGGGCGGCATAGATGCTTATGTGGATGTGTTCAACAAGCCGTTCAATTTCAAGCTTGAAAAGATGGATAATGAAGAGACCGGCTTAATGCTGGACGGTGCGCATTTTGCACTGCATAAGCAGGTAGGTACAAGCATAATGGGTTATGTCAAGAACAAAGACCCGATGACAGACTTTGAAGACATGACAACAGATGAAAACGGGATCGTTTATATTTGCGGCGGCACCAGCAACAGGACGATCAATCCCGGCAAGAACGGTTCTGTGTATTATCTGACAGAGGTACGAGCACCTGCAAATTATGAAAAGCTGGATTCCGATATCATCTTCAGAATATCGCCTCTTGGTGTTCCGTCACTCATTGAGGATAAGTACGAAGGACAGCTTGTTGAGACTGATGACAGCTATGTATATACGCTGAGTGTCCCAAATGAAAAGGTAAAGGATGAAGTTCTCCTCACCATAACCAAGACCGTAAAGGGCAATATGGGCAACAAGGCGAAGAGCTTCACATTCACATTCAGCACGGATGACCCTGATACTACCAAGGAATACAGCTGGACAAAGAATGACGAAGAGCAGGCGTCCGCACTGAAAAGCGGTGATACATTCACCATGAGCCACAAGGACAAGGTAGTGATAACCGTATCTGCGGGAACAAAGGTGACAGTGTCAGAAGCAAACGAGGGCTATACCACGACATTCAAGGTGGATGACAATGAAGCCGAGGCGGTTTCTTCAAGGGAGATCGAGATGTCGGCAGATACAGAGCTCGCTGTGACTAATGAGCTGACGGGCGTGATCCCCACGGGGGTACACACAGATCTGGTGACCGTGACGGTAACGGCGGTGTCGCTGCTGTCGGGTCTGGCGCTCCTCGTCCGCAGAAGACGTATCCTTGATGACATCGAAGAAGACGAATAAAGACAAATAGTACTAATTTTTACTCGATGTATAGACAATCTCCAAGCCTCAAATTCCATATATTCAAGCATTTGCGGCTTGTTTCTCGTCTATCTTCGTCAGAAGAAAATTGCATCGGTCAGAAATTAGTATAAAAAATACGGCATCGGTACCGAAACAGTACCGATGCCGTTTGTTTATCGTGATACTATCAGACCGAGCTGATCTCATACTTGGGTTCGCAGGTGAGGTTTATGCCCAGCCTCTTGAATATTTTTTCATCCACGGGGGAGAGGATAACGGTGGAGTGTACCTCGCACCCACGGAGCTTAGATATCTGAGCCATTGCTTTCTTTGCGTTCTCGTCGGTGTTGGCGCATATCGATAGGGCTATAAGGGTCTCATCCGTGTGCATCCTGGGGTTTATGTTGCCCAGATGCTCGACCTTGAGCGCCATGATAGGCTCAATGACGTGGGGCGACATGAGCAGTGTGGCATCATCTATATCAGCAAAGTGTTTGAGGGCGTTCAGCATGAGCGCTGAAACTGCGCCGAGAAGCTCCGACGTGCGCCCTGTGATGATAGTGCCGTCCGACAGCTCCATTGCCGCAGAAGGACCGCCGGAGGACTGTTCCTTTGCCAGTGCGGCGGATACGACCTTTCTGTCATCGGTTGTGACATTAGCCTGCTTCATGAGGAGCTCCAGCTTTGTCACCTCATCCTCGGAGATAAGACCCTTGCGGTATTCGCACATTGCGATGTAGTAGCGGCGGATTATTTCCTGCTTGGCGGCATAGCACACGGCTTCATCGTCTGTTATGCAGTTGCCTGCCATATTTACGCCCATATCTGTGGGGGACTTGTAGGGGGATTCACCGAGGATACTCTCAAACATGGCATTCAGCACGGGAAATATCTCAACGTCACGGTTATAGTTGACAGTTGTCTTGCCGTAGGCTTCAAGGTGAAATGGGTCGATCATGTTCACATCGTTGAGGTCGGCAGTTGCGGCCTCATATGCGATATTTACAGGGTGACGGAGGGGAATGTTCCATATGGGGAATGTCTCAAACTTAGCGTAGCCTGCATTGATGCCCCTTTTGTGCTCGTGATAAAGCTGAGACAGGCAGG
The DNA here is from genome assembly GCA_018110925.1 of Oscillospiraceae bacterium. Taxonomy (GTDB): domain Bacteria; phylum Bacillota; class Clostridia; order Oscillospirales; family Ruminococcaceae; genus Huintestinicola. The sequence goes on along the minus strand of JAGAZJ010000034.1, from coordinate 48,437 downwards.
TCGCCATTTTGCCGCTGCCGGGGCCGGGAGCCGTGATGACCACAAGTCTTCGGGTGGTCTCGATATAGTCGTTCTTGCCGTAACCCTCATCGCTGATGATATTTTTAAGGTCGGAAGGGTAGCCCTTGATGCTGTAATGGTGGTATACCTTAATGCCGAGGGCTTCAAGGCGCTGTGCAAAAGCATCAGCTGTAGGCTGGTGATCGTATCTTGTGAGCACTACACTGCTGACATACAGTCCCTTTTTGGTGAAGATGTTGTACAGACGGATGACATCAACATCGTATGTGATGCCGAGGTCGCCCCTGACCTTGTTTTTCTCTATATCATCGGAATTGATAACTATTACTATCTCAGCGTCGTCCTTGAGCTGAAAGAGCATTTGCAGCTTGCTGTCAGGCTTGAAGCCGGGAAGCACTCTTGATGCGTGGAAGTCGTCGTACAGCTTGCCGCCGAATTCAAGGTAGAGCTTGTCACCGAACTGGGATATGCGTTCTCTGATGTGTTCAGACTGCATTTTCAGATATTTCTCGTTGTCAAATCCGATTTTTGAATACATGGTCGTTCTCCCTTTCATAGATGAACCGATATATGAAAACTAAAAGTATAAGTGTATCAGTAAACAATACGATGTTATTATATCACGTTTTTTCTGATAAGTAAAGCAATATCTGAAAAATCTGTGCAATATGCATATCATAAAATCCCCGTGCATATATTACACGGGGATGTTGCGTCAGTATCAGTGAAATTTTTTCCGGCACTTCTTTCGGATAATCGCTGCCGCTGTGACGAGAAGCAGTATCACTCCTCCGCCAGCCGCATAATAAGGCAGGACAGAGGGCTTCTGTCTCTCCGTTATGTCTGTCTGTGACGAGTGAGCGGTGAAGACAAGGTATCTGCCGTCGATCTCGGTATCGAGCCTGTCCGAACCGGAATAGAGTTCTGTCTTTTTCGGGTCGCCGTCAGGCAGGTAGCGTACCGTTGTGTCTGTGTCACGGGGGAGAGTTATGTGATACGAGCCGTTTGAGCCGCTTATGGTCACTTTGTCATCATCCGTGAAAGAGCCCTCTGCGATGACCCTGACCAGACCGTTTTCGTCACGCTCATCAGACCCGACAGAGGTCAGAAGCTTTGAGTATTCAGCCTTTATGATACTGCCGAAAAGGATGTTGTCATGCTCAAAGTCTGCCCATTTGCCGAAGTATCCCGTTTTCTCGGGTACGGCTGGTATCATGTCATCAGTGATGCTTCCGCCGTAGGGGATGCGCAGTATCGCCGCTGTATCCGTGATACTGCCGTCATCCGTGCAGACTGCAAAGGTCATCTTCAGAGTCTTGAACTCATCGGGGATGTCGGGTTCGCTTATCATCTGTTCAAAGGTGATGGGATACGCTTTGCCTTCAAGACTGACACCGTCACTGCCGCCGAAGCCGTTCTCAACGAAGCGGTTGTTTTTTAGCTCACCGTCCGCAAAGCCTGCAACAGAGCCGCAGAACTCATTATATCCGACAGGCTCGACGAAGGAACGGCATTCGTATATATCCTTGCCCATGCCCGTGATGCCGCCCACATAGTCATTGCCCGAAAGGGAGCAGACAGCACTGCACGAATATATGCCCATGCTGCTCCTGCCTGCTATGCCACCGACATATCCGCCGTCCTCGGATGAAATATTGCCTGTGTCAAGGCAGGATATGACAGCACCTGCCGACATATCGCCCGTGATGCCGCCTATATAGTCCCGCTTGCCCCTTACGGCGCCGTGATTTACCGAGTCACGGACAACGGTCTTGGTCTTGTATACAAAGTCCAAAGAGCGTGTGCCGCTGGTCTCAAGGTCTCCTTCGGGGTCAAGGGCATTTTCCTTGGCCATTGTGCCGGCTATGCCGCCGACGCTTATATCGCCGTTTATCTCGCCGGTGTTGACACATGAGGCTGTTTTGCCGTCGGACCTGCCTACGGTGTCTTCTGTGGAGATATCTTCGGTGTAGTTGTCTATATCGGCGGTCTTTCCGTTAAGATCGTCGGCAATGTCCATTACTGCATCATAGACTTCCGACAGCTTGCTGTTTACTGCCGCAAGGTCGTCAGCGAGCACACCTGCGGAGCTTGTGCTGACGGTATTTAGCTCCTCTATGCGTGTGAGAAGGTCGCCCGACAGGGAGGTTATGTCCTCACGGGCAGAGCGCAGATCATCACCCGCTCCCGAGAATACAAGGGCAGACTTGTTTTTCATATCGTCCGATATATCGTGTATGAGCGCAATGGCTTCATGTACAGATCCGCTTCCCTCCGAACCGCTGTCAAGAGCATCCTTTACCTCGGCGATAGCCTCGGTGAGATCGGCATCAGACGCTTCAAGATAATCCCACGCCTCCGAGAGCTCGGCTATCATCTGTTCTGTGCTGCTGCCTGCGCTCTCTCCGCTTTTGCCCGAGTCCTCAAGATAGTCGAAGGCTTTGTATATGCTGTCTATGCTGGCGTCAAGGCGTTCTCTGTCGGCTCTCTTTTCGGCGTCTGTGCGCTCGGTCAGGGTCAGTCTGTCCTTGCCTGCCTGCATATCCGCCTGTACTCGCTGTACGGAGCTGTACAGATTTCTTGCGGCCTCGCTGTCTATCATGTCTGCCGCATATGAGGTCAGCTCCGAGAATCCCTGAGCAAGCTCTGCCGCACCGTTTCCCGTCATGGCGGTAAGCAGGCTGTCGAGTACTGCCTTGTAGTCGTCGGGTGAATCCAGTTCGCCGTTCTCTGCGTACTGACGGAGCTTATCAACATCCGCACCGGATGTTTCAAGGTCTTCCGATATCCTGTTTGCGCCCCTGCTTATTTTTTCAAGGGCGCTTTTCAGTCTGTCGAGCTCATGGCCTCCGTTTGCAGTGATTCCTGCGATGAGTGCATCTGCATCATCCGAAATCCGTTTCAGGTCAGACCTTACGCCATCTATCCTGTCCTCTGTTTCTTTAAGTCGCTCTTTCAGCTTATCGGGGTCGCCCAGTGCATCCTTGACGGAAGATACGCTCTCTGTGAGCGAGGAGACGCTGTCTTTGAGTGAACCTGTCGCTGATGACATATCATCAAGGGAGGGACGCAGTATATCAAGCGCACTGTCGGCATCCCCCGAATATTCACGGACTATATCCGCCGCACGGGAGAGCGAGCCAAGAGCATTGGTGAAGCTGTCCGCCGCATTTTCCAGCTTTTCGGCCACAGGCTCGGTCCTGTCGATTAGGTCGGATATGCGGGCTGACAGCTCATTTATGGTCTCAATGTCATCATTTATTATGCCGTCTGCGATGTCTGTGTAATGGTCGGCGGCTGTTCGCAGTTCGTCAAGTGTGCGGTTGAGATCCGTGCTCGTGGATGATATGTTGTCTGTGTTGCTGTCGGCATGGACTATCGCCGTATCTACCGTGTCTGTCAGCTCCGAGAGCCTGTCACGGAGTATCTGAAGTGAGCCGTCAGAGAATATGAGGGATGTGTACGGCTCTGCCTGACCGACTATCCCGCCGATATCCTTTCTGCCGTTTATAGTGCCGCTGTTTTCACAGCGGTTGACATATCCGGAATGTCTTCCGCATATGCCGCCAATGTTGTATCCCGTATGACGGTATCCTATATTGCCCTTGTTGGTGCAGTCGGTCACAGTGCCGTCGGAGAAGCCTGCAATACCGCCTATATCGCTTATAGCCGCAATGCTCTCGGCGGATGTCAGCTTTTCAAAGGTGAGGTCGTTCACATCTATGGTATTAAGCCCTATGGCTATGTCAAGAGGAGTGGTGTTGACATCGGCCTTGTTCTCGCACCTGATGACAAAGCCGCTGTTATAGCCTGTGATGCCGCCTGAATAATGCTCTGCGGTCACAGTGCCCTCAGATGTGCAGGAGGCTATCATGCCCGTTTCTTCATTCACGCCGGCGATGCCGCCCATGATACGTTTGCCGTTTATCTCTCCGCTGAATGTACAGCCTGTGATGACACCTCTGTTTACGCCGGCTATACCCCCGCATTTTTCGGAAGTGCCTGTGGGTATTATCCTTGCATCGACATTAAGATCCTTTATCCTGCCGGACTTTTCCACAAATCTGAACAGACCGCAGGATGAACAGTCCTGTTTCAGAGTAAAGCCGCTAATCTTATGTCCGCCGCCGTCGAATGTGCCGCTGAAAGAAGGCACAGGCATGAATGTGCCTTCGCTCAGGACTATGTCATCGTCGAGCACGAAGGTCTTGCCTTTTGAATATGAGTCAAGGGTGCACAGCGTGGCAAAGACCAGAAAATCCGCTCCGGATGAGATATGATATACATTATCGGCTGATATTTCAAGTGCCGTTTCAGACTGATACTGTGGTGTCCGGGCATAGGCGGAGGTCACGGGCAGGCAGGCGAGCACAGCGCAGAATGAGGCTATCCTTCTGATATTCTTATTCATGTTCAGCCGCCCCCTCTCTGTCACTGTCAGATACGACCTTATCTATCCTTGCGTCCACATCACCTGTTATGATGCCGTTGAGTATGCCGTCGATACGGCCGTTCACATTGCCGTGTATCATGCCTGTGACGGCTATCCTGCCGCTTGACACGATCTGCCGCTCCCTGTGTCTCATGGTGAAGGAGGTCTTGTCGATGAGCCCCGCACCTATGAGCATTATCTGCGGCAGCACCGCCATAACAAGCACTATGGATATTATCGTACCCCTGCCGAGGCACACGCCTATGGCGGAGATAGTGCCGTCGGTGGAGAGCTGGCCTATCAGCACGCCCGCAGATGCCAGTATAGCGCCTGATGTGATTATGGTTGGGAATGCCTGATTAAGTGTGTCTGTAACTACTCGCTTCAATGAGGTTCGGTTTTCTTTCAGCTCCATGAAACGGCTTGAAATAACTATGGCATAGTCTATATTTGCGCCCATCTGTATGGAGCTGACTATGAGATAACCGAGAAAGAAAAGCTTTGTATTCAGAAAATATGGGAACGAGAAGTTTATCCATATACTGCCCTGTATGACTGCTATGAGCAGAACGGGCAGACCTGCGGATTTGAACGTGAACAGCAGTACTATTATGACAAACAGCGCCGTTATAATGCTGAGGACTATGTTATCGGTTGCGAATGAAGCTGACAGATCCCTGTCGCTTGTAGAGTTGCCCACACAGAGTATCTGGTCGGCAGGGTAATATCTCTCTGCCTCCTCATGTATCTTGTCGAGAAATGCGAATGTCTCTTCGCCCTCTTCCGGCAGGTCAAGGTACAGGAGTATTCTGGTGTACTCATCGCTTTTGAGTTGAAGGAGCGCTCTGTCAAGCGTGCTTTTCAGGTCGTGGAGAGTTTTCTGCTGATCGGGTTCAAGCTCCACATACCCCTTGTCCACCTCATCTATGGTGAAAAGGAATATGTCTATCAGCGGCACCTTATAGCCTGACAGACCGTTGACAACTTCGCCGTAATTTTCCTGATCGACGGCGTATGCGGCGTATACTATCTCTGCCGCCTCATAGTCTATCCCCGCTATCTCCGAGAACTGTCTCGGTGTTACCTTGTCAGTGAGCATATACCCGTCAACGGCTTCCTGATTTGCAAGGCCTACGACCTTCTCTACCTCGTCACAGACAGAGAGGTGGGCGATGAGCCTTGCTTCTGACTGATAATCGCCGGAGGGAACAACAAGCGCCAGCAGATTAGTCTTACCGAAGGTGTCGTGTATCTTGTTTTCGGCTATCTGTGTATCATTGAGCCTTGGGGTAGGCAGATCCGACGTGCCGAAGGCATAGGGGCATTTGTTTGAATAGATAAAGCCGAACACCATCAGCACCGCAAACGCAGGCGGTATAACGAATCTTGTCTTGTAGGCAAAGGAGCCTGCTGCGGATATGGAGGGGACAAAGTTTTTATGCTTGGTCTTGTCGATAAGAGGGGAGAACAGCATTATGAGCCCCGGCATGAGTGTGAATACCGAGATAAGGCTCAGCATGATAGCCTTGATGAGAACTATCGCCAGATCCTCGCCTATCTTGAACTGCATGAATGCAAGGGCGGCAAGTCCCGATATCGTCGTAAGGCTCGATGAGGATATCTCGGGTATTGCCTTGCTGAGCGCCGTGATGCACGCCTCTCTCGGTTCAAGATGCTCATGCTCCTCAGTGTAGCGGTGTATCAGTATGATAGCGTAGTCGATGGCGAGAGCAAGCTGCAGCACTATCGTAACGGAATTGGAAATGAATGAAATAGTGCCGCACAGGAAATTTGTGCCCATATTGAGGATCGCTCCCGTGATGAACGTTATCAGCAGTACGGGTACTTCCGCAAAGGTCTTTGACGTGAATGTGAGCACTGCCACGATTATGACAGCCGCCACAAGCGTGACGATGTTCATTTCCTGATCGAGCATCGCACCTGCATCATTTCCCACTTCGCTGGATATGTATGTGTCGTATCCTTCCAACAGCTCTTTTATGCTGTTCATGGCATCAAGGCTTTTTTTATCGTCTGCCGTGCCTGTGAAGTTCACTGAGAAGAGAGCACCCGATGATCTGTAATGCTTGTCTGTGTTGTCAAAATCCACGCTCTCAACGCCGTCGGTCTCCTCAATGAGCTTGCAGAGGCGCTCTGCCTCGTCATAGGTGATGTTCTGCACCATAACGTCGGCAGTGCCGAATGTGGTGAACTGTTCGTCCATGAGCTCAAGACCGCGGCGTGTCTCCGTTGTCTCGGGAAGATATTTTGTAATGTCGTTCTCAACCTTGACCCAGTTTCTTGAAAAAAGGCAGAATATGCCTGCCGCTATAAATATCAGAAAAAACAGGTTACGCTTGTCCACGATAAAGGTCGCTACTTTATTCATGAATGAAGCGTCTTCCTTTTCGTTTGCGGGCATCTCATCATCCCTTTCGTTTATTTTCTACAATTGAGTATACTTCTGTTTGTGTGTTTTATCAATACACGGATTGTAAATATGCAGTATTTGTAATATGTATTTATAATTAAATCGTATACAATAGTAATATACAGCTAATATATGATAAACAAAACACCTGCCGCTAAGGGCAGGCGTTTCATTGTACGTACAATTCGGTTATTTAAGCTAATGACAGCACCTGTCAATTAGCACGTGTCACCTTACCGGAACGAAGGCATCTCGTACAAACATGGATATGTTTGGGAGAACCGTCTACGATAGCCTTTACACGCTTAACATTAGGCTTCCAAGCTCTGTTGGAACGATGATGCGAGTGGGAGACCTTAATACCGAAAGTAACGCCCTTTCCGCAGATGTCACATTTTGCCATGGGGCTGCACCTCCTTTTAAAGCGTTTGCTTTTGTGCCTGTATCCGCTGATCTTACGGATACCGACAAATCTACAACATATCGATTTTACCATAAATCAGGTAAAAATGCAAGAGCTTTTTCAAAAATTATGTAAATCCACTAAATAACAGGCATATGCACATTGATTTATATGCAATTATTCGTATCTGAGTGCCTCGATGGGGTCAAGCTTTGCGGCTTTGTTTGCAGGATAGTATCCGAAGAATACACCTATCGCCATTGAGAAGGATACCGCTAGGATTATCGAGCCGATGCTGGGAGCTGCCACAGAGCCCATTACAAGTCCTACGAGATTGCCTATGCCTATGCCGAGACCTATACCGATGATACCGCCGATAAGGCAGATTATGATAGACTCAACGATGAACTGCGTCCTGATAGCGGAGTTGGGAGCACCAAGCGCCTTTCTGACACCGATCTCTCTCGTTCTTTCGGTCACGGATACCAGCATGATGTTCATGACACCGATACCGCCGACGAGAAGGGATATGCCCGCTATGACCGATATGACAGCACTTACTGTGCCGAGTATCTGGTTTATCATGCCCATCTGTGCTTCCATCGTCTGATATATGACCTTGAATGAGTCATTGTCTCTGTAGTATGTATTGTTGATGTATGTCTCTACTTTTTTGCAGAGAGCTTCAGCATCCACGCCGTTGTATGTGTTTGCATAGAAAAACATCGTGAGGTCATCCGTATCACCGTTCATACGATTGTAGGACGAGTAGGGGATATATACCTCATTGTTCCAGCTGTCAGTGTCTCCGCCCAGAGCATCGCTCATTCCGCTCAGGAGTGAGGATATCTCATATTTGTACACACCGACGATAACATAGTCCACGACCGAGGTCTTGTATGTTATTGTGAGTGATTTGCCGAGAGCGCCTCTCTGAGAACCATAGAGCTTTTCAGCCTGTCTGTCGGATATTACACAGATATTTCTGAGGTTTTTGCAGTCCTCGTCGCTTATATATCTGCCTGCGACCATTTTTGTCATGGAGTTTTTGATATATCCTGAGTTTACGGGATATACCGTCAGATCGTAGTCTTTGCGTCTGATCGTTGTAGTTGCCTGCTCGACATTGGACTGGAATGATATACATTCTATCTCATCGGAGAATCTGGTCTTTACATCATTTCTTATTTCCTCTGTTATCATATCTTCGGGAACATAGTAGTCCCTTGCGGGATGATCTTTTTCCTGAAGACCGAATGCAACGAGGTTCGCACCGCCCTGCTGGTTGAATATGTCCATAACGCTACCCGTCATGATATTACCGAGGGTGCTTATGGTAATGACCGAGCTGATGCCGATGATGATACCGAGCATGGTCAGCAGTGCTCTCATTTTGTTTGCCTTTAGTCCTGCGAGAGCGAGCAGGATATTTTCACCGAGCCCCATTATGAGCCTCCCTTAAAATCTTGTGTTGACGAATCCTTTCCGGCTGATACACCGGAAAGAAAATGAATATGCGTTATTCGTATCTCAGTGACTCTATCGGATCCAGCTTTGCCGCCTTGTTGGCAGGGTAGTATCCGAAGAACATACCTATTGCCATTGAAAAACCGAAAGAAAGGATGATTATGCTGAGATCGGGCGATGCCGTCCTGCCAACGATGATACCTGCGATATTTCCTACGCCGATGCCGAGAAGAATCCCTATTGCACCGCCTATGGTACAGATGATTATCGACTCCACGATAAACTGTATCCGTATCGCTGAATTGGGGGCGCCAAGCGCCTTCCTGACGCCTATCTCCCTGGTTCTTTCGGTGACGGATACCAGCATGATGTTCATGACACCGATACCGCCGACGAGAAGTGATATTCCTGCCACAACAGCGATCACTCCGGATATCGTTCCGAGTATCTCGTCAAACATGGACATTTCCTGTTCCTGCGTCCAGTAGCGTATATTGTAGGAATCGTTCTTACGGTAGTATGTATTGTTGAGATAATCCTTTATCTCGGTCGCCACTCCGTCTATGTCAAGTCCGGGGATGATGTGGACATTGATGTAGTTGGAGAAGTCTTCCTTGTCGAGAAGACGGTTCATCTTGGTGTAGGGGATATATACATCCGTGTTCCATGACTCAATGTCGTTGCCGACTGCGTTTAGCATCATGGAAGTCACTGCATCGACCTTGTACTCATAGACTCCGACTACGGTAAAATCCAGTATCATGGCAAAGCGCCCGTCACCCTTCTGAGTCACGGACAGCGTTTTGCCGAGAGCGCCGTGTACAGAGCCGAACAGCTTTTTAGCCTGTCTGTCGGATATAACGCAGACCGAAGCCCCTTTTTCACAGTCACTGTCAGTAATGAAGCGTCCTGCACCGATGTCGAACATATATTCCTTGATGTAATGCTTGTTCACACCGTACAGCGTCACATCATACATATTGTGATGTGATGTTGTGGTGCAGTCGATATATCCCGATGAGAATGATATGTAGTCCACTTTATCAGAAAATCTTTCAGCTATATCATCTCTTATGACGGCAGAAAAACGGTCTTCGTCTGACACCCTTTCCCTGACGGCGTCATCCTTTCGGGTCAGTCTGAATCCTACAAGGCTTATGCCGCCGAATGAGTCGTAAATACCCTCTATCTTGGCAGTCAGTATATTGCTCAGGGTGTTTATCGTTATCACCGAGCTGATACCTATTATGATACCGAGCATGGTGAGCAGCGAGCGCATCCTGTTTGCTTTTATGCCTGCGACAGCCAGCAGTACATTCTCAAAGATACCCATTACGCACCATCTGCTGCGGCGATGGTCTCGGGAACGAATTCACCCTGAGCAGGTGCCTGCTCGCTTTGCTTTTTCTGGGCGTGTCTCTGCATTATGGGGGGCAGCTGAGTAACTGTCTCGTCGGAGTCGGATATTATATTGCCGTCGGCAATGGTGATTATTCTGTCGGTCTCAGCTGCCAGCTCGTTGTTATGGGTGATGAGCACTATGGTCTTGCCCTGCTCGCGGTGGAGCTTGTGGAACAGATCCATAACCAGACGGCCTGTCTTACTGTCAAGAGCACCTGTGGGCTCATCGGCGAGTATTATCGAGGGGTCGTTCGCCATAGCTCTTGCGATGGCTATTCTCTGCTTCTGACCGCCGGAGAGCTCGTTGGGCATATGTGCTGAGCGGTCAGACATCTCAACTATTTCAAGAAGCTCTTTTGCACGGTCTCTGCGTTCCTTGGCGGAAAGACCCGCATACATCATGGGGAGCTCCACATTCTTGAGTGCGGATGTCCTTGAAATGAGGTTGAAGGTCTGGAACACGAAGCCTATCTGCTTGTTTCTTATGGCGGAAAGCTCCTTGTCGTTGGACTGTGATACATCAAGGCCGTCCAGGTAGTAAATGCCCGAAGTGGGGCGGTCGAGCGCCCCTATTATGTTCATGAGTGTGGATTTGCCCGAGCCTGACTGACCTACTATGGAAACGAACTGTCCCTTGGGTACGTTGAATGACATACCGTGGAGTATCTCCAGCTCGTTCGGTTCGCCGATATAGAACTTTTTGACTATATCACGGGCGCTGATGACAAACCCGTTGTCGATCCTTTCGGGAGCTGATTTTTTCATGTCTTATTCTCCCTTCGCTTCTTCCTGAGCTGTCATGGGGTTGAGGACAACGATCTGTCCTTCGGTGTATTCCGATGCGTTGGGAAGTATATCCATACCGTCTGTGAGTTCGGAGGACTTGATCTCAACATTTGCGTCAGACTCAAAGCCGAGCTCAACAGGAACGAACTTAACAGTGCTTACCTTGGTCTTTTCATCTGTTTCAAGAGTGCATATATGGGACTGTTCATTCTCATCTGTAACAACGCAGTCATAACCTACTGCATATACATTGTCTACCTTGCCGACCGTGAGCTTTGCCTTGCCTGTCATGCCTATGAGAACGCCTGTGTCGTCTGTATCCTTCATAGCGACTTTTACCTTGAAGGAAGCGTTGCCGTCGTTCTTGAAATCAGCGCCCTTTGTACCTGCTACCGAGATGCTGCTGATAGTTCCGTCATAATCCTTTGAGAGAGAGGGGATATTTACTGTTACTGCATCGCCCTGTTTGATGGAAGCGATGTTGAATTCCTTAACGGAGGAGGTGAGGACGAGGTCGTGAGTATTCTCTATTACAAAGAGAACGCCGGAATTCTGAGGAAGGTTGCCCTCGGTCACATTTACGACCGTAACGGTACCGTCGCAGGGAGCAACGATAACGCACTCGTCAAGTCTTTCCTTGAGTATCTCAAGAGAGATGAGCTGAGAGGAGTTGTTGTCGGAGAGGACTCTTTGCTTGTCTGCTGTAGCCTTGAGCTGAGAGAGATAGTTGTTGGCATTTCTTACTGCGATGTCATAGCTGTCCTGTGCCTGAGATACTGCTCTTTCGGCATCTGCAACTGCTCTTTCGTAGTTTTCCTTTGCTGTGGTGTTGGAGTTGAGCACGGAGTTGAGAGAGTTCTCAGCGCCGCTGATGTTCTGTTCTGCTCTTGCGTATGCACGCTCTGCATTCTTTACCGCAGTGTCGTGAGCGGCATCAATGTCAGCCTTCTTTACGGTGTATGCGATAAGTGCGTCTTCGTATGTCTCTTCCTTTGTTTCTACTCCATATTTCTTTTCTGTATCTTTCAGGTTCTTTTTTGCGGCCTCAACTGCATCTTCTGCTTTTTTCATCTGCTCGGCAGTAACTTCCTCGGGATTTCTGTGTCTGTATTCACCGAGATATGCAAAATCCTCCTGAGCCTTTTCATAAGCAACTCTTGCTTCGTTTATAGCCTTCTGGCTGTCGGGATCCTTGTAGCGCTTCTCGTAGTCCTTGGTGGCCTCATCGAGAGCCTTCTTGAATGTCCTTATGCTGTCATAGTTTTCATTTTCTCTGTCTGCCTTGGCCTTTGCAAGGTCTTCCTTGGCGTACTGGAGCTCTGTCTGAGCGTTTGTGAGCGACTGATTTGCGCTTATGAGCTTGGTGTCCTTGTCGGAGCCTGCTGTGGAGATCTGCTCAAAGTAGTCATCCTTAGCCTTCTGGAGCTGAGTCTTGGCATTGTCGAGAGATACCTGTGCGGAGCGGATCTCGGGGTACGTGCCGTTGGCGATCTGTGTCTCTGTGTCACGGTATGTTCTTTCAGCATCGCTTACGGTGTAGCTTGAGGAAAGATCGCTTGAATCTATCGTAGCCTGCTGCTGGAGTATCTGGTTCTCGATGTCGTGAGAATCGAGCGTGGCGAGGATGTCACCTGCCTTTACCTCGTCACCTTCCTTGACGTTTATCTTGATGACGGGGTAATTCATGCTGGATGATACTCTCTCAAACGTGCTTGATTCAACAAGTCCGCTGAATGATACGGTGTTTTCCAAGTTTGTCTTTTCAAGCTTTATCGGCTCTACCATCGTCATCTTTGACGCTGCCGACATGGCACTGGCTATTATCACTACCCCCGCGATAACAAGCACCAGTACGACGATAAGTATTATCTTACCTGCCTTTGATTTCTTTTTCATGATCTGTCTCCCTTAACCTTTCCTTGTTGTGTCTGCCACTTTCCGGGGCAGACCTTCAATGATGAAATTTTAACTTGATAATAACACGCCAACATTGTAATTACATTAGACGAAGATTAAAATCAGATTAAAATTTTTTCCCAAACGGATGTGCAATGATTATTGTGCAATAATCGTTACCAATCAATTATATGATATTGGCGTCAAATAGTCAATAAACAGGCGGAATAATTGTGTGAAATCATAACATCCGGGGAATTATTCGGCTGACGCTTGTTTATTTTGCTTTGAACTTTTATGTATCAAATAAGCTGATCAGTTTCGGTTATAACTATATCGCAAAAGTTCAAAAATTCAGACAATAAAAAGTAAAGATTTCGTCAAGATGATGCTGACCGTTTCAGTGTGGGCAAAAAAATAGGCACTCCGGAGCGCCTATTTGTATTCGGATAATGTTATCTGTCATCTCTGTGTACGTATGAATACACATTCGGTACGATGATCAGGATCGCTACCATCAGGATCACCGCATATGAATATGCTGTCGCCGATGTAACGCCTGCCAGCTTCATGATTATTCCGGCGATGAATGTCAGTATGCCCGCTACGAATGCCATTCTGCCTGCAAGCTGATGCGTCAGCTTCCAGCACTGAGGGTTGTTCAGTGTCCATCCCGATCTGTAACCGATGACCTTGTTTTGCTTTAATGTCGGCAGATAGTTGCCGATCAGTGCTATCGCCGTACCGCATATTGACGGCAGGATCCAGATAAGTGAACTGTCTACGCTGCCGTTGCCGTTTTTGCATGAGCTGTCAACAAAGAATAAAATGAGCCAGTTGAACATCACGATGATCAGTGTCAGTGTAGTCATCCATACGTCGATGATACGAGTGTTCTTCTTCATTTTCTCGTTTCCCGACAAGGCGATATACAGCACAGCGGGAATGGTCGTGAATACTGCGCTGAAAATGATGAACAGCCAGCGTGAGCCTGTCCTGTCGCAGACCATATCCGTATTGAAGTGTACGGGCACCTGTTCCGGCATATACAGAATGAAAATAAATGTTGCGATAAAGTTTATAAATAGTATGATAAGTGAAACAGCGGCCTTTTTGCCAAATCCGTCAGTTTTCATCGTCTTCTCCTTTCACGTTAAGAAACCCTGCCACGCCTTTTAGGAAATTCTGAAATACCGTGAGATTGAGACTGTATGTTATGGTCTGCTTTTCCTTTTCTGCCAACACCAGACCCGCCTCACGCAGTATCTTCAGATGATGCGATACAGTGGCGTTTGTCAGCTCGAACCTGTCGGCTATCTCGCCTGCGGTCATGTCATGCTTCTGAAGCAGTGTGAGTATCTCACGGCGGGTAGGGTCTGCCATTGCGCTCCATATATCCTTCATTCCGTCACCTCTGTGGATTCTGGCATCTTACGGTATACGGTTTTTATCACCGTAACGATCAGCACAACAGAAACAACCGGGAAAAAGAGCTCTGTAAGTACGGGATGGTCGGTGTAGAATATCGTGCAGAAGTCTATGGCAAAATGGATGAGGACTGCTATGGGGTAGAGGATGAACTTCTTGTCCCTGACCGCACGGAACAACAGCACTGACAGTGCCAGATGTATAATTACCGCAGATATCCTTTCGGGTATCCAGAGCATAGTTACTCCAAAGCTGTGGGACGCATAGTTTGTGAGCTGTTCAATTACCTTTGCCTGCTGCTGTTCGGGATTTGACGAAAGGATCTGTGACAGCATACCGTTGTTTGCCATTGTACCCAGTACCGCTATGCTTATGGGTGTAACGCTTGTGATCAGTGCCTCGATACCGCCGTGACCAACAGCATAGTCAAGTGATGTGCGGCGCTCGGTGTGTTTTTTCAGAACAAAACGGAATGCGATATACCGACCTGTTTCCTCAAATATGCCGGCTGAGAGCGCCGCTATAAGGTAGTACAGTACGGGTGTGGAATTGATCGTGCGCGATACGGAGTTGTCAGACACGATAAGCGGATACAGAGGAATGACCTTGAGTATCTCGGCAAAGAGAACGAACGTTATCGCTCCGACAATGATAGGAAAAACAGGAGCCTTTGTCTTCACCTTCCACAGGATGATGAATACGACGGTAAGAAGAATAGAGAGGATGCCGCTGAGTATATAGCCGGTGATGGTGCTCTGGGAGAATGTGATGTCCATAAGAAATACCCCTTTGCTATTTTGATGGATATCTAAATAAAGTGTATACGGATATTATTTTGATATCCGTCTAAATAATAGCATACTTCTTTCTGCTTGTCAAGGGGTATTTAGAAATTTATCTAAATAATTCACATCCGTCATATGGCATCTGATACTTGATTAATAATATGTTGCGGATAAATGAATATAATGATTTCTTGCATATCATATTGACAAAGACAGGCTCAGAATGGTATAATAAATAAGTATTTGCCAAAAACAATATGTAATATGCTTTGTTCCAAGGGAGGCTTTATCTTGGCTGAACAAAAGAAGAATAAAGGTGCAAAAAGCACCAAGAAAAAGAAGAAAAGATCCAATCCTGTTGCCAAGGTCTTTACGGTGATAGGCACGGTGATACTGTCACTGTTTCTGATAGCGGTCATAAGCGTGTCAATAATAGCGGCGGCGCTGACGGTATATGTTATGCAGTTCCGTGAGAATACGCCCATAGATATAGACCTTGACAGTCTCGACCTGGCATACACCACATTCATATACGGCTATGACAGCGAGGGTGAGGAGGTAGAGCTTGCAAGCATAAGCCGAGCGGCAGACAGAATACCCGTGTCGATAGGCAATGTTCCCAAGCACGTTCAGGATGCGTTCGTGTATGCGGAGGATGTGAATTTCTATGAGCACGCAGGCGTAAACTGGATGCGTACATTCGGTGCATTCCTCAACGAGATAACCAACGGCCTTATCTACGGAAAGCGTCAGGGCGGTTCGACCATAACCCAGCAGCTTGTCAAGAACGTCACCAAGGATGAGAGCCAGACGTGGGACAGAAAGCTCAGAGAGGTGTTCAGGGCATCAGACCTTGAACGCTACCGCACAAAGGAAGAGATACTTGAAGCGTATCTCAACTGCATCGGTTTCGGCGGAAGCACATCGGGAATACAGGCGGCATCACTCAAATACTTCGGCAAGGAAGTATCCGAGCTTGACCTTGCAGAAGCGGCGTGCCTTGCGGCTATACCCAAGAGCCCCGAGACGCTCAATCCCTTTGCTGACCTTGAGGCGAACAGGGGCAGACAGGAATATGTACTCGGTGCTATGCTCTCAAATGCGGCTATATCCGAAAGAGAGTACGAGGAAGCCATGAACGAGGAGCTCAAGTTCAGAGACCCCAGCAAGGATCCCACAAGAAATGAGATACAGAACTGGTATATAGATATGGTCATCCGTGATGTCACGAATGACCTGATGAACCTTTACGGCGTAACACAGTCGGAAGCCAGCGATATGCTCTATAACGGCGGTTACACCATATACACTCCAATAGACATCGAGATGCAGGAAAAGATAGAGGCAAAGTACCGTGACTACTCCACATTCTCGGATGAGGTGCTCAACGACCCTCCCCAGTCTGCGTTTATAGTGACGGACTACACGGGCAATATCCTTGCGGTAGCAGGAGCCGTTGGCGAGAAGGCGGGCTCAAACGTGTGGAACCATGCCACCATGTCGCCGAGACAGCCGGGTTCTGCGATGAAGCCCCTTGCAGGCTATGCCTACTGCATAGAGCACGGACTTACCGACTGGTCAGACCCGCAGGAGGATTCTCCTCTGGAGATACCCGATGACGACAATCCCGGCGAGACAAGAAAATGGCCCACCAATTACAGCTCCAACAGCGCAGACAATGTATGGAGCAACAGGATGTTCTATACCTATGAGGCGCTTGAACGTTCGCTCAACACCGTTTCGGCACGCCTTGTAGACAAGGCGGGAGCGGCGAATGTATTTGAATTCGTTCAGAACAAATATCAGTTTTCCACACTTGAAGCCCGTGACGCGTATCTCTCGCCTATGAGCGTCGGTGCGCTCACAAACGGTGTTTATCTCAGAGAGCTCGTTGCGGCATATCAGGTGTTCGGAAACGGCGGCAAGTTCTTCTCACCCACATCCTATACCTATGTGCTTGATCCGTCGGGCGACATGATACTCCAGCACAAGTATACGCCCATACAGTCCATAAGCGAGGACACTGCCTATGTTATGAACCGCATGATGAAGGAAGTCGTCGAGGGCGAACACGGTACAGGCCGTGCGGCAAAGCTCCCCCATGTTGAGGTGGTCGGCAAGACAGGTACTTCACAGGAGTGGAGAGACAATCTCTTTGTTGCCTGCACTCCCGACTATGTCAGCGGCGTATGGTACGGTTATGAGAACAACAGAAAGGTTGAGCCCGGCACATACTACGGTACAGCCGAGCTGTGGAAGAGGATATTCGGCGATATAGCCGACAGGGGCGAGACCGCCGAGTTTACGGCACCCAAGACCGTGAACAACTACTTTTTCTGCGCTGATACCGGCGACATCGCATCCACACGATGCAAGACATATCATCAGGGCTGGTACACCGCCAAGGATACCCCTGAGCTGTGCAAGCACGGAACAAAGATGAATGACAAGAACTACTTCCCCGGGCTTGCGGAGGAAGAAGAACCCGAGGACGGCGAGCATACCGAAGACGGAGATGAGCCCGCTCACGAAGACAACGGAGAAAACGAAGATGAATAACAGCGAAAGGATAACTCTCACCTGTCCATGTCATTTCGGTACGGAGAGAACACTCAAATTCGAGGTGTCAAGGATAGGCGGAGAGAATATCACCGTAACCGACGGCAGAGTGACCTTTGAGGGCGACCTCACACTGCTCGTCAGGGCGAATATATGTCTTGCCTCCGCAGAACGTGTGCAGATTCTTCTGGGTACGTTCAGGGCTGAGACATTCGATCAGCTTTTTGAGGGTGTGAAGGCACTTCCCCTTGAAAGATTCATCGGCAAGAGCGATGCATTCCCTGTTACGGGACATTCGCTGAACTCCGCACTGCACAGCATACCCGCCTGTCAGTCCATAATAAAGAAGGCGGCGGTCACAAGGCTGTCATCAAAGTATAGCGTGAATTTCTTTGAGGAAACAGGCTCACTGCACAGGATACAGTTCAATATCATAAAGGATGTAGTATCGGTGTATCTGGATACATCAGGCGCAGGGCTCCACAAGAGGGGATACAGGCAGCATTCAAATGCCGCCCCCATAAAGGAGACCCTTGCCGCAGGCATTGCGGATATAGCAGGTGTGCGCCGTGATACCGTTGTCTGTGACCCGTTCTGCGGAAGCGGCACACTTCTCATTGAATCGGCATACAAGGCGCTCAATATAGCTCCGGGGCTTCGCAGAGGCTTTGCCGCACAGACATGGGACATGATCCCTGAGAAGCTCTGGCAGGAGGAACGTGTGCGTGCCCGTGACCTTATCATAAGGGACAGCGCATTTGAGGCATACGGGAGCGACATAGACCCCGAATGTGTTGCGCTCACTCTTGAAAACGCCGCAAAGGCAGGTGTCAAGAGCCGCATCAGAGTCAGAAAAGCCGACGTTAAGGACTATGAGAACAGAGAGGGTACTCTCACTGTCACCAATCCGCCCTACGGTGAGAGACTGCTTGAAATAAAAGAAGCCGAACAGCTTTATGCCGTGATGGGCAGGGTGTTTGCCGCAGACAGGGAGCATCCGTGCGCTGTCATATCGCCCCACGAGGATTTTGAGGGCTTTTTCGGCAAAAAGGCGGATAAAAAAAGAAAGCTCTACAACGGAATGATAAAGTGCGACCTTTATCAGTACGGCATGAAAAGGTGAGGACGATGATACCCGATAAACTGCGGTCACAGCTGGATTTTCTGCTTGAAGCGGACAAGATGAAGAGCATATACCGTCAGACCTATATCCTTGCGGATGAGAGCCGGGGAGCGTCTATGCGTGAATTTGAAGGCGAAAGAGAAGTGCATCACAGACGTGAGAACGATGCGGAACATTCGTTCCATCTGGCGCTCTTTGTTATGATACTTGCCGAATATTCAAACGAGCCGATAGATGTGCTGAAGACCATAAAAATGGTAATAGTGCATGACATCGTCGAGATAGATGCAGGTGACACATACTGCTATGACACAGAGGGCTACATGACAAAGGCGGACAGGGAAACAGCCGCCGCTGACAGGCTTTTCGGACTTCTTCCCCCTGAGCAGGAGAGAGAATACAGGGCTCTGTGGGAGGAGTTTGAACGCACAGACACCCCCGAATCACGCTTTGCGGCAGCAGTTGACCGTATGCAGCCGATGCTCTTAAATTACATGAAGGGCGGCAAAAGCTGGCAGGAACACGGTGCAAGGTATGAACAGGTATATGACCGCAACAAGCATATAGGTGACGGCTCGGATACACTGTGGGAGTATATGCACGGGCTTCTTGAAAATGCCCGTGAGAATGGTATGCTGTGATGAATAAACAAGGTCTGTCACAGAGGGAATAAGACGGAGTTATGGATTGTCTCTCTATAACGAACAAAGCCCCGACATACGCCGGAGCTTTGCTTGATGAGAGGAGAAATGAATATGAATATGAGAAATTTACTGTTGTCTGCCTTCCAATAATATGATAACTTCTGAAAGTGACAGATATATGAAAGCACAGGGAAAATAAGGCAAAAAAACTGTGATGTTTCCGAACAGGGAGGGAAATGTATGGTCAGGTCTAAAAAGCGCTCTGCGCTCACATCTACGCCGATCATGCTGTCGGTCTGCACCGATATATCAATATATATTGCCGCATTCCTTGTCTATGATGAGCTGGCGGGGCAACAACTGAGAAAAGTGCCCGTCCTGCTGTTTACGGCGGCGCTGACGCTGATGCTGTCGGACATCAAGGAAGCGGCAGTGAGCGTTTATTTCATAAAGCGCAGGGAGCGAATAAGAAAGGGGCTTGTCACATACCGAAGATAGTGAAGTATACTAATGTCAATTAGGATCGTATATATTGATGCAAAGGGGAACTTTATATGTCAGGATCGGTAATATGTATTCTGATAACTATCGTGTGCTATATGGGCATGATGATAGTGATCGGTGCTGTATTCTCAAAGAAGAACAGCAGTGTCGGGGATTTCTACCTCGGCGGACGAAAACTCGGACCAATCGTCTCTGCGATGAGTGCCGAGGCATCTGATATGAGCAGTTACCTGCTTATGGGACTGCCGGGACTTGCATATCTCTGCGGTACTGCGGAGGTGGGCTGGACTGTCATAGGTCTTGCGGCAGGCACATATCTCAACTGGCTTATTGTGGCAAAGAGACTCAGGGTGTATTCACAGAAGTGCGGTTCGATAACCATACCCGACTTTTTCTCTGACCGCTACCGTGACAACAGCCATGTGCTTATGGGCATATCCGCGCTTATTATCCTTGTATTCTTCGTGCCCTATACGGCATCGGGCTTCTCGGCCTGCGGCAAGCTGTTCAACCAGCTTTTCGGCTGGGAGTATCACACTGCCATGATAATCGCCGCTGTTATAATCATTGCGTATACCTCTCTGGGAGGATTTCTTGCGGCGAGCTTTACAGACCTTATACAGAGCATAGTAATGACCACGGCGCTCATTATTCTTGTGTGCTACGGTGTAAGCACAGCCGGCGGCATAGACGCTGTTATGGACAATGCCAAGAGCATGGCGAATTATCTCTCGATGACATCAACTGTCACAGCGGACGGAGAACCGACTTCATTCGGGCTCTTCCCGATAGTATCTACACTGGCGTGGGGTCTCGGCTACTTCGGTATGCCTCATATCCTGCTCAGATTTATGGCTATCAAGGATAAGAACAAGGTCAAGATATCAAGAAGGATAGCGTCTGTATGGGTCGTTATCGCAATGGGCGTGGCAGTGTTCATCGGCCTTATTGGAAGATGCCTTACCGCACACGGCGATATAAAGCCCCTGCTCACATCGTCTTCATCTGAGACCATCGTGCTTGAAATGGCTTCTGTACTGAGCCGCCACAGCATTCCTGCGGCACTTGTCGCCGGCATCATATTTGCGGGAATACTCGCCTGCACTATGTCTACATCGGATTCACAGCTTCTTGCGGCGTCTTCAAGTATGTCCGAGAATATTCTCAAGGGCGTGCTGAAAATAAACCTCAATGAGAAGCAGTCCATGATCTCCGCAAGAGCGGTGCTGCTCATAATCGCCTTTCTCGGACTCTTCCTCGCATGGGATCAGGACAGCTCGGTATTCCGTGTTGTATCCTTTGCATGGGCAGGCTTCGGAGCGACATTCGGCCCTGTTATGCTCACATCGCTTTTCTGGAAGCGTGCGAACAAGTACGGTGCCTGCGCCGGTCTTATAGCGGGCGGTGTTATGGTGTTCCTCTGGAAATTCGTGATAGAACCCATAGGCGGTGTATTTGCGGTCTATGAGCTTCTTCCCTCGTTCATCATCGGCCTTGTTGCGATTGTGGCAGTATCTCTTCTTACCCCTGCACCCGATAAGGAAATCACCGATGAATTTGATGCGGTAAAGGCTGAGATGGCTGAATGATCTTTTAATACTGACTTCTGACCGATGTATAGGGAGGAAATGCCCGCAAAAGCTTGAATATATGCGGGTTCGCGGGCAGAGATTCTCTATACATCGAGGAAGAATTAGTATAAGTCCCGATAACAAGAACAAGCATTGTGGCGGTGTATCGTCACAATGCTTGTTCTTTTACCAGTTCTGTATTTCCTGCGTGAGCACTCTGTCTATGTCAAGGCGTGTCTCAAGGCATTCCCTGCGGTGTCGTCTGCCCTCTTTGAACATCAATCCGGGCAGAAAGCTTGTGCCGACGGGGATAAGATTTCTGAATATGCCCTCGGGCACGACAAAATGTGTGCCGTGTTCATATGTCAGTACCTTGTATGTGCTGTCGTGGGGCGTATCATCGAGAAGCCTTGCCATTCTGCCGATATACCGGCAGGTATCCCAGAGGGTGTCGTCCTCTGCACCGATAAATATCAGCCTGCCCTTTATGTTTTCGACTTTGATACGCTCTCTGTCGGTTACAGGGTGGAGCTTTTCGGACAGGTCAAACATATCTCTTGCCGCCGCCATCGCTCCTCTGCGCTTTGCTTCTGCTTTCAGCTGTTTTGCATATTCGGGATGACGATAGGCAAACGGCAGATACGGCAGATCCTCACCCTTGTAGGAAAGGGTGGATTCATTGTCGCCGGGTCTCTCGACCGCACCATCGAGCCCGTCTCTGTAAAATCCCTCCATAACAAAATCAGATGCAGACATGGCAACGGTCATTGTGATATCTGAAAAATACGATGCCGCCGAAAGTGCTATCGAGCCTGTGGTGGAGATGCCCATGATGCCGATCTTTGTACAGCCTTTCTTTTTGAGATACTTTGTGACCTTTCTGAAATTCTCAAGAGGATAGCTGTGATAACCGTAATCATTTTCGTTCTGGGAAACGGCAAAGACACCGCACCCGAGGCCGTGCAGCCACTTCACTGCGGCGTGTACCAGCATATCATCCGCAGAATCGCCAAGCATGACTATCATCGCCTTCTCACTGCCCTCAAGCGGATACCAGCAGGCGTTTATCCCATGCTCAATGTTGGTAAAAACTCTTTTCTTCATATACATCCCTTTCTGTATCGTTCCATTGTCAACAAGATAATTATATCACACAGACTGTATAATGTCAAGTGTGAATATCTGTTCATTTATAAATGCGTTTATAAACCGTATAAGCGGACATCATAACTGTCCGCTTATCTCTCTGCATATATTAGCCGCATCCTTTTCAGTGCGCATGAGCATGAATATCGTGTCGTCGCCTGCGATCGTCCCGACGGCATTTTTGATGTCAAGAGAATCTATCTCGGCGCATACGGCATTTGCCGTACCGGCTCTGCACCTTATGACAACTGTGTTGTGTGCATAGTCCGCACCTGTGACCGAGGACATTGAAAGCGGCGGCAGCGGCAGGTATTTTTCGGGTATGATATACCGGTCGTCCTTTACAATACCGAGCTGTGCAATGTCCCTTGACAGGGTGGCCTGTGTTACATCAAATCCCCGCTCTCTGAGCAGAGATCTCAGCTCGTCCTGCGTCTTTACGTCCAGCTCTGCTATCAGTTTAAGTATTGCTTCTTGCCTTTTGGATTTCATATTATCACCGTCATTTCACAGGGTGCATGAGTTTGTTATTGACCGCATTGAAAAATGAGTTGCCCTCAATGTCTATCAGGCGAAGGCGTTTTTCCGAACGCTTAATTGTCAGCTTGTCGTCTTTTGAGACTATGCCGCAGTCAACGCCGTCTATGGTCAGGCGCACAGTGTCCGGCTCTCTTGCGGATGCCCGTGCTTCAAGGGGATTGTCGGGTGAGAATATTATCGTTCTTGATGACAGCGAATGAGGGCATATTGGTGTCATCTGTATGCATTCAAGGTCAGGGGCAAGTATCGGACCGCCTGCCGATAGCGCATACGCAGTCGAGCCTGTGGGTGTGGAAAAAATAAGACCGTCAGCCCTTACATCGCTTGCTAGAGCGCCGCAGGAGCAAATCTCAAAATCACAGAGCCTGCCTATGGCTGATATGACGATGTCATTGAGCGCTGTATAGACAGATGTACCGGCTGAGGTGATGTGCTCACATTCTAGGAGCATCCTGTCCTGTGCGGTATAATCGCCGCTTATGAGCTTTGACAGCTTGTAGAGCCCGTCGCTCTCAATAGATGCCATAAATCCAAGCCTGCCCGTGTTTATGCCGAGGAGCAGCTTGTTGTATTTTGATGCATACGATGATGCTTCAAGTATGGTGCCGTCGCCGCCTATGGCTATAATAAGGTCGCACTCTGCCGCCGCCTCATCCGGCTCTCTGAATGAGATATATCCGCAGGGCGGGAACTTGTCTTTAAGCCGAGTGTAGCTCATCAGCTCAAATTTCATATTGTGAAGCATGGAGCATACCTTAGCGGTGGTGTCGAATGCATTAGTCTTTGAAAAATTAGGGTGTATGAGTGTTTTCATGGTATGTCTCCCCTCATTTTTTCCGCATCTGTCTGACAAAGCGCCATATATTGCGGATAACTATAACACCGAGAGCAACAAGCATTATGAGGAACATTATATATATGCCCATTGACAGTATGCCCACGGGGTCCTGGAGCCTTTTGGCATTGTCTGCACTGTCTGAATGAAATTCAAACACGGCGGTGGTTCCGTCAAGCTTCATTTTGTATATCTCTTCATTTGTCAATACGCTCTGGGCTGTATCGGTAACTCCGAGAATCTCTCCCGAAGCAGATACATAGGCAGCCCTGAAGCGTCCGAATTTCTTATAGAAGGCTGCGATATTCATCTCATCCTTGCCGCTGACAGGCAGTATGCTGAACATCTCCTCCGAGCCCATACCCGTTACAGATATTGAGGAGAAGTATCTGAAATGAGCGGAGAGGCTCATATACCCGTCCTCATTGTATGATACCACTGGGCTTGAGGCATCAATAACTATAGCTTTTGTATCAGTGCCGTCGGATACGGATATTGCAGCAGATTCATTGAAAGTGGTATAATATTCGCTTTCGGGCGATATTTTACCGAGCAGGTCTATATATGCAGTGCCCGGAGGCATATCTGATGTATCGGCGTATATATGTATGGAATCATTTGCGGGGGCTTCGGCATAAACTGTGTTTATACCTGCCGCAAGTGATATAACAAACACTATGAACGCAGCTATGATAACTTTTTTCATGATGTCACTCCCTGGAAAGAAGCATCAGGAATTCCCTGTTGCCGTCGCCGCCTGTGATCGGTTGAAGCATCATCAGCAAATACTATACAAGAATTAGTGATGAAAACCGAAAATACAAATAGAAAATTATGGGTAACCTATTCATCGTTAGTCGTCTTCGTCATCTGTTTCTTCGTCTTTGATTAATTCTGTTACAACTTCTGTTCTGTTTATGCTTTGATAATATTGCTCTGCAATCATTGTGCGTTGAAATATTGCCGTAGGATCGTGTTGTAAAACTAATTGTTCGAGTTCATCAATAGAAATACGGAAAAACTCTTTCCTTAGATTAACTTTATTTACTCGGCTTTGATTTAACTCCTTATGTAGTGTGTTTTCAAGAGTAACCGCATCATTTGAGAAAATAAAACTGTGAACATCAAACTCAAATGGAACACTGGCATTTCCTAATTCCTTCACTCGTATAATTGGCTCAAGGCGACGAGTCATTCCAATTTTAAACACATCATTTCCAAATGAACCGAGATTGCTTATGACATATACATAGCCTGCTTTTCCATTTTGTAAAGTAGTAATCTCTGCTTTCTTTTGTTGAACTTCATCTAATTGATGTTGAAGCAAAGCTATCCTTTCTTCCAACTTGCGTAAAGAATCAGTATCTGTAGTTGATGATATTTTTTCTTTTAGTTGTTCTATTTCGGTATTATATTTCGATTCTTCTCGTTCAACTTTTTTACGTTCAATTTCTAATGCTTTTCTTTCTTCAGCTTCTTGCTTCATTTGTTCACGCAAAGCACGTTGTTCTTCACGTTGTTGTTCGACTTTAACATAGTATTCGTATTCGATTTTTATTGTATCAATAAAGAGTAATTCAATTTCAGCAATAAAGCTTTTCATCGTGGAAGCAATGCTTTGATTTCCATTTACTGCAACTTCATAATATCGATTTGTTATTGATTTTACACTTGATTCGGCTTTATCAAGTTTACCATAAGAAAGTGTACTCAATATATTCTGTAATTCTGCTTCCATAGCGATAACCATAAGTTTATAAATTGCTATATTTGATTTAGTGGTATATCGATCTTCATATCTCTTGAAAACTTTTTGTATCTCACTTTGCTTTTGTTTATACCGCTTTCTTAATTCACGGATACTCATACAATTGAGATCTATTTCAATTACTGGCAGAAGACTATCTTCAATATTAACAGGCTATAATCCATCTGTGGGGAAATTATCATAACCTTTTATAGCAGCTTTATATTGGTTATAAAGCTGTTGAACTTTTTGAGTATTGTATACTGTTTTGTCTAAATATTTCTTTTTTTCATCAACTTCAGCAGATAGCTTTGTTTTTTCTGCTGTAAGCTTCGATATATCAGCAGTGAAATTAGCTTTAGAAATATTTAGATTATTTCGTTCTTGCCTTAAAGTGTTTATTTGTTCATTTAGTTCATCAAAATCTTTCTTTTCTTTTGGAATTGATTCAAGCAGTGAATCATATTTGGATTGTAATTCAGAGTACTGTGTTTGAATATCTGTAAACTCCTGCTTAAGTTTTGCGTTTTCAGAAGCCTTAAACAAATCCAAAAAACCCATAATATGATCACTCCTGTTTCAACTTGTATTTATTGATATTACAAGAACGGGTTGCTATTTTTTTAATAGCATCAGGAATTCCCTGTTGCCGTCACCGCCTGTAATCGGAGACGGTATGATACCTTCTACGGCAAAACCCGTTGCCTCTGCAAACGCACGCAGATCTTCCCTTACACTCTCTGTCACCTTATCAGACTTTACTATACCGCCCTTTCCAAGAGCGGCCCTGCCGCATTCAAACTGCGGCTTTATCAGCACTACGGCATTCTTACCGCTGAGCAGCTCATATATTACAGGCAGTACCAGCTTCAGGGATATAAACGATACATCCGTGCCGATGAAATCAATATCCCTGTCAAAGTCAGAACGGGTGACACTGCGTATATTCATGCCCTCCATATTCCGCACCCTGCTGTCGCAGACAAGCTTCTGTGCAAGCTGACCGTGTCCCACGTCCACGGCATATACATACGATGCGCCGCTCTGGAGCATACAATCGGTGAATCCGCCTGTGGATGCGCCAATGTCAAGGCACACATATCCGGTCAGGTCAAGCTCAAATTCTCTTATTGCGTGTTCCAGCTTCAGACCGCCTCTGCCCACATATTTCATGTCATTTTCATATACAATGTCTTCATCGCCCGTGACATCAAAAGATGGTTTGGTCACGGTCCTGCCGTTTATGACAACGCCCTTTTTTATGATCGACTTTGCCGCTTCACGGCTCT
This sequence comes from Oscillospiraceae bacterium, assembly GCA_018110925.1. Taxonomy (GTDB): domain Bacteria; phylum Bacillota; class Clostridia; order Oscillospirales; family Ruminococcaceae; genus Huintestinicola. The sequence continues at coordinate 21,429 of JAGAZJ010000034.1, read as the reverse complement.
TTATGCCGTTTTGCGACAGGTATACGTCAAGACGCATCTGTGAGCCTCCGTACTATGCTGTTTCTGTCCAGTCCGTTCTTTTCAAGCTGTCGGTCAACGGTCGCCTGCGGTTCAAAGCCCTGACAGGCTGTTATGTGTACAGTACCCTTCCAGCCGTCAGAATACAGCTCTGCCGTAAGATGCTCCGCAAAGCCGCCCGATCTCATGCCTTCCTCAAAAATGAATATTTCCGAATATCCCTTGCAGATATCGGTCAGTTCCTTTTCTATGGGGAATATCTTTAACGGACGCAGTACATCACATTTTATGCCGTTCTCCGTGACTGCCGCACAGAGTTCAGCACCGACCCTGCCATAGCTTACAGCAAGGCGCTTCTTTCGCTTTTTCGGTACTTTAATATATACCATGCCGTCATCGCCGCAGGAAACGGTTTTTGCCTCAGTGCCTTTCGGGTAGCGCACGCAGGCTATGCCGCGAGTATCGAACAGTGCCGCAGACAATGAGCGTTTCAGTTCATCATAGGTCGCAGGTGAGAATATGGTGGTGTTTGGCACAGACGACAGCATGGACACGTCGAACAGCCCCTGATGTGTTTCGCCGTCCTCGCCCACAAAGCCTGCCCTGTCTATCCCCAGGACTATGTGATTGCCGGCTATCGCCGCATCATGTATGAGCTGATCGTAGGAGCGCTGCAAAAAGCTGGAATACACCGCAAATACGGGTATGATACCCGTGACGGAAAGACCCGATGCGAATGTCACGGCATGACCTTCGGCTATACCCACGTCAAAAAATCTGTCGGGGTGGTCGCAGGCAAAATGGTTCAGTCCTGTGCCGTATTTCATAGCGGCGGTGATGCCGCATATGCGCTTGTCATATGTTGCAAGCTCCGACAGCTCCCTGCCGAATACTGCCGAGAAGCAGTCGTCTGACATTATCTCCGGGTCACTGTCGGGCAAAGCCTTTGGACTGAGACCGTGGAACGCACCGGGATTATGCTCGGCAGGGGAGTAGCCCTTGCCCTTTTTTGTCATGACGTGGACAAGTACGGGCTTTTTCACAGCCTTTGCCGCCTCCAGATATTCGCTGAGGGCGTGTATGTCATGGCCGTCAACAGGACCCAGGTATACAAAGCCCATGTTCTCAAACATGGTCGATGAATCAAATCCGCCGTATTTATACAGCAGATACCTTACGGTGTCCTTGGTGTTCACCATCATCTCGGATATGGGCTTGCCCACAACAGGCGTGTCGTTGAGCAGCTTCTGTACCTTGTGCTTGGTGTTTATATATTTTTTCTGACCTCTTATGGATGAGAGATACTTGGCAAACGCTCCCACATTCCTGGATATCGACATCTCATTGTCATTGAGTATCACTATAAGATTGTCAGTGCTTTTTCCTGCGTTGTTGAGCCCCTCATAGGCAAGACCGCCCGTGAATGCTCCGTCGCCTATGACGGCTATAACATGGTGGTCGTCGCCTGCCAGCTTCATTCCCTTTGCTATGCCGCAGGCGGCGGATATGGAATTGCTGCTGTGACCCGATACGAATACATCGTGCTCCGATTCGGACGGCCTTGAAAAGCCCGACAGACCGCCCTCTGTGCGCAGAGTGCCGAATTTGCCGAGCCTGCCTGTGAGCAGCTTGTGTGTATATGACTGATGTCCCACGTCCCACACTATCTTGTCACGGGGCGAATCAAATACTCTGTGCAGTGCCACGGTGAGCTCCACCGTGCCCAGATTTGATGAAAGGTGCCCGCCGTTCCTGCCCACCGTGCGGATGAGTATACGGCGTATCTCTCTGCAAAGCGCCCTGCACTGCTTGTCTGACAGACCTTTGAGATCTGCCGGAAGTTCCATCCCCCTGAGACCTGTATCTTTCTCCATTGTATACCCTCTGTTCTTATTCATCTGTTCTGTGCTCACACATCAGAAGCTCATAGGCATGAGAAATGCGAATATGACACCGATAACAGCGCCGCTTGCCACCTCAAAGGGAGTATGACCGAGGTATTCCTTCATAAAATTGTATTTTGTCTCTACTTTCTTGGAGATATGTCCGATAGGGTCTTTGGTGTTCATGGCATCCTTGATGTCATCGAAATTCAGCAGGAACTCGTTTATCTTGTTTATCTCCTTGGCGTGCTGACCGGCGGCACGTCTTACGCCCATCGCATCATACATGGTTATGAGAGAGAATATGCAGACTATCGCAAATGCAGTCGACGTCACGCCCTCAACACGTCCGACAGCTACACTTGCAGAGCATACCATCGAGGAATGTGCACTCGGCCAGCCGCCTGCGCCCGTCAGTCTTTCAAAGTTGAATTCCTTGTATTTTATCAGGTTTATCACAAATTTTATTATCTGTGACAGCCACCATGACAGAACGGCTGTAACGAGGATGTAATTGTACATTCTTTGACCATACCTTTCGATAATTAGTTTTTTCTGATGAGCAGCTTAGTTGTAAAGTCGTACAGTTCCTCACAGTTGGGCATCGACTTTGCCGCATAGAGAGCCTGAGCGGTATAGTGCTTTGCGGCTTCGTAAGCTTCATTTATGCCGAATACCTCCGGATAGGTAGCCTTGTTCTGCTCTCTGTCGCTGTTTACCGGTTTGCCGAGTGTGTCAGCATCGGAGGTGATGTCAAGGATATCATCAATGATCTGATATGCAAGACCGAGATTTGAACCGTATTCATCGGCAAGGCTCTCATCCTCACCCGCGCAGATACAGCCCATCCTGCAGGCGGCTCTTATCAGAGCACCTGTCTTCATGCTGTACATCGCAAGGAGCTTCTCCTTTGAGAAAGCCTCCGTGTTGCGTATATCTATCGTCTGACCGCCTATCATGCCGTAAACGCCCGTAGCATTTGAGAGGGTCGAGATGAGTCTTACCTTTTTGCTGTCATCAATGTCACAGCGTGCTATCACGCCGAATGCCAGATTTTCGAGAGCATCGCCCGCAAGCAGTGCCACGTCCTCACCGAAAGCTATGTGACAGGCAGGCTTGCCCCTGCGCATATCGTCATTGTCCATACACGGCATATCATCGTGTATCAGTGAGAATGTATGTATCATCTCCACCGCACAGGCGGCTTCAAGTGCGCCCGTGGTAAAGCCCTTGTACATATCGTTTATCATCAGTGTCAGTACGGGCCGTATGCGCTTGCCCCCTGCCAGAAGGGAGTACCTCATCGCATCGACACATTCTTTCTGATATACAGTTGTTTCGGCAGTAAAGCTGTCCATGAGAGCGGCAAGCTTTTCGTTCACCATACCGATATATTCTTCTATCATACCGCGTCACCTCCGTTATCGGCATCAGTGACCTTCAGCATCTCGTTTTGTGCCTTGTCGAGCATAGCACTGCATTCTGCAATGGCCTGAGTGCCTTCCTTGTATAGTTTCACAGCCTTTTCCAGCGGCAGATCGCCTTCTGAGAGCTGTTTTATTATCTCATCAATCCGTTCTGCGGACTTTTCAAACGTCATTTTTGCAGATCCTTTCTATGACCGCATCGGCAGAGCCTTCCGAGAAGACTATCCTGACCCTGTCCCCGGCTTTTATCTCATAGCTGTTCTTGACAGCGGTTTTACCGCTGTATACTATGCTGTAACCCCTTGACAGAGTTTTGAGCGGGCTGAGAGAATCGAGCGCCGCCGCCTGTGTCATAAGTCTCTGTCTGTATGTTCTTATTCTATTGTCTGCGGCTGATGTGATGAGCTTTGTTTTATCGGAAAGCACCGCCGCTTTTCTTTCAAGATATGCCTTCATAGCGCTGTCAAGCGCCTTTCTGTCCGATGTGAAGCGCACGCTAAGTGCCGCCAGCTTTGCCGAAGGATAGACCCCTGCCAGCTTTTCAGACAGCGTTCTGATCTTTGCCCTTTTATTGGTAAGGTATACCGCAGCGGCGCTGTCAAGCCCGTCTGTGAGCCGTTCAAGAGCCTTTCTGAGCGTCGTCAGCTCAGGTACAGCCAGTTCCGCCGCCGCTGAGGGAGTGGGCGCTCTGAGGTCTGATACAAGGTCTATGATCGTTGTGTCGGTCTCATGACCCACCGCTGATATGACAGGCGTATCCATTGCATAGACTGTCCTTGCGACGCTCTCGCTGTTGTACGCCATAAGGTCTTCGGGAGAACCTCCGCCTCTGCCGCATATGATGACATCACAGCCGCCTTCATCGGCGGCTCTCAGTGCTTCGCACACCGATCTCACCGCCGCTGAGCCCTGCACCAGACAGCCGTATACTTTCAGTGTCACACAGGGAAAGCGCCTGCTTATCACATTTATGATATCCTGTAAAGCCGCACCGTCCTTTGCGGTGACTACCCCTATAACAGAGGGCACGGCGGGGATAGGCTTCTTATGCGCTTCGTCAAAAAGTCCCTCTGCGCTCAGTTTTCTTTTCAGTTCCTCTGCGGCAAGATATGCCGCACCGACCCCGTCGGGCTGGATATCGGTGACATATATCTGATACACTCCGTCACGTTCAAATACCTGCACACTGCCCATGACTATGACCTTCATACCGTTGCGGGGCATGAAAGCTAGCCTTGAAGCAAATGAGGAGAACATGACCGCCTTTATCTGTGTCTCTGCATCCTTGAGGATGAAGTAGAAGTGACCGGTGCGTGAGTGATTGGTAAATCCCGATATCTCACCTGTGACGATAAGCCCCTTTAACAGCTTGTCGTCTTTTATCTTAAAGGAAATATATCTGTTTAGCTGTGTTACTGTCAGTATACTCATATCTCACCTGTTAATGAGAGCTTTGCAAAGAGCGCGGTACCGACCGCATTGTCCCTTGAATATGCAGGCTCGCAGAAATACACATCACCGAGAGTTTCGAGCTTTGTGCGTATCAGCATATCAGACATCACTCCTCCTGCGTATATCACGGGGAGTGCTCCGTATCTCTCTCTTGCATTAACGGTCATGGCATAGACCGTTTCACATACCGCATTTATGGCAAACAGAGCGGTATTATCCTTTGTCTCGCCCTGTGCGATGAGCTTCTGTACCATGTTCTCAAAGCCCGACAGACAACAGTCTCCGCCCTTCATCACAGGGCGTGCCTTTATGATCCTGTCGGCTTTTGCGGCGAGCTTTTCAAGGGCGATACCGCACGGAAAATCAAGTCCGAGCATGATGCCTGCCCTGTCTATGAGCTGCCCTGCTTTAAGGTCAAGGGAAGTGCCTGCCTGCTCTATCCTTACAACTCTTTCCTTATCGGGAGTGCAGTAAAGACAATCGGTCGTGCCGCCGCTCACATGGAACGCAAGGAACGGCGCTTTCAGCAGGTCAGTCTTTTCGGCGGAGAAGAGCGCCGCCAGGATATGCCCCACCTGATGTGAAGTCTTGTATAAGGGTACACCCGTGACTGCCGACAATGACCCCGCAAGCCCCTCACCGCAGAGAAAGCAGGGCATATATGAACCGTCAGCCTCTCTGGGCTTTGTTGATACGCCTATCGCCTGTATGTCGGGTGTGTTTCCTTCAAACAGTGCTTTCATTATCTCGGGGAGCTGTTTTGTGTGGTGGAATACCGCATCGCTCTGTCTGAGACCTGCTTCGCCGCTTTTCACGGGCAGAAGTTTTGTCTGCATCACGGCTCTGTCATCATACACCAGTGCCGCCGAGGTGGAGTAGTTGCTGGTGTCTATACCGAGAAATATCATGCCTTCGGCGATACGCTGTCACGCTTGTCTGCCGGTACCTTTTCGCTTCTTGCGAAAGCACCGAGCAGACCGTTTACAAACTTGGTGTCGGTCTCAAGGGAGTATTTCTCAGAGAGAGATACAGCTTCGCTCACCGCTATATTCACGGGTATGTCCGTGTATATGCTTTCATAGACCGCTATCCTGATGACGGCAAGGCTCACCTTGCCTATCCTGCTTACGGAGCGTGTTGTGCTGAATTCGCTTATTACGGCATCGAGCTCTGTCTCGTTGTTGCACACGTTTATGAAAAGCTGCTGTGCTTCCTCGTTGAATTCGTATTCGTCAGCCGCCTTTGCCGACTCTATTATCTCGTCATAGCTGTCATCCCTGAACATTTTCTCAAATATCAGCATGAAAGCCGCTTCTCGCATATGGCTCCTTGTCAGTTCAGCCATGTATGTCATCCTTTCGTATCGTTTGTTTTTCAGGTGTATTTGTACCCCGCTTATGATCCGCAGTTAAATCTGTATTCCATGAAATTGCCGTTTTTTACAAAGCCGTAATCGGTGTAAAGAAGCACGCCCATGTCCGATGCGGTTATCTGTACCGTGCCGCAGCCCCGTTTTCCGGCCTCGCCCACCACTTTCGACAGCAGTTGCTTTGCAATGCCCTGCCGTCTGTAAGACGGGTCTGTATACATACTTGACAATAGTCCTATCCTGCCGCTGGGACATGAGAAATACGGCGGCTTTTCAACTATGGATATACCGCTCGTGCCGACTATGCGGCCGTCATCTTCGGCAAGCCATGAAACAAATGTGTCATCTGCCATATGTCGGCGGTAGTAGTCGGAAAGAGCAGGCACAAGGTCGATATCTTCCTTCGCGCCCTCCTCACGGAGCTGTGAGATGCGAATATTTATTAATGTGTCAATATCATTTTCTGTAAGACGTCTGTATATCATATCTCACCTGTCACGGCTGAATATCCGTATCGAATATCATCTTGCGGCATTTAGCGCAGTAGTATGCCTCTATTCCGAACAGAGCCACAGCAAAAGGCTTTGCGGCTGTGAGCTTTCCCGAGCCGAACATTCTGTCGAGAAAATTTGTCTTGTCTCCGTCGCCCTGCCACCTTACTGCCTGTCTGCCGTCTCCCGAAATGATGCCTTTCTGCATCGTACCTTTACAATATGGGCAATCCATCACTGTGCCTCCTTATATATGCTCATAACTGCCTGAGCCTGTTTTATGCCGTCAACTGCCGCAGACATTATGCCGCCTGCATATCCCGCACCCTCTCCGCAGGGGAACAGCCCTTTTACGGTGATGCTCTGCATATCATCGCCCCTGAGTATGCGCACGGGTGAGGATGTCCTTGTTTCGGGGGCGGTCAGTACCGCACCGCCGTCGGCAAAGCACTTCATCCTGCGTGAGAATATGTGCAGTCCTGTTTTAAGATGCTCCGATATAAACTCGGGGAAAAGCAGGTTCAGGTCGGTCTCCGTCACCCCCGGCAGATATGTGGGTGAGACCGATGCACCTTCAAGTGAAGCCCTCCCCGACAGGAATGCCTTCACTGTGCTTGCGGGCGCATAGCCGTTTCCGAGGGTGAATGCACGCCGTTCTATCTTTTCCGCAAATCTCACGCCGTCCAGCACATCATTTCCGAAATCATCGGTGCCGACGGTGACGACAAGTGCGGAATTTGCGTTCTTTCCGTCTCTTGCAAAGCGGCTCATGCCGTTTGTGACGATAGTGCCGTTCTCATTCTGTGAAGCCACGACCTGACCGCCGGGGCACATACAGAATGTGTATACCCCTCTGCCCTTGGTGTAGCTCAGCTGATATTCACCCACGGGCAGGAGCGGATTATCCGTACTGCCGTAAAGGCTCTCGTTCACGCTTTTCTGTGTATGCTCGATCCTTGCGCCGACAGCGAATGCCTTCGCCTGCATCGCCACATTCTTTTCAAGAAGCATCTCAAAGGTGTCCCTTGCGCTGTGGCCTATGGCGAATACCGCCGCTGATACGGGTATCACTTCGTCTTTTGTGTGTATCGCAGTGATACGGCCGTTCTTTATATCTATGCTCTCTGCAGCGGTGTTGAAGCGTATCTCTCCGCCGTGAGCGATAATATGCTTTCTTATGTTTTTTACTATACCGATAAGATTGTCAGTGCCGATGTGGGGCTTTGCCCTTGTCATGATCTCATCGGGTGCGCCGAACTCGGTGAGACGCTTTGAAACATATCTGCAAAGCGGATCCTTTATCCTTGTGGTCAGCTTGCCGTCCGAGAATGTTCCTGCGCCGCCCTCGCCGAACTGTACATTTGAGCTTTCGTCCAGCTTTCCGCCCGACTGATACTCGTTCACAGCCCGTGCCCTGGTGTCGGCGTCGCCGCCTCTTTCAAGCACTATCGGTCTGTATCCTGCTTCGGCGAGCACAAGCGCAGCAAACATACCCGCAGGGCCGAATCCCACCACGGCTATGCGCCCATCGGGGATCTCGTCCCCCGTTATCACAGGTCTGAACGGCTCATTGCTCACATATGTGATGAAGTCTTTGCCGGCAAGGCGCTGTTCTTCGCTGTCCGTCAGTGAAAAGCAGACAGAGGCGTTCAGCTTTATATCATCGTGCTTTCGTGCATCGAGGGATATCTTGTGTATATTTGACGAACGTACATCCGCCCTGCCTATGCGCTTTCGGGCGAGTGATACTATCTCCTCTGCAGTACTGCCGAGGGGAGCGGTTATGTTCTGCACGATTATCATACATTTTCTCCTGCGGCGTGACCTGTCGAGAATGCTATCTGTAAGTTGAAGCCCCCTGTGTATGCGTCAACGTCTATGACCTCTCCTGCAAAGAAAAGTCCGTCAACGAGCTTTGAACGCATGGTCTTAGGGTCTATCTCCTTTATGCTGACACCGCCGCTTGTCACTATCGCTTCGTCGATAGGTCTGAATGACGTGACCGTCAGTTCAAGTCCCTTTATGACCGAGAGCAGGACGTGTCTTTCCTCACGGGTTATGGAGTTCACCTTTCTGTCAAAGGCTATGCCCGACAGTTTTGCGACTATGGGTATCAGCTTTCTGGGAAGAAGTCTGTCGAGAGAATTGATATAATCACGGTTGGGAAACTCTTTCATGTCCCTGAGTATGCGCTCATCCAGCTTCTTTTCATCAAGCGCCGGTTTCAGGTCGATTACAAGAGTATGCTTTTTGTTGATGTCCCTGATATGTCCCGAAGCCGAGAGCACGAGAGGACCCGATACCCCGAAGTGGGTAAAGAGCATCTCGCCCTGCTCCGAGAACACCTTTTTTCCGTCGGTAAAGAGGTCGAGCCGTATATTTTTCAGTGACAGCCCCATAGCGTCTCTGCACCATTTTTCCTCACAGACGAGGGGGACAAGGGAGGGACGGGGAGCGATGACGGTGTGACCGAGTTTTTCGGCAAATCTGTATCCGTCGCCGTCCGAGCCTGTTTTCGGATATGATGCTCCTCCGCAGGCTATGACCACCGAGCACGATGTGTATGTTCGGTCGGCACGGATGCCTGTGACAGCGCCGTTTTCGACCTGTATATCGGTAACTTTGGCAGTCAGTATCTTTACATTTCTTTCGGTGAGGGCACGTTCAAGGGCTTGGGTTATGTCCTTTGCCCTGTCGCTTTGGGGGAATACCCTGTTGCCCCGTTCGACCTTCAGCGGCACTCCGAAAGACTCAAACAGCTCCATAACGCTGTCCTTGTCAAAGGCGGAGTAGGATGAATACATAAATCTGGGGTTTGTGGGTATATTTGCAAAAAATTCATCCCTGCCGCAGTCGTTTGTAAGGTTGCATCTGCCCTTGCCCGTGATAGAGAGCTTTCTGCCAAGCTCGGCGTTCTTCTCGCAGAGGAGCACGCTGAGACCTCTGTCAGCCGCAGTCAGAGCACACATCATACCTGCGGGGCCGCCGCCTATCACAATACAATCAAAATCACTCATATTTGTTCCTATCAAACACATCAGTGTATTCGCATCTGTCTATCCTGTGCTCGGTACACATCTCGCCGAAGTCAAAGACGGCATAGAACCCGAGAATGTTCTCTCCGCCCAGTATCTCGCCATCCGTATAGCTCAGATCACTTATCCATGTGGGGTCGGAAAAGTACCACTCTCCGTCGGCATAGAATGCGTTCCATGCGTGGTTAGCAGGTGCTTCAAGAAGTCTGTCCCTGCTCCATCCGCCGCTGGAAGTGCCGCCTGTGAGAAACAGGCAGTAAATATCCTCTGCGGCGCAAAGGCACGAGAACAGATTGGCAAAGCCCGTGCAGGTCGCCCTGCGGTCGGTGAGTACAGCCTCCGCGGTCATGACCGACAGACCGCCGCTCTCCTCGGCCGAGTCAAAGTCATAGGCTATGTTGGTTCCTGTCCACATGGCGATGGCTCTCGCCTTGTCAAGCTCGGTCTCACACCCTGCGGTGATCTCATCTGCCAGAGAGACAAGTTCGGCTCTGACAGTGTCAGCCCTTTCGGGGGACGATGTGAGATACGCCGTACACAGCTCATCTCCGGGAAAAGAGGGGTGGGCGAGCATATATTCGTTGTTCTCCCACACCTTGTCTATTACGGCAAATCTGCCGTAAGGGGTCTGATATTTTGCCTGCACCGCTTGGGGGGCTTCAAATGTTTCTTTATCTGCGCCGCATGATGTCAGCAGCACCAGCGCCGCTATGCACTCAGCCGGCTTCAGTGTTTTCATTTATCGGCAGCTCTGTGAACTTGGTGGCTGTTACGTATATCTTGGGGGTTGCAACTCCGTCGCCGCCTGTGAACCATACCTTGTCATAGGAGGATATGATGAAGTCCACGGGCATCTTGTGGTCACCCTCCAGCTTGTCAAAGTCGATAAGGTCTATCTGTGCAGTGATGTCCTCGCTGGAAAGCTCGGCTATCTGCTCGGCATCGCCCACAAGATACATGGTCATGCCCGATGCGATGGGGGTGAATTCAAAGCTCGCAGGGCGGTTGACAAACTGTATATCCTTAGCCATAATGGCGATGGGCTTTTTCTCTATGCCCTCACTGGGGCAGGTGACGGTTATCTTGTCTGCGTTTGACATATTTATCGAGCCCTGGGGCAGAAAATTCTCTGCGCTGAACTCAAACACCGACCCTACGTCCACTTCTCTCATGTTGATAGTGCCTATGTCGAGAGTTTCAAGAGACCTTATCTTGTCATCGGGCGATGCTATGTCAAGCTCATCAATCGAGAATACCAGCCGGCTCTTGAAATACTCCGTGTCCAGATTTGAGGGGGCGTTTATGATATTCACGCTGAGAGGTATGGTCTGTCTGAAATATACGGGTATATTCAGCGAGAATTGCTCTCTGTCAAAGGTGAGCTGTTTTTTCTCATTGGATATGACGGTGTTGCCCTTGTACAGCACCAGCTCCGTGGCACTGCCCTCGTACATTGATGTGAGGGGCTGTTCAAGGCTCAGCTTTGCGCCTGCCTTGGTTATGGTGTTGACTATCTCCTGCGGGCCTGTCACGGTGACGGTGGCAGGGGTTATCTGTATGTCGCCCACAACATAGCCTGCGGCGGTCTTGAGGTCATCCACCATTGGCTCGACCTCTATCTCCTTTGATATTATCTTGTCAAAGGATACCTTTACGGTCGAGGGATAAATGCTGGTCACATTGAACTCTCTGCCGTCCGATGCCCTGACGTCCATTTGCAGGTCATATGTCTTTGCCATCATGACATTGTCGATATCCGCATAAGCCACCAGGTCTGTGGATTTGAGATTGCCTATGGCGGCTCTTGTGCCCCTTATGGTGACAGTGGCGGTCTCCTCCGAGACATCCACGGCTTCAAGAGAGTTGGACTGTGCGTAGCTGCCGTCAAGGTCTACCTTTATGGGCACGTTTTCATATTTTCTTTCGATGTTCGGGAACTGTGCCACTGAGATCACAGCCCATATGATGACACCGAGCAGTATGGAAAGTACAGTAAGGGAACGGTCAGAGGTCAGTATCGACTCTCCTGCATTGGATACCTTGTTTACCACGCTGTCCAGCTTGTTTTTAACGGGTTTTTTCTTATCGGACATTTTAAGGTTCTCCTATCATGCCTTTTTATCGTTCTTGTCGGCATTCTTGGACGGTCTTTCGGATATGAGACGGGATTTGAGGGTTTTTTTCAGGTTGTCCTTTGACAGACCTCTCTGCATACCGCCGTTCTCAACTATGGAGATGGTTCCCGTTTCTTCGGAAACGATTATGATGAGCGCATCGGAATTCTCGCTCATTCCCAGAGCGGCACGGTGTCTTGATCCCAGTTCCTTGCCGTAGACGTCGTTTACTCTCTCGTCGTCCTCCGACTTTGGCAGGAAGCATCCTGCGGCGAGTATGATGCCGTCACGCATTATGACCGCTCCGTCGTGCAGAGGGGTCTTGGGGAAGAATATAGTGCCGAAAAGCTCCTTGCTGGGTGAGGCGTTTATCATCGTGCCGCTGGCTATCTGTTCACCGAGCTTTGACTCACGCTCTATTACTATGAGCGCACCCGTGGTGGTGGATGAAAGATCCTCACAGGCATCGCAGATAACGTCTATGGCGGACTCCCACTTGGAGTCCGACTCCTTGTCGTTTCCCAGCCTCGTGAGCTTGGATATGTTCAGATATCCCACCTTTTCAAGAGAGCGGCGAAGCTCCGGCTGGAACAGTATGATAAGTGCGATAAAGCCGAGATTGAACAGCTTCCCCAGTATGAATACCGTCACGTTCATGCCGATAAGGCTCGCTATGGCATACACGCCGAGGAGGAGCGCGATGCCCTTGAACAGGTTCATCGCCCTTGTTTCCTTCATGAACTGTATCAGCTTGAATATGGCATATGACAGTATGGCGATATCGAGTATATCCGTTATCTTCGGCGGAAGTATGGTCATAAATATATTTTTTATATCATATAGCAGATCCATATCATGCGCCCTTCTCAGCCTTTTCCTTCATCTGCTGTCTTGCGGTGGAGAGCATCAGCTTTATCCTGTTCTCCTGATTTACTCTTGTGGCACCGGGGTCATAGTCTATGGGGACTATGTTTGACTCGGGGTACTGCTCTCTCAGCTTTCTGACCATGCCCTTGCCTATGATATGATTGGGCAGACAGCCGAAGGGCTGGGCGCAGACGATATTGCTGAAACCTATGTGTATCATATCCACCATTTCGGCGGTCAGGAGCCAGCCCTCGCCCATCTTGTTAGCGGGGGAGATGTACTGCTCCACATCGGCTTTGGCGTGCTCAAACGGCGTGGGGCCGAAAAATCTGCTCTTTGACACAGCCTTGATTATCTTGTTCTGCATCATCTTGAAAAAGCCCTTGACGCCCTTTGAGGCGATGTACTTCTTGTACTTTACATGATACAGCTCGGTCTCGACGATGTGATGATCGCCCATGAATATGAGGAAGTCTATAAGACCCGGGCAGTATACCTCACAGCCCTCGGATTCAAGAAATTTCTGCAATTCGTTGTTGCCGAGAGGGGAGTACTTTATGAATATCTCGCCGACGATGCCGACCTTGACCACATCGGGGTTGGGGGTGTAGGGGATCTCCTCAAAGTCCTTGACTATGTCGGCAACTATCTTGTCAAAGGAGGTGAAGCTGAAATGCAGGTCTATCAGCTTATCCATCCACTTGTCTACCACCCTGTCGGTCTCGCCCTTGTTGTTCTCATAGGGTCTGACCTGATTTGAGAGAAGCATCAGCACATCGGCATAGCACAGCGATACTATCATCTGGGCAAGCATAGGCGCAGAGAGGGTGAAACCGGGGTTTTTCTCTATGGGGGGTATGGCGAGGGACACGACGGGCACATACTCCATCTGGCACTTTATGAGCGCCTTGCGTATGAGGTGGATATAGTTCGAGGCACGGCATCCGCCGCCTGTCTGCACCATCATGAGCGCTGTCTTGTGGGGGTCTATGGTAGTGTCTGTCTTTAATGCATCTATGAGCTGACCTATTACCAGCAGTGCGGGGTAGCAGGTATCGTTGTGGGTGTATCTGAGCCCCTCGTCCACGATCCTTCTGCCTGTGGTGGTCAGCAGCTTTACGTTGTATCCGTGGTTTTTGAACACCTTTTCAAGAAATCTGAAATGCAGAGGCAGCATATTGGGTATAAGGATAGTGTATTCCTTTCTCATTTCCTCTGTGAAAAGCAGTCTGCCGTTCTCTGCATACTGAAGCTCTGCCATATATTGACCTCATTTCTGTATCTTATCTGTATGGGGACATAATTATTCATTATCTTTCAAGTATACCACAACGTGCGGAAAATTGCAAGTGGATTTGGACAAATCACATGAATTTCCTTTCGGGTAAAAACGGATGATTTTTGTGAGGGAGACAGGCGGTTTCGGAGCGTAATATGCGATCTGTGTGATATGTACAATTTTTGAATAAAATTTCAGTAAAAATCACGGCACTTTTGTTAAAATTTGTATAATATGTACAGCATAACACCGAAAATTCCGAAAAATACCGTCATTCCGTCTACGACTTTCGGCAGATGACAAAAAAATATTTCCGTGCTATAATGACAGCAAGTACGATATGCTGATGCATATAATATAGGAGGAGATGCTATGAAAAAAAAGCTCATATCACTGTTCACGGCGATCATGGTGCTGACCGGGTATTCTCTGCCAGCATTTGCGGAGGAGACAGCACCCGTGCTGACCGCAGTGGAGACACCGTCTGACGGTGAGTATGCCGCACCCGACACGGCTGTGACCGGTGAGACGGACGTTACCGCCGAAACAGAGGGCGTGACCGATGAGGGGGACACTGCCTCTGACACGGCAGACGTATCCACCGATACGGTGGATGTGACCGATGAGGCAGACGTATCTGCCGAAACAGAGGCTGTGACCGATGAAGCGGACGTTACCGCTGACACAGAGGCGGACATCACAGGGGCAGATGGGGAAGCCGCTGTTGAAGAGACCGCCGATGAAAGCACCGATGACACCGCATCGGACGCTGACGACAGCGATGCCGATACGCCCGTTGATACGGTTGTCGAAATTCCTGAGGGAACGGCTGAGACCGCCGATGAGGTCGATACCGCCGAGAAAACCGATGCTGATACAGCCGGTGCCGATGAGACGGAGGATGCCGAGGCGGCTGATGAAGAGACCGCAGAGGAGGAACTGGAGCTGTATGCAGGTGACTGGTACTCATGGGACGAATCCACAGGCACACTGACCCTCAGCGGACATCTTCCCGCAACATATTATAATTCTTGGAATTATTCACACTCAACGCTCGCAGACAAAGCAGGCATCAACTCGAGTGATGTAAAGAAGATCATCGTGACCCCGGGAACGATGACAAACACAGATTCTTCGGGTATGTTCTATTGGTTCTCTCATCTTACCGAGATCGAGGGGCTGAACAACCTTGATACGACAAGAAGCACCAATATGTCATATATGTTCTATAATTGTAGCTCTCTCACTTCACTGGATCTGTCGTCCTTTGATACGTCAAACGTAACAAATATGTCCTGTATGTTCAATAGTTGCGAAAACCTTGAAACGGTTACAGTATCGGATAAATGGACAACAGAACGCGTGACAAGCTCAGATTCCATGTTCATCGGCTGCTCATTTATCACGGGCGGTGCAGGCACTCTCTACAGCAGCAGCCATACCGACAAGGAATATGCACGCATAGACGGCGGCACATCGAACCCCGGCTACTTCACATCCGCTGTGATACCCGACTGGTATGAGTGGAGCTCCTCGGGCACGCTGATACTTCAGAATCAGCTCCCGGATACCAGTAACACTGAATCACTTGCAAAGCTGGCAGGCATCGATCCGAGCGCTGTAAAGAGAGTTATCGTCAGCCCCGGCACAAAGACAGGCGCAAGTGCGGAAGGTATGTTCGAAAATTTCAAGAATCTCACCGAGATACAGGGGCTGAACAACCTTGACACAAGTGCCTGCACGAATATGCAGTTTATGTTCATCGACTGCAGCTCACTGACGTCGCTTGATCTGTCATCATTTGATACATCGAACGTTACAAGTATGGCAGATATGTTTATTCGTTGCTCGGCTCTGACCACGCTGGATCTTTCATCCTTTGATACTTCAAGTGTCACGAATATGTTCGGTATGTTCGGTGGCTGTGAGGGTCTGACCAAGATCACCGTATCCGACAAATGGTCAACAGCCTCCGTATCATCCGGAATATACGGAACATTAATGTTCCTGGGCTGCACGAAACTCAAAGGCGGCGCAGGCACAGAGTTTGACGGCACCAAGACAGACGTGACCTATGCACGCATAGACGGCGGCGCATCGAACCCCGGCTATCTCACAGGGGATGCGGTCATCCCCGCAAAGCCCTCATTCACCGCAACTCCCGGCAATGCAAGCGTTACCGTAAGCTGGAGCGCAGTGAGCGGCGCAATATCATACAGAGTATATCACAGGGAAGGCACAGCGATAAAGTGCCTCAAAGAAGTGACAGGCACATCCTATACCGATACAGGGCTCAAAAACGGCACCAAGTACGGCTTCCTCGTAAGGGCATTCAACGGCACGAACGGCTCACCCTATACCGAAGCCGACTGGAAATATGCAACGCCCGTGGGATCAACGGCAACTCCCGCAAAGCCCACATTTACCGCAACTCCCGGCAATGCGAGCGTTACCGTAAGCTGGAGCGCAGTGAGCGGCGCAACATCATACAGAGTATATCACAGGGAAGGCACAGCGATAAAGTGCCTCAAGGAAGTGACAGGCACATCCTACACCGATACAGGGCTTAAAAACGGCACCAAGTACGGCTTCCTCGTAAGGGCATTCAACGGCACGAACGGCTCGGCATATACCGAAGCCGACTGGAAATATGCAACACCCGTTGCATCAGCAACTCCTGCAAAGCCCACATTCACAGCGGCAGGCGCAACAGGCAGCGTCACAATAAAGTGGAACGCAGTCAGCGGCGCAACATCGTACAGAGTATATCATAAGGACGGCTCGACCGTAAAGTGCCTCAAAGAAGTGACAGGCACATCCTACACCGACACAGGCCTGACAAACGGCAAGGAGTACGGTTTCCTCGTAAGGGCATTCAGCGGCACGAACGGCTCATCCTATACCGACGCCGACTGGAAAAATGCGATGCCTCTGGCAAAGCCAGAATTCAGTGTGATGCAGGGGGGAACTAATGCTGTCGTAAAGTGGAGCAAAGTAACAGGTGCTGCGCAGTACCGGGTATATCTTATATATTCTGACGGTACCATCAAAGCGCTTGCAAACACTACAGGCACATCATACACTGTGACCGGATTAAGTGCAAGCAGATATGGTACTAAGTACGGCTTCCTTGTAAGGGCTATAAACGGCAGTAACGGTTCGAGCTACACTGATGAGGATATCATCTATAAAACATTTAAAACACGGACCGTTGTATAATACTGATCCTTCCCCGATGTATAGAGGATCTCTGCCCACAAAATCGCACATATTATAAGTAAACGACATTAAAATTTATACATTCCTCGCCGCAAAATCATGATATACGATTTTGTGGATGAGGAATGTCAAGAAATATATGTCGGTTACAATAAGCTTTTGAGGGCATTTCTTCTCTATCTTCGTCAGAAGATGATCGCATCGGTTAGAAATTAGTATAACGAAAAAGGCGGAACGATAAGAACGGTACGCATAAAGAAGTTTTACGCCATAGTATTTCTGATGTAAGGTCAGAAGTACATGGCGTTTCTATTGACAGTACAGAGATGATGTGCTATAATTGTTGCTGACAAAAATCGGAATTTAGAGGTGAAACATATGCAGATCAGATCATTCAGACTGGAAGACGCTGAAGAAACGGCACAGGTAATTGCCAAAACATTGCGTGTAAGCAACAGTAAGGATTATGCCGAAGAATATATAGAGTTTAACATAAACTCTCACTCGGCTGACGAGCTGATAAAGGCTTCAAACGAACGACATATGTATGTAGCCTGTGAAGAAGACCGTATCATTGGAACTGGTGGAATTGCAGGATACTGGGGCAGTCTCACGGAAAGCATTCTACTGACAATATTTGTTCTGCCCGAGTATCAGAAGAAAGGTGTTGGAAGAAAAATAATCGAGACGCTTGAGAAAGACGAATACTTTTTAAGAGCGAAGCGTATTGAGATACCTGCTTCACTTACAGCGGTGGATTTTTACCGCAAAATGGGATATGATTATAAAAATGGAAATACTGAACCTGAAGATGGATTGATGTATCGTTTGGAAAAATTCAGATAAATTCTGATTTAGCTTAGCAACATAAATATGCACAATGCCCCTGAGTGCTTTGTAACACTCAGGGGCAAAACTTCTATATAGGTATCTGTTTTACGTTCCGCCTTTTTTGTATCAACAAGTTTTATCAGCCGTTCACAGCAGCCTGAACGATGGTGTTGAAATCGTCAGCCTTGAGAGAAGCGCCGCCGATAAGACCGCCGTCGATGTTGGGTTTTGCAAGGAGCTCTGCGCAGTTCTTTGCATTCATGGAGCCGCCGTACTGTATCGTGACCGCATCGGCAGTTGCCCGGTCATAGAGCTTTGCGAGCTGAGCACGGATGAAGCCGCAGACCTCCTCAGCCTGATCGGGTGTAGCTGTGAGACCCGTGCCGATGGCCCATACAGGCTCATAAGCGATAACAACATTCTTTACCTGCTCTGCGGTGAGGGACCAGAGGTCGAGCTTTATCTGACGTGCGATAACTTCCTCTGTGATGTTGCACTCACGCTCCCACTTGAGCTCACCAACACATACGATGGGCTTGAGACCTGCGTTCAGAGCGGCGATAGTCCTCTTGTTCACGGTCTCGTCTGTCTCGCCGAAATACTGGCGGCGCTCACTGTGGCCGATAACAACGTACTCAACGCCTATCTCGGTGAGCATATCAGCGGAGATCTCACCTGTGAAAGCACCGCTCTTCTCAAAGTGTACGTTCTCTGCGCCTACCTTTACGTTAGAGCCTGCGACGGTGTTGACAGCGGTTTCAAGGTTTGTGAAAGGCACGCAGGCGATGACCTCGACACTGCCCTTTGCGTTCGCTACGAGGGGCTTGATGGCTTCAAGAAGCTCCTTAGCCTCGGGACGGGTCTTGTTCATCTTCCAGTTGCCGGCGATTATAGCCTTTCTTGCACTTTTATTCATATGTGACATCCTTTCATGGGGCGCTCATCCGCTTCATGCCGATAAACGCATATTATACGATACTGTGTCCAGCACACAACATATATATTTTATCACAGCAGATGTCTCTTGTCAATATTACGGACGAACTTTAACATCATTTTTCTTGACAAGAGGGCACATATCTGATATACTCATATATTGTTGTGGGTATTGTTGTGGGTCGGCAGAAAAAAACGCTGTACACGGCAAACCGTATACAGCGAATCATTCTGGCGGAGAAGGAGGGATTCGAACCCTCGATGCGCTATTAACGCATACACGAGTTCCAGTCGTGCGCCATAAACCGGGCTAGGCGACTTCTCCACACCGACTTATATATTATATCAGAAAGGGATATGTTTGTCAAGTGTTTTTTGAAATTTTTTTCCAAAAAGAAGTTCCACGTCAGGCAAACCTAGATATGATGCGGTTTGTGGTGCTTTCGGGAAAGGTGAGGATATGAGAACGATAGTTGTTGAGCCCTATGACCCCGCATGGCAGAGGGCGTTTGAGGAGATAAGAAAAGAGATAGATGCGGCTCTGGGCACGCTTGCGATAGGGATAGAGCACGTCGGCAGCACATCGGTGCAGGGGCTTTCGGCAAAGCCGATAATAGATATAGATGTGGTCATAAGGGACAGAGCGGAACTGGATGACGTTGTCTCCGCCCTCGGCGGCATCGGCTACCGTCATAAGGGCGACATGGGCATATCGGGACGTGAGGCGTTCGATTATGACGGTAAAGAGCATCTTATGCCGCATCACC
Organism: Oscillospiraceae bacterium; assembly: GCA_018110925.1. Classification (GTDB taxonomy): domain Bacteria; phylum Bacillota; class Clostridia; order Oscillospirales; family Ruminococcaceae; genus Huintestinicola. Next base: position 1,741 of record JAGAZJ010000034.1, on the reverse strand, counting down.
TGTATGTATGCACCCGGTATCTGCCCGAGCTTAAACGGCACATCGCTTTCAGGGACTATCTGCGCAAGCATCCCGACGCCGTGAAGGAGTACAGCCGCATCAAGGCAGAGGGAGCGGAGCTTTATCCACATGATATAGACAGGTATATAGAGCACAAGTCGCCCTTTATACAGGGCATATATGAAAGGCTGGGCGTCTGACAGCGTATGGGATACAGTTATTATATGCTAAACAAGCCCGCAGGCTGTGTGACCGCCTGCTCCGACAGGAAGCATCCCACGGTGATGCGGTATATGCCCGTGACAGAGGGGCTTCACCCCATAGGCAGACTGGATATTGATACCCACGGTCTGCTGCTTTTCACCACCGACGGCAAAGCCACCATAGCCCTCACAGACCCTAAAGCCCATGTGGAAAAGGAGTATCTATTCTATGCCTTCGGGGAGCTGACGGAGGAAAAGCTGGACAGGCTCAAAAGCGGGGTCAGGATAGGCAAGTACCTGTCAAAGCCGGCAGAAGCAAGGGTGGAGGATACCTTCACCGTCGCAGATATGCAAGGTTTGATGCCCGAAGACAAAAGGGCGCACTATATGAAAAATCCGCACGGGAAAGCCCTGTGCGGTACGATCACCATATCCGAGGGCAGAAAGCATCAGGTGAAGCTGATGCTTGCCGCCGTGGGGTGCAAGATACTCTATCTTAAAAGAACGGCGATAGGCAGTATACGCCTTGACGACAGTCTTGCGGAGGGGAAGTTCAGGGAGCTGAACGATGATGAGATACGCTTTATCATCGAACGGAAGCGCATCTATGCCGATATCACCTCAGAACAGATAAAACAGCGGTCTGAGAAAATATATGAGGGTGAGTATTATGATAAGTACTGCGACTGTCTTACGCCAGAAGCGTGACCTTATCAAAGCCCTTTCGGTATACTCACGTTCTATCACAAGCGATTCCCAGTAAAGAACGTATCTGTTCTCCGACGGCTCCATATTTACAGCCGTCTTAGCAAAGCTCTCCGCCCTGCCCAGGTCGCCCGTGTGTTCATATACCTGTGCGGCATAGTAGTACCACCTTGCATTGTCCCTCGGAGTGATGTCGAGCAATCTGGCGGCTCGTTCATATGCGCCGTTCTCTATATACATCTCTATGAATTCATAGTTGGCGATAGCGCCTCTGCCCTTCATGCCGAACATCTCACGGATTATCTCTGATATATCCTTGTACTGATAATAGTATGTGGTGTCGCCGTCGGTATAAGTGCCGTGAGGTGCCGCAGAGGATGCGTCCGCAAAGGTTTCTGCACTGCCCGAGCGTATCTGTTCGTATGCTTCGTTTATCTCGCTCATTTTTCTGGCAGCCTGCTCATCGCCGGGATGCAGATCGGGGTGGTATTCCTTAACAAGTGCTCTGTAACGCTTTTTTATCTCTTCTTCGGATGCTCCGTATGAGAGACCGAGAATTTTGTATGCATCCATTGCCGCTCCTTTTGTCAAGGTGTGGTTCTTGTTCCGTAGGGTCATTATACCACACAGACAGGTGCATTTCAACCGGAATTGTGTGAATGTTAAAAAAACAAAAGCTCCGCTAAAAGCGGAGCTCAGTCTGTCGAAAAAGTCAGCCGAAAGGCTGGCTTTTTTGCGTCTGATATGGTATAATAAACACGGGTGATAAAAATGCTTGAAAAGAATAAAAGTGAAAGAGATCAGCTTGAATTTGTATGTCTTGAAACAATGGT
>JAGAZJ010000033.1 GCA_018110925.1 Oscillospiraceae bacterium | reverse complement strand
TTGTTCCTTTAATGCAAATATCTCTTTTTCATACTGCTGAATGTGTCCGTAACTTCTTGCCATAGCAAAAACCTCCTATGGTTTCTATTATACCATAGGAGGCCTTTTTTGTCACTGTACGTTTTTACTGGTTCGGTTCAATATCGGGAGGGCATCTTTTTTCTGTTTGTAATCAGTCAACGAGTTTGGGGTCAAAGGTCTCCTTCCAGGGGAGCCCCCACTTGTTGAGTGCGTCCATAAAGGGATCGGGGTCGAACTCCTCAACGTTGTACACTCCGGGGCGCTTCCACTTGCCCGTCAGAACCATCATAGCGCCTATCATTGCAGGAACGCCCGTGGTGTAGGATATTGCCTGTGAGCCTACCTCGGCGTAGCACTCCTCATGCACGCAGACGTTGTAGACATAGTACTTCACGTCCTTGCCGTCCTTCTTGCCCTGCATGATGCAGCCGATGTTGGTCTTGCCCTTGGTACGGGGACCCAGGCTTGCAGGGTCGGGGAGAACTGCCTTCAGGAACTGGAGGGGGACTATCTCCATGCCGTTGTAGTTTATGGGCTCGATGGATGTCATGCCCACGTCCTCAAGGCATTTCAGATGTGTGAGATAGGACTGACCGAAGGTCATGAAGAAGCGTATGCGCCTGATGCCCTTAATGTTCAGCGCCAGTGACTCCAGCTCCTCGTGGTGCAGAAGGTACATATCCTTTTCGCCTATCTCGGGGAAGTCATATACACGCTTTATCTCCATAGGCTCGGTCTCTACCCACTTGCCGTCTTCGATGTATGAGCCCTTTGCGGATACCTCACGGATGTTTATCTCGGGGTTGAAGTTGGTGGCAAAAGGATAGCCGTGGTCGCCCGCATTGCAGTCGAGTATGTCTATGTAGTTTATCTCATCGAAATAATGCTTCTGTGCGTATGCGCAGAAAACGCCCGTAACGCCCGGGTCAAAGCCGCATCCCAGTATCGCCGTCAGACCTGCCTTCTCAAATCTCTCACGGTATGCCCACTGCCATGAGTATTCAAACTTTGCCGTGTCCTCGGGTTCGTAGTTTGCGGTGTCAAGATAATCACAGCCGTATTCCAGGCAGGCATCCATGATGTGAAGATCCTGATAGGGGAGAGCCACGTTTATGCAGATGTCGGGCTCGTAGTCCTTCATCAGCGACACGAGCTGTGCCACATCGTCCGCATCGACCTGTGCGGTCATGATATTGGTGGCGGTGGTGCCCTGCAGCTTGTCCCTCAGCGCATCACACTTGGACTTTGTCCTCGATGCGATCATGATGTCGGTGAATACCTCGCTGTTCTGACAGCATTTATGGATAACCACACTTGCTACGCCGCCGCAGCCTATGATAAGTGCTTTCATTGTTACGTTCCTCCTTCTGACCTAACGGCCAATACAAGTATAGCACATTATCACGGAATTTGCAAGAGTTTTTCGCAGCCGCCTTCGGGTCGCCTCCGGGGTCGCCTTCGGGCGTCCGGTGGTCATTTCACACTCGTCACATAAAGCTCCGTATCGTTCCTGATGCCCACGGTGAGACCGCTGTTCCGGTAGTACTCGTTGAGGGCGTTCATGCGTGAGATCTGCCCCTGTCTCTGCTTTTCGTATATCGTCCTCAGAGCCTCGTCTTTTTCGGCAAGGAGCTTCTCGTCCGTGCCCGAGTACATGGCTTTCTTTCTGATATATTCGCTGTTTTTGGTGGCGTCACGCATCAGGTATTCGGTGAAGCGGGGGAAATCCCCCGTCTCTGCGTATTTTCTTTTGAGCCTGTCTATGCGTTCATCGGTCATATTATCGGTCATATTATCATCACCTCTGCGGTCATGGGCTTGTAGACAGCCGTGAATTCATTGTAGAGGGCGTTCGGCTCGCTGCGGCACAGACGTGCATAGCCTATCGCCCTGACAGCCTCTCTCTGCTCCTCGCTCATCGCATCAAGGGCTTCCCTCTGCCTGTAATAGCCGTATCTGCCCACAAGGGCGGTTATCCTGCGCCACTCGTCAAGGGTCTGCTCTTCGGCATCCGCCTTCGGCACAAGGTCTGCTATGGCAGGGGGGAACCTGTTCGTCCTGATATGCTCCGTGAGCCGTGCCAGCACGTCTTCGCTCCTGTAAGGCTTCAGCATCCGGTACCACACATGGCGTATGTCGTCGCTGTCAAATCTGGCTCCGGTCGGATAGCTCGCCGATATGACCATCATGACCTTGGTAAATTCCTGCGCTGTCATTTTCCTCACGCTCCTTTCTCTCTGCCCATTCCATGAGCCCGTCATAGCGCCTGTGCAGGTCTGCCTCGGCGCAAAGCTCGCTGTCGGTCTTGTCCGTGCGGTTAAGATAGCTCTCAAACTTTGTGCCGAAGAGGGTTTCGGGGCGTATGTACTTCTCAAATTCAGTACCGGTCCAGACCCTCACCATCTTGGATATGACCATGCGGAAATCCTCCACCGTGAAGCCCTCTCTGAGCCGTGCCCTGATGCACTTGCGTGTCTTGGGAGTGGCGGCACGGTAATGCGTGCCTGCGGTTCGGTTGAGATGCTCCACCACCTGCGCTATCTCTGCGGAATACTCGGACTTCTCACTGTCACCGGGGTTTTCGGACTTGTCGGATACCGTGACCTCATCGGCATCGGAGATCATTTCCGCGGCGGATATGTCCCCGTCCGTTTCAGAGTTCTCTTTCTTTGCCCGTCTCTTGGCCGCTCTCTCCCTTACCTGCTCGCACTTGGAGTCATAGAGCATAAGGTCGTTTATCAGAAGCTCATAGACAGACCGTGTGTGCAGATCCTCTATCTCCGCTTCAATGCCTTTGAGATAAAGCCCTATGGAGCGTATTACAAGACAGAGCTGTTCATCGTTCAGGGTGGCGATGAGGTCGAACTTGTTGTCGAAGATTGGGAAAAACTTGTTTTTTTTCTGCATCAGATACCTCCTGTGTGCATACCCGATCTCATCGGGGGCGGTTTGCAAAAACGCTTTTTTTGTATTTTTTCTTGTTACTGTTACCGTTACTGTTACTGTTAATGTTATTGTTACTGTTAGGCGTTACTTTTTTGCATTGTAACGAAATGTAACGGTGACAAAGCGTTACACGAAAAAAGCGTAAAAGTGCATTATGCAATTTCAAAAATTAAAAAAAGCAATCCGGATTGCACTATGCTTAGTATACAACAACGAAATGTGATTGTCAAGGAGAAACCAACATAAAGTTGTACGAATATAACGATGAAATGTTGTGCAGTTTTGATAATTGACAAATGACAACGACTTGTTGTATAATATAAACAGGATTTTTATACGAGGTGATCTGTGTGATATACGAAAAAATGGTCAGACAGCGCAAGAAGCTCGGTCTCAAACAGAAGGACATGGCGGCTTATCTCGGCATCTCCCAGCAGGGATACGCCCTGTATGAAAAGGGCAAGCGCAAATTCGACATCGAAACTGCGCTGAAGATAAGCTCAAGGCTCGGAATGTCCCTTGAGGAGCTGTGCAGCGACAACGACACGGGCGATATCAACGGGATGATAGACATCTCTACCGTAACGGGGAAAAGGTATCCGCTGGCGGGCACGGTGGCGTGCGGTGAGCCGCTTCTGGATGAGACAAATGAGGTGTTTGAGTTTGACGATATGCACGCAGATTTTGCACTGCGCTGTAAAGGCGACAGCATGACAGGTGCGCATATCTTTGACGGGGACATAGTGTTCATAAGGCAGTGCCCCGAGGTGGAGAACGGGGAGATAGCCGCCGTCGCCACGGACAGTGACGGGGAGTGTACCCTGAAAAAAGTCTATTACGACAGGGAGCACAGCAGGATGACCCTCATGCCCTGCAATCCCGACTACGAGCCTATCATCATCGAGGGGGAACAGCTCAACGACGTTCGCATCCTCGGCAAGGCGGTGGCTTTTGTGTCAAGGCTGTAAAAAATCCCCGATGTCATCCATCGGGGAGCGATCAGCGTGCGAGCTTTGTGAGCAGGGCATCCTGCAATATCTGTGAGAAATTCAGGTTCTGTCTTATCGCCGCTTCATTGAGCCATTCGGGTATGGTGAGCGTCTTTTTGACAGCCTTTGACCTGTTGGCATAGGCTGAGAGGTCGGCATCCACAAGGGTGACGAATTCTCCGCCGTCAAGGTCGGTGATATCGGATATATCCGACGGTGAGGGGACTGTCTCGTTGTTTTCTATGAGCGATATCACATATCCCTCCAACGCCTCTCTGAGATTGGACAGCGTGTCCTCGATATCCGAGCCGAAGGACTGGCAGCCCTCAAGGTCGGGGAAATCAGCCCAGTATCCGTCGCCCTCTCTGTGGAATACAGCGGGATAGATAACTTTCATAAAAGCACCTCCTATTTCAGATCCATTCGTTTGAGTATCTTGTTCAGAAGCCCCGTGGGGATGTCCTTATCCCCGTGGACAGGTATCGTTTCGGTCTTGCCGTCTTTCTTGACGATATGGTGACTGCCGTTTATGCGGTCAACGACCCAACCGTTCTGCTGAGCCTTTTTCAGCAGTTCTTTGCCGGACATTTTCTCACCCCTTTATAATAGCACGTATACACGTATTTGTCAATACCTTATCTGAGCTTTTTGATGCATCGCCAAGGCTGTAAAGCATGATACTTCACAGGTTCGGGGGCTGTGTCAGGCTGTGACGGTACATTCAGGATATTAATAAAAAATTAAATTTGAAATAGCCCTTGAAAAAATATTATAAAAATGATATAATAAAATAGAAGTTGTGTAGTCAATTTACACAAATTCCAACAGGAAAAAGGAGTGTATTGCACAAATGAATTACGGACATTTTGACCTTGAAAACAAGGAATACGTGATCACCCGTCCCGACACCCCCGCCCCTTGGGCAAACTACCTCGGAGACCCCGAGTACGGCGCTATAATCTCCAACAACGCAGGCGGTTACAGCTTCGTGAAATCGGGCGCTAACGGCAGGATAATCCGTTACCGCTTCAACACAAACATCGCCCTTCCCGGCAGATATGTCTATATCAGGGACAATGCCGACGGCGACTACTGGTCTGCTTCATGGCAGCCTGTGGGCAAGCCCCTTGACAAGTATAAGAGTGAATGCAGGCACGGCACTGCTTATACGGTCATCTCCGCCGAGTATTCGGGCATAAAGTCGGAGGTCACCTACTACGTTCCCCTGGGCAAGACCTATGAGGTATGGAACGCAAAGATAACCAACTGCTCCGACAAGGCAAGAAAGCTCTCGGTATACGGCTTCTGTGAGTTCACATCAGAGAACAACTACGAGCAGGATCAGGTGAACCTCCAGTACACACAGTTCATCACACAGACCACCTTCGAGGGCAACAAGATACTCCAGCACATCAACATCAACAGCGGCAAGGATGCCACAGGCTCCAACCACAAGGAGCGCTTCCTCGGCCTTGCAGGCTCTGATGTCACCGCATACAACGGCGCTCTCGACAGCTTCATCGGTGCGTACAGGACATACGCCAATCCCATAGCGGTTGAGTCGGGCAGGTGCGACAACACCCTCAACTACAACAGCAACGCCTGCGGCGCTCTCCAGACAGAGATAGAGCTTGCCCCCGGCGAAACAAAGGTGCTCACATATCTCCTCGGTCAGAAGAACAACGCAGAGGCAGATGAGATAATCGCAAGATATGCCGACAGCTCCGCTGCCGACAAGGAGATAAAGGAGCTCATATCCCACTGGCATGAGATACTTGACCGTTTCAGCATAAACACCCCCTCAGACACGTTCAACAATATGGTGAATGTCTGGAACGCTTATCAGTGCTTCATCACCTTTATCTGGTCAAGAGCGGCTTCCTTCATCTACTGCGGTCTCAGGAACGGCTACGGCTACCGTGACACCGTTCAGGACATTCAGGGCATAATCCACCTCGACCCCGAAAGAGCGGCTGACAAGATACGCTTCATGCTCTCCGCACAGGTGGACAACGGCGCAGGTCTTCCTCTCGTCAAGTTCGACCACAAGGCAGGCCATGAGCCTCACCCCGACGAGAACGACGAGAACTCCCTGTACGCTAAGCAGACGGGTCATCCCTCATACCGTGCGGATGATGCTCTGTGGCTCTTCCCCACTATCGTGAAGTACATCGGCGAAAGCGGCAACAAGGCATTCCTCGATGAAGTGATACTCTACTCCAACGGCGGCGAGGGCACGGTCTATGACCACCTCAAGAGAGCTATCGACTTCTCCATGACACATCTGGGCGACCACCATATGCCCGCAGGTCTGCACGCAGACTGGAACGACTGCCTCAGAATGGGCAAGAAGGGCGAGTCAACATTCGTTGCGTTCCAGCTCTACTATGCTATGACCGTGCTCAGAGGCTATGCCGAGGACAAAAACGACACCGAGTATGTTGCATATCTCGACAAGGTGCAGAAGGAACTGGGCGACTCCCTCGCTAAGTGCTGGGATGAGGACAGATTTATCAGAGGCATCCGTGAGGACGGCGTCATCGTCGGCAAGAGGACAGACCCCGAGGCAAATATGTGGCTCAATCCCCAGTCCTGGGGCGTTATCTCGGGCTTTGCCTCAAAGGAACAGGCTGAGAAGTCCATGCAGAGCGTATTCGATATACTCAACACACCCTACGGCGTGAAGCTCCTCGAGCCCCCCTATGTGGATCATTTCTTCGACGGCGCACTCATGCACATATTCAACCCCGACACCAAGGAGAACGGCGGTATCTTCTCACAGACACAGGGCTGGGCGATACTTGCGGAGTCACTTCTCGGTCACGGCAACAGGGCGTTCAAGTACTTTGAGGAGTCCTCGCCCGCATCACTCAACGACAAGGCTGAGATCAGAGTTCTCGAGCCCTATGTGCACGGTCAGTTCACCGAGTCCACACGCTCGCCCTTTGCGGGACGTTCACACGTTCACTGGCTCACGGGCACAGGCTCTACCGTTATGGTGGGCTGCGTAGAGGGCATACTCGGTATGCGCCCCGATGCGGACGGTCTGAGAGTATCTCCCGCCATCCCCTCGGAGTGGGACAGCTACACCGTGAAGAAGGTATTCAGAGGCAAGAAGCTGAACATGACCTTCAACAATCCCGATCATGTGGAGAGCGGCGTGAAGGAGATAGTCCTCAACGGCGAAAAGCTGGCTGACAACTACATCCCCGCAGACAAGCTCACCGACGTGAACGAGATCACCGTTACACTTGGCTGATGATAAGCCGTCCACGGCATAAAAAACACATATAAAAATTCTGCCCTGAAGCATTCAAGTGCTTCAGGGCATTGTTTTACACGGATGTCCGGACAGATCAGTTATCTGTCCGTGAGCATCTTTACAATATATATTATCAGGTAGTGAGCGGGAAAAAAGCCGTAGAAAAACCATTTCGCAAAATTCGGATGCCTGCCTTTTTTTCCGTTATAAAAGGTAGTCATGCAGAAATACGCCGCCATAAATGCTGTAAGCGCAACAAACATATAGAGTATCAGCTTGAACGTCTGTACTTTGCCGAGGGAGAAAAGATTCATTGAGGTATGCAGAAGTATAAGCAAGCTGTATGTGGTAAAGCGTGCTTTAGGTCTGTCACGGAATATGTGCAGCAGCAGTATAAACAGGACACCGAAGATCATCCAGTCCGAACGAAGCAGGACAGTAGATCCGATGCAGAGGATAACGAGCAAGACCCTTTTCCATAGTTTGAGATCACTTTCCAGAGCAATAATAGAAAGCAATCCGAAAAACAGCGTAAATATAACATTTGTTGTCCGCCACCCCATTATCGGCTGAAATATCAGCCAGTCAAAGGGCTGAGAGATACAGGCAAATATCAGCAGCCGAAGTGCATATTTTTTTCTGTCCCTTGTATATTTATACCCGTCTGCAATAAAGAAAAACATAACAGGCGGACAGAAAAGTGCCAGCCCCGAAATAATCAGCAATACTGTCGGAAGTTCATATAAAGCCAAACTGTTATCCGGGTGATCCATAAGATTTATCCATGCGATCATATGGCCGATAAACATAGCTGTCAAAGCAAGATATTTCATCATATCCCGGTTAAATACCTTGTATTTATTATTGTGCATCTTCAACCTCCCTGTGCGAAATGGCGATCCATATCAGTAACAATTGTAACATAAAAAGAGGAAATAGTCAATAGATATGAAATAATTAAACTGCGTGAGAGTGTTGTGCTACAATAGATATTGGACAAAAGAAGAAATGTGAAATGATATTTTACCCTTCATCGTTTACTTCCTTTAAATAATGATGTGCAAGCATAAGGAATTCTATGGGGTCGGATATTACCTTTCGTCTGCCCTCGTTAATGACTTTCACGGAAAAATCCTTTCCGAAGTCCATCGCATGGTGGAGCGTCACCTTTATATCCCTGTCCTCGGCAAGCCGCAGGAGATACTTTGCGCAGTTGTCTCCGCAGTTCGATATGTTGAATATCTTTGTCGGCTTGTTCTTTATAAGAAGCAGTGTCTTTACCCCTGCCGACAGTTCCGTGGAGGGAAACTGACCGAACACATCGTTTATTATCAGGTCGGGTGCTATCACTTCCGATGAATCTATATCCCTTATCATCTCACGGGCAAGATCGTCCATGACCCAGTTTTTGTCATACTGGTTCTCATAATACATCCCCGTATTGTATATCTCATCGGGGAGACTTCCAAAATATATCCTCAGCATAAGGCACTCCAGTTCATATCAGTTATTATCGCTATCCGCAAATACAGTGTATCACATTATCCACAAAATATCAAGTGTTTTTTGTCCCGGACATACTGGACAATCCGTTTCGGATGTGGTATAATGTATAAAACATCCAACATCAGTGAGGGAAACACTATGGATCATCAGAAGGTCGCAGACAGCTTGGCAGGGATGACCTGTATCATATCCGTCGAGAAAAAGGACGGCGGATACGGCACGATACGCATAGAGGCGGGGAACGATGCCTATATCAGATCCATCGAGGACGCAACGCAGGTGTCATCCGCATCAATGCTCAAAAACAAGTTCATACCCGGCTCGGAGTATGAGAAGTATATCCCGAAGGACGTGAATTTCGAGGAGATGTGCTTTCGCTGTGCGGTGCAGAAAAGGCAGGTGCATAAGTACATCAAGCCCGACGTGTATCCCTTCTGGATAAATGTCACCATGATGCCCCTTGTTTCGGACGACCCGACAAAGGGCTACTGCACCTATACGCAGGAGATAAGCACCGATGCTGATCTGGAGCTTATGTCGGATCTGTCGGCAAAGACATCCGCCGACGTGCTGAAGATATGCCTGAAACTCAGGGGCGCAAAGGACTTCGGCAAGACCATGAACGAGGTCATAGGCGACCTGCGTGAGCTTTGCTTTGCACAGCTGTGCTGTATACTGCTGACGGACGATGAGAAGCGCTCCTGCGAGGTGCTGTGCGAGTCCAAAGACCCCGGGAGCAGCCTCAGACCCATGTCTTACTATGTCAACGACAGCTTTTACGGGCTGACCCGTTCATGGGAGCCTATGATAGAGGAAAGCTCCTGCCTTATAATCCGAAACGAGCAGGACATGGAGATCATAAGAAAATGCAATCCCGCCTGGTATGAGTCCCTCACGGGGGCTGACGTCACCTCGCTGGTGCTGTTCCCCCTCATATTCAGCAACACCCTCCTCGGCTATATCTGGGCGACAAACTGCGATACATCAAAGACCACCAGCATCAAGGAAGTGCTGGAGCTCACATCCTTCGTACTGGCCTCCGAGATAGCCGGTCAGCAGATAATAAAACGGCTCAGAGATGTGAGCGTGCTGGATCTGCTCACGGGAGTATTCAACAGAAACGCCATGAACAACCGTGTTGACGAGCTTATAAAGTCAGGCGCAGGCAAGCCGATAGGCGTCATATTCTCCGATATAAACGGGCTTAAAGCGGTCAATGACCGTGACGGCCACGCCGCAGGCGACCTGCTGATAAAGAGCGCCGCATCCGTTCTGCGTGAGATACTGCCCGATGCAGAGCTGTACCGTGCAGGCGGCGACGAATTCATGGCTCTCATGGTGGGAGTGACGGAGAAGGAGCTGAATAACTTTGCGGAGAAGCTCCGCCGCTCAACGGACGGCTCCTGCGGTGTCAGCATAGCCGTCGGCGCATACCACGACCCCACGGGCACGGGCATAATCACCGCCATGCGCACAGCAGACAAGCGTATGTATGAGGATAAGAAAAATCATTATAAAGGACGATAAAACAGGGTGCAGAGATGCACCCTGTTGCCGTGTGCGTTATTTCATCGGCGTAATAGCTGTCGGTCTGCCGACCCTGTTGTAAAGTGTTCCCGATAACAAAAGTTACCGTGTCGCAAATCAAACGCCTTTTGCTTTCATATCAACGTGGTGGCTGTCGGCTTGCCGACCATTCGGAGGGGGACATACCCGTGTTGGCACGGAACTGCCTTGAAAAGTGGATGTTGCTGTTGTAGCCGCATTTCTCGGCAATCTCACGGATGCTCAGACGACTGCCGGTGAGCAGGTTCTTGGCGCAGGATATACGGCACTCTATCACATCGTTCATGCAGGATATGCCGAAGGTCTTTTTGTACAGCTCCTGAATGTATGCAGGGCTTATGTGCAGCTCCTCCGCCATCATCTTCACAGACCAGTCAAGCTCCGGCGAGGCGTGTATCTTTCTTCTCAGCGCCAGAAGCTCCTTGTAGTAGGGCATATCGCCGGAGCGCCTGTTGACCAGTACGGATACCTCGGTGAGCATGGCGGTCATGAGATCGTCGGTGATGATGTCGTCGTTTATGCACCTGAAAAATACGCTCCTGATAAGGGCGAAGTATCGGTCAAGCTCGATGCGCTCATCAATGTGTACAGGCCTGTCAAAGGGCAGGTTCAGCCGTGACATGAAGTTTGAGTCACATTCAAACTGTATCCAGTCCTCGATGTATTCCTCGCCGTCAGCGCCGTAGATGTGCTCAGACCCCACATTGAATATGATAAATGTGTTGGGCTCACAGTGTATCGTCTCACCGTTTTCGGAGAGGATGCTCCTGCTTTTGAGAAAGAGCGCAAGATAGCAGTCATAGCCGTGTTCCCTGCGGATGAAGAAATCAGTGCCGTGATGATAGTCACAGCCCATAGCTCTAATAAAAAACATAATGACCTCGGATATGTTAAATTTATTATATCATAAACTATTTCCTTTGTTTTGTCAATATGCTACAATCAAATCGAAGGGACACCGCAGAAACGGTTGTACCGCTACTGTCTTGCAACGGTACAGCGTCTCCTCCCCCCTGCGGTGAATGATAAGCGGCTTTGATGAGAGCCGTTACCCGTATCTGTGGTCTATCTTTCCCCGGATACTGTTTGATGCGCATACGGACTGTCCGTGTGCGCTTATTTTAAACGAGGTGGGCAAATGAATATGATGTCAAAAGTGATAGCACTTGCAATGGCGCTTGTTTCGGCGGTATCCTCCTCCTGTTCACCGAGACAGAGTGCTTCGGTACAGGATACATCCGGCGGAACGTTACAGGGCGTTCTCTCAAACCCCGATGCCTCCGAGGAGACCGTGAGAACATACAAGTATATATGCGACAGCTTCGGCAGTGTCATGCTCTCATGTCAGCAGGAGTCCACATGGATGGGCTCACCCGATTATGAGATGGACTATATCTATAAGAACACGGGCAGATACCCCGCCATGAGAGGGCTCGACTTCATGAACGGCGACTTTGACGGCGTTGTGAAGCGCTCGGAGGAGTGGCACGAAAAGGGCGGCATAGTCACTATCTGCTGGCACACGGGCATAAACGGCAGGGGATATCGGGAGAGCCTTGACGACATACCCGACTTTGACAAACTGCTCACCGAGGGCACAGATGAATACAATGGCATGATCGCCAACTGGGACAAGGCGGCTGATGCGCTGGCAAAGCTCCGTGACGAGCATATCCCCGTGCTGTGGAGACCATTCCATGAGTTTGACGGCAAATGGTTCTGGTGGGGCAAGGGCGGCAATGATAACTTCATAAAGCTCTGGCGGATGCAGTATGACTACTTCACCCATAAAAAAGGGCTCAACAACCTCATCTGGGTGCTGGGATACAGCGGCGACGTAAAGGACGGCTGGTACCCCGGGGATGCGTACTGCGACGTAATCGGCTCTGATACCTATGACAACTCCACCAACCTCAAAGCCTGGAAGCGCCTAAAATCTATGGATACGGGCAAGCCGATCGCATTCCACGAGTGCGGCAATGTGCCCTCCGTGGAGAAGTTCGAGAACGACGGCGATATGTGGTCATGGTTCATGGTGTGGCACACGGAGTATATCACCAAGAACGATACCGAGAACCTGAAAGCTGTCTATAACAGCGACAAGGTCATCACACTGGACGAGCTGCCCGAATGATTATCATTGTGCATCATGTGCATCTGCACAAATATGATGCACATTTTTTATGCATCTGTACGAAATTGCCCTTTGCCCCTTGACTATGACGTAACGTAATAGTTTATCATATACATAAAGGAGGTCGGGACATGACAGTAAGAACACTACGGTCGGATGAGATATACCGCAGGATAACAGCCGCTCCCGGGGAGAAGCGTGACGATATTTTCAGATATGAGCTTATGAGCCCCTTTCAGCGCAAGTGGGACTGTTACCGCATACCCCTTAAAGCAAAGACCCCCGGCGGCTATGACATAATCATGGCGAGCAGGATGACAGGCCTTCTCACACCGTCAAAGATGACGGCAGACACTTTGCGTCAGACGGATATGCTGTCGGAGGATGCCTTGTGGGAACGCTGTGCAAAGTCCGTGGAGCGCTCCCTTGCCCGCTTTGAGGAAGAGGGGATAGACGTGCCGCTGAAAGAATACCTCTTCTCTCTGCTCCTTGCAGACGGCGACAACCCCTATACCGTAATGAACGAGGGCTATTGCGGCGACGGCGGCATACCCGGATTTATCATGGCGTGGCTCATACCGAATGAAAGCACATTGTCAAGGGTCCATGCGGCGCTTGCCCACGAGACAGACCATAACGTGAGATTTCAGTTTGAGAAGTGGCATGACGACATAACGCTGGGCGAGATGATAGTAAGCGAGGGGCTGGCGGAGAATTTCGCCACGGAGCTTTACGGCGAGGAGCTTGCGGGACCCTGGGTGAAAAAGACAGACCGACCCACCGTTGACAGCATCAAGGGTGAGATACGGGCAAATCTCGGAGTTCAGGGGCTTGAGAACCTGAACGCCTATCTCTACGGCGATGATATGGCGGTGCTCCAAGGGCTTCCCCCCGTGGGTATGCCCTATTGTGCAGGGTATGCCTGCGGCTATCATCTGATAAGATATTTTCTTGACAAAACGGGAATGACCGCCGCACAGGCGACCATACTGCCTGCCGGGGAGATATTGTCCCGTTCGGAGGGGTTCTGGAATGAATAAGATGACCGTACACGATGTCAGCCGAATCACGGGCGTGAGCATACGCACGCTCCGGTACTACGACAAAATGGGTCTGCTCCCTGCGGCAGAGCATACAGAGGCAGGATACAGGCTCTATGACAGCGCATCCCTTGAACGCCTGCGGCAGATACTCCTGTTCAGAGAGCTGGAATTTCCCCTCAAAGATATAAAGGAGATACTGGACAGCCCCGGCTTTGACAGACAGAAAGCCCTCAGACAGCAGAAGGAGCTGCTGCTCATGCGCAAGGAACAGCTTGAACGCCTGATAGCCCTTGCGGACAGGATGCAGGATGACAGGGCGGCAGACGATGATTTCTCGGCATTTGACAAGGCAAGGATAAAGGAATATGCGGAGCGTGCCCGCAGGGAATGGGGTCACACACCGCAGTATGCAGAGTATGAGAAGAAGCACCGAACCGACGATATGACCGTACTGAATGACATGATGCGGATATTCGCAGAGTTCGGCGGGATGAAGTCCCTGCCGCCCGATGATGAAGCTGTCCGAAGACAGACAGAGAAGCTGAGAGACCGCATCACGGAGAATTTCTATGATTGTACGGACGAGATACTTGTGTCCCTTGCGGATATGTATGTAAACGACATACGTTTCAGAAAGAACATAGACGCCGCAGGGGGAGAGGGCACTGCCGAATTCGTTCGCCGTGCAGTGCTGTCAGTAACAGAGACCGAATAAAAACACAGCGCTTATGCCCCCATTCAGAGGATGCATAAACGCTGTTTCGATTTATGTATCAGCCGAGCCTGTTGTAAAGCTCCTCATATTTCTTTGCGGAGTTTGTCCACGAATAGTCCGTCTTCATACCCCTTGATACCATCTGATCCCATTCCTTGCGGCAGTCATAGAAGATATGCTTTGCGTAGTTCACGGTGTTGAGCAGTTCGTCGCCGTTGTAGTTTGCAAAGGAGAAGCCGATGCCCGTGCCGTCATACTCGTTGTAGGGCTGAACGGTGTCTTTAAGGCCGCCTGTCTCTCTTACTATGGGCACTGTGCCGTAGCGCAGGGCTATGAGCTGTGTCAGACCGCAGGGCTCAAACAGAGAGGGTACCAGTACCGCATCTGAGCCTGCATATACCCTGTGGGCAAAGCTCTCGTTGAAGAGTATGTTTGCGGATACTCTGTCGGGCATCCTCCATGCATACTCCCTGAACAGGTTTTCATACTGTGAATCGCCCGTGCCCACAACAATGAACTGGGTGTTCTCGTCGCATATCCTGTCAAGGGCGTATCTTACCAGGTCAAGACCCTTCTGGTCGGTAAGGCGTGAGATTATTGATACGACAAACTTGTTGTCGTCCTGGGGCAGACCCAGCTCCGCCTGCAAAGCACGCTTGTTGACGAGCTTGTTCTTCTTGAATGTGCGTGCGGAGTATGTCTTTGCGATGTCCCCGTCCTTTTCGGGGTCGTATGCATCATAGTCGATGCCGTTTATTATGCCGCAGAGAGACTGGTTCCTCGCACGCAGAAGGCCGTCAAGCCCCTCGCCGTAGTAGCCCATCTGTATCTCGCCCGCATAGGTGTTGCTGACCGTCGTGATGAAGTCGGAGTACACAAGGCCGCCTTTGAGCATATTCGCATCATCGTGGAATTCCAGCTTGTCGGGGGTGAATACCCAGTCGGGCAGACCCGAGAGAGAACGTATGGTCTTTATGTCCCATATGCCCTGGAAGCGCAGATTGTGTATGGTGAATATGGTCTTGGTGCCGTAGAAGAAGGGATTGTCCTTATACAGCGTGTGGAGATATACAGGCACAAGACCTGCCTGCCAGTCGTGGCAGTGGATTATATCGGGGTGGAAGTTTATAACGGGCAGTATAGCCATAACAGCCTTTGAGAAATAGATGAACTTCTCGATGTCATAGCGTGTGTCCGCATATGGCTTGTCGCCGCCGAAATAGAAAAGGTTGTCCACGAAATAGAACTTGATCCCGTCGAGTTCATACTCCATTATGCCCACATGGACACTGCTGAAACGCTCACCCATGTCCATATAGAAATGGTGGACATACTTGAAGTTGTCCCTGAACTTATCGGGGATACAGCGATAATTGGGGATTATCACCCTGCAATCGAATTCGTTTCTGTCAAACATTTTCGGAAGTGTGCCTACAACATCCGCAAGCCCCCCGGTCTTGATAAAGGGTACACATTCCGATGCCACAAAAAGTATGTTTTTCATAAGCTCCTCCTGAAATCTGTATGTAAAAATCAACAAAAACCCGTAATCGTCATCTTAACTCATACTGCAATTATAACACACATTGTCAGGAATTTCAACTGTTTTTTGATAAATATTTGAATTTTTTTGCAGGCATCATAAATGTGATAAAACTGACCCCGGCTCTGCTCCTGCCGCCGACACTCCTTGATCGTTCGTTGTGCGTCTGCAAGCTCACCGGCTTTATTGTGATAAATGATATACACATAAAGGGCACGGTGTCTGCCGTGCCCCGTGTATCATGCCGTTGCCTTGCCCCTGTCAAATCCGTTGATAAGATATATCCCCAGCACTGCATTGAAGCCCACAGCAGCAAATACGCTGAATCGCTCTGTGATGCCGAAGTATTCCGACGGTACAGCCTTCATCCCGATAGCACCAACAAACATCATGGCAAGCGCAATAGCCGCAAAGACTGCGATACTCCTGATACCGTCCTTTTTCAGCCCCGATATTATCAGTATCGTCAGGGATGCGACAGAGAGCATCACTACCGCTGCTGTGACTGCCATATGCATGATCTCGCTGAACGTGGTGATATCCTTTCCGCTGTCCGAGAGGGGGAACATGGTGTACCCTACCTCTGATATGAAATTCATCACTGCGAACAGATATATCCCGACACGGAAAAGACGGGAGCTTATCCTGTTATCTGCTACAAAAAGCACAACACATATCATACATATTATGCTGCAAGTGCCGTAAAGAGCTGAGATCTGATCCCACAACTGACGGGAAGGTGCGCTCTCTGCCGACAGATCGCTCACTGCCTGGGACATCCGGTCATAGCCCGGAAACGCCAGTGGTGCGAATATCACCGCCGCCGTGTAGGAAAGCAGTTGTATGAGCCCCGCAAGCCCGAAATAGTTTATCAGTTTTTTATTCATTCCGTTCACCTCATTTTAGCGCAAAACCATCTGATATATCTCTCGGCCTCCGGGAGCACATCGGCATCAACTCCTGCGGTCATCATGTCGATATATCTGTCTGTCATTGCGTGTATGGTCATGGCATATGACAGGGCGGCAGTGTCCACGTCATCGTTTTTCATCCTGCCGTGTACCACCAATGCATAGAATAAGCTCTTCACCGAATTTATCATGCGCTCGCTCTCTTCCAGCATTATACGGGCGGCGGCGGCGGATGTGCTCCTTTCTGAGTAAAGCACCCTGAAAAATTTCAGCATATCCTCTTGTGTCACAAAGGCATAATAGCTTCTGAAACTCTCCAGCAGTATCTCCTCGGCATCTGCGTCGGTCTTGCCGATGTCGGGCAGGGGAGCGGCGTTTCTGCCTGCCTGCTCTCTTATGAAATGGTACATACTGTTCATCAGTTCGTCCTTTGAAGCGAAATGATTATACAGCGACGGCTTTTTTATACCCACTCTGTCCGCTATCTGTGACAGTGTCACAGCCTTCATCCCATGCTCAGAAGCAAGGTCCAGTGCGGCATAGAGTATCTCTTCCTTTCGTGTCAGAATTATCACTCCTTATCTTTGTTAGTTATTATACTACCAATCGTTAGTTTTGTCAATAGTCTTTTGCTTTTTTAATGTAATTTTAATAAACATTTCCCGACCGTCATTATCTTATTAAGCCGACTTTGTTTCACCTCCGGTCTGATCTATATCACGGTCATATCACAGACGGCGGTATATTGCTGTGCAGAGGGTTGCAAATGTTGACTTTTTCAGGGCGGTTTGGTATAATGAGGGTAAATGAGAGAGCGATACGGCTTTCTTTACCAAATCAGTATTCAGAGGAGCAGACAATGAAAATAATAGCGATCGGAGCTGTTACAGCAGGCGGGAAAACAACAGTCGTAAACGCAATAAAAGCCAGACTTCCTAGAACAACATCGCTTCACTTTGATGACTACTCATTCGACGGAGAACCCGATGATTTCACCAAATGGGTATCGAAATCCGAAGAATTCTATAATGTATGGGACTTGTCACCGTTAATGGCAGATGTTGAAAGGATCATCAACAGCGGAGAGTATGATTATCTGTTGCTGGATTATCCGTTTGCATATAAGAATAAAATGATGAAAGATTATCTTGACTGCTGTATATTTATTGATACGCCGTTAGACATCGCAATGGCTCGTAGAGTGCTCAGAGATATGAAAGAGGCTTCTGCGGATGAGATTCGTAATGAAATGGATACATACTTGAATGCTGCAAGAGTTTGTTATGTTCAGATGCTGACAGAAATCTTACCGAATTCCGACTATGTGATCGACGGTGCAAAAGAACTTGAAGATATTATCAATGAAACTATGGATATTATTTTAAGGTGCTGAGTTCTGATTCGGCTTAGTAACTGAATACACCTGAACGAAGACAGACCCTGTTTATCCCGTCATCCATATAAACAATGCCTCTGCGTGTATTGACACACAGAGGCAAGTCTATTAATCATTATCGTAATGCAAGTGTCATAGGCGTGAAAACAAGCCCGTCCACAGTTCTTTCGGCACCGTCGGGAACAAAGCCCAGCGCCTTGTAGAAGGGATAGCCCGGGGGAGCGGCGTTGACAGTGAAAGCATCTGCATCGACAAGCACTTTTATGCCCTCAAACAAAGCCCTGCCTGTGCCGCAGTGCTGATAGTCTCCGTCCACAAAGGCTATCATGATATGACCGTATATGTCCGATGCCATAACACCCGCTATCATGTCGCCGTCAAAGGCGGCAGCCATATGAGCCAGCCCCTCCGACAGGGAACGCTCTATCACTCCGCTGTATACATACGCCCTGAATGTCTCTTTTCCCTCAGGTGAGAAAAGGGGAGCGTCATATTCAAGAAACACCCTCAGCACAAGTCTGAGGGCTTCCTTTACCGAGCGTTCGTCACGGTCAATGCACTTTATCGTCAGTGTGCCGCTCATTCTATGCCGAGCACCTTGAAGTCCTCGTCCTCGACAGCCTTTGTGAGCAGAGCATCGGAAACATCGGAGCTGAGCTCAACGACAGCTGTGCCGCTGTCCTTGTCTGCCTTAGCGGAGGTCACGCCGTCAAGAGCCTCCAGAGATTTTTTTACAGCCGCCTCACAGTGTCCGCACATCATGCCTTCGATCTTTATTGTCTTTGTCATAGGATCATCTCCTTGGAATCATTGTTATATGAATATTCTATCATATATCATCACAAATGTCAAGGGTGATATCGGCAGGCTGACATCAGAAGTTGAAGGTCAAAACAGCTCAAAGAACAGCTATCACAGACCGACAATAACGAATAAGACAAAAAAATAATCAGCTCCCATCTCAAAAGCAGCTGATTATCATCCGAATATAAGCCCAGAGTGTTTTAACTCTGCTTACACTCACATTTTATCAGATAAGAATGATTTTGTCAAGAGTTTTTGAAAGTAGGTATTATTATGAAAGTAACAGAATTCGTAATCAATAACATGAAAGAGTTGAATGCTGTTTTACATTTTCGTCGGTATGATGATAAAGCGCTTGGATTTGGTTTTCATGGCTCTTTGTCGAAACTTCTTGAAATAGATCCTATAATGTTTAAGAGAGGACATATTACGTATTATTGGCGGTGTGCTCTTAACTGTAGGTATATTAATCATAGTGTGCATTATAAAGATGATGTTGCTAATTATATTGATGTTATTTCCGAGTTATAATTTCGCATAATCAAAGTTATGCGAAATTATGCATATAGAAAAAAGCCCGATATCAGCCAAAACGGACAAATCAGGCATTGCGGTATCATCAGCGAAGCTGTCTGATCCTGTCCGGCATATATGAGACATAGCTTTCCGCACACTCGTTATCATAACAAACGTTCATTCCTTCCAAAGCTTTCTTCATTCTATGCTCATTTAAGTATTTGATGAACACATCATTTCATACAAACACACCTGCGCTCATGACAGGTGTGTTTACAGTATTATTCCGAACACGATAACAGTGTGTTCTATCATTCAAATGCCTTTAAAAACAGCATTTTTTCTATTATAATGTTTGATCTCCAGAAATTGGCGGCAACATCAAATTCCTTATAATCGTTGTACCATTGCCATGTGACATTGTATGAACCGTCCTCCAGCTGACTGTCACGGATGTTATTCACCTCTGCCTGACATATGTCCTCATTGCCCTCATAAAAGATACTGTCCTTTGTGATGCCTAAATTTGACGGCTTGCAGACATATTCGGTATCCCATCTGTCCGTCTCACAGCATATACATCTGTTCACGTTCTCACAGAGATACTTTCCGAATGCATCCAGGTCAACAAGCTCTTCACCGCTCTTTTCAAGTGCCTGATACAGCCTTATGAAGCAGTGTGTGACGTGTTGTTCACATATATCCGAGCCCATGAACCATGTGACCGCTCTTACGATGATGTCACAGGCCTTTTTATACAGAGGGCTGTCTTTGGCCGCAAAGAGTATGATAAAACCCGCAAGCATCGCCGTCGGATTGTATTTGAAATCGGACTTGCCCCTGTACTCCCACCATATCGCATGGGGATAAGTATTGTTTGACGGCACAGTGTTGAGCCACTGCATCTCGGTCTCGTCAAAATCAGCACCGTTTTGCAGATAACCGAGTATCCCGCTGATAAGCTCATTGTCCCTGTCGTCAAGACCTGTTTCCAGAATTATCTCAGCCGCAGCCCATACGGATATCGGAGTTGAATTCGGGTTCCAGAGATCTGCTTCAAGACCGTGGCCAAATCCGCCGTCCTCATTCCTGTAAAAGCTCAGTGCCTTCAGCACATCATCTCTGCTGCCGCCCTCAAAATGAAATCTCCACCTTGCAAGATCCAGCGATCTGGCGTTGCGATAGATAAATCCTCTCGCCCTTTCAAATGTCATAAGATCATCTCCTGTGTTTTTTCTTTATCATAACACATCATGTCTTATTTGTATTGTAAAAATGCGACTTGTTTATAAGCTCCAGTGCCTGACCGGGTGACATGGTGTGGCGTTTTCTGAAATCATTTATCATATGAGCCTGATCGCAGAAGCCGTATTTTTCCGTGAGGGCGAGAAAATCCCTGTTTCCGCCGCAGATGTCCTGCCACAGCATCTGGTACCTCATCAGAGAAGTAAAGCTCTTCGGAGACACGCCGATATTTCTCATGAATATCCTTTCAAGCTGACGCCTTGACACAGCCGACCTCTCCGCAAGCTCTGCCGTGCTTATCACTGAATTCGTGTCTATTATAACCCGGACAGAATTCATTATCGTGCTGTCTGAACGGTCTCTGTCAAGACGGCTGAGCAACAGTTCCGAGACCCTTTCGGTGATCTCTGCCGTGGACCTGTTTTCGTAAAACAACGGCTCTGCCTCATCATACAGACCACTGAAAAGCTCTCCGGCGCTCTGGTCATGGCAGTCTGAGAACCCGCAGTCCGTGAAAAGAACGGCAGTCCATGCATAGAAGCGTATGCCGAAAATACTGTACCGATCGGCGGATAAGCCTCTTGGCTCTGTACGGTATCCCCTTTCGTCAACAGTGCAGAAATCAACATCCGCAGACCGCTTGACATGGTCAATGCGAAAGATAAGATCCATACAGGTATCGGGAATAACAAGACTGCGGCTGTCCCCTGCCGATGTCCAGAAACAGCATATATACGGTGCCAGCTCAGGGCATGGCTTTATCTCGCTGTATGTACCGTCAAAAACAGGTATCGCCACCGTCGGGCGGAATTTTCTCATTATATCCATAAACCCGCATCACTCAGATCATCGTTATTTGTAGTACTTTTCCAGAAGCTCGGTAAGGGGTATGCCGTCTATCGTCATTCCCGATACCTGACATGATCTTATGGCTATCCCCTCAAGATTGCAGTTGACAAACTTTGCCCCCGACAGATCGCAACAGGCAAATTTGCTCTCATTCATCTTGACGCCGTCAAACAGGCCGTTCTCCATATCTCCGTTGAGAACGCACAGACCCGACATCGAAACCTCTGTGATATCCGAATCCGTCATGGATGAATTTGATATGGATGTACCGTCAAGCATGACATTTTCTATCTGAGCAGAGAGAAGGCTGCTCTCCGATATTGTTATATCCTTTGCGTCACAGCCTGCCACGGTAACGGCAGAGAATTTGGTATCCTTTACGGCGGAATTTGAGAAATCACAGCTGTTGCAGTCGTCTATCTTTAAATTCTGTAATATCATGACCGTTGCTCCTTTATATTAAAAAACGGGCGGGAGGTCTCTCCCGCCCGAATATGACAGATCTTACTTATCAGCGATAACATCAACGCCGGGAAGCACCTTGCCCTCGAGATATTCGAGAGAAGCGCCGCCGCCTGTGGAGATGTGGCTCATCTTGTCTGCAAAACCGAGTTGGATTGCAGCCGTTGCGGAGTCACCGCCGCCGATGATGGTCGTAGCGTCTGCCTCAGCAAGAGCCTCGCAAACTGCAACTGTGCCCTTCTTGAGGGTGGGGTTCTCAAATACGCCCATAGGACCGTTCCAAACAACTGTCTTTGCTGACTTTGCAGCCTCAGCGAATATAGCAGCTGTCTTGGGACCTATGTCAAGACCCATCTTGTCAGCAGGGATCTTGTCGGAGTCAACGAACTCAACATCTATGGGAGCGTCGATAGGATCGGGGAAAGATGCGGCAACTGCTGTATCAACGGGGAGAAGTATCTTCTTGCCGAGCTTCTCAGCCTTTACGAGCATCTCCTTGCAGTACTCGAGCTTCTCGTCATCAACGAGAGACTGACCGATAGAACCGCCCTGAGCCTTGATGAAGGTATAAGCCATACCGCCGCCGATGATAAGTGTATCGCACTTTTCGAGGAGGTTGGAGATAACGTTGAGCTTATCAGCTACCTTAGCGCCGCCGAGGATAGCAACAAAGGGACGAACAGGCACTTCAACGGCATTGCCGAGGTACTTGATCTCCTTCTGCATGAGATAGCCTACTGCTGTCTCCTTAACGAACTTTGTAACGCCTGCGGTGGAAGCATGAGCTCTGTGAGCAGAACCGAATGCATCCATAACGAATACCTGACCGTCAACCAGATCACCGAGCTCCTTGGAAAGGTTCTCACCGTTCTTGGTCTCGTCATTGCCTCTGAAACGTGTGTTCTCGAGAACAACGATGTCGCCGTCAGCCATAGCCGCAACAGCAGCCTTTGCATTAGCACCCACTACCTCATCATCAGCCGCAAAAGTAACCTTTGTGCCGGGAAGGAGCTCTGCAAGACGTGCAGCGGCGGGAGCGAGCGAGAACTTTGCCTCGGGGCCGTTCTTGGGCTTGCCGAGATGAGAGCAGATAACTACCTTGCCGCCGTCGGAAACCAGCTTCTTTATTGTGGGAAGAGCCGCCTGTATGCGGTTATCGTTAGTGATGACACCATCCTTGAGGGGTACATTGAAATCAACTCTGACGAGTACCTTTTTGCCTTTGACATTGATATCGTCAACAGATACCTTGTTCAAACCTGCCATTGTAATGACATCCTTTCATATAGTAAAATCTTTCATGCACCGGTCTGCTTGGCATGACCGTACTATATTATTCTACACTATTTTGACGCAATTTTCAATAGTTTTATGAAATTTTTTATATTTCTGCGCAGGATCAGTGTTGACAGTATTCTGCAAGGATTATTGACTTCATATCATTTTTATGTTATTATAAGCGTAAAGACGATCATTTAACGGGGAGTAACATCATGATCAACACAGAAAAGCTGATATCGGTACAGAAAACTCTTACCGAGCTTACAGAAAAATACAGTGGGCAATACGACAAGCTCAGGGAAAATGCAGATATCTCATCCGCTGATGTGATATGGTGCAAGGGATGGCGCGAGCCATATGCCGCAGACTATGCCGATGAGCTATATATAGGGAACATCTACTCTCCGAGGCAGATGGTGGCAAAGGAGCCGAGAAAAAAGGAGCTTGTTTCGGCACATTATTTCCGCGACAGCCTGCCTGTACTTTCTGTCGTATACGGCACAGAGGGTAAGATCACATATGAAAAGCTCTTTGTAAATGAGCCTGATCTATCTGCAGGCATAGTTTTCGATGATGAGCAGAACGCGGATATACTGACCGTCGAGATTAAAAACAACGGCAGAGCCGCAGAGTATATAGTATATGAGCACGACAGAGACAGTGTACCGGGCAGAAGGACCAAAGCACACACTGTGAGATACACATCCTATGCCTATGACGAAAACGGAAGGATAGCATCCTCAACTTATATAACAGGCATCACGCCCTGCGATGACACAGAGAAATTCCTGTTTCTCAACAAACGTGTCGAAGATCTGTGCGATTACCGCTTCAATTACGTTGATACGGCCGTTGACACATTCACAAGATACGATTTTGACTGCTACTATTTTAATGATACCTCTGACAAGTCATACCCCGAAGGGAACACCTGGAAATTCCCGAAGCATCTGCTCAAGAGGTACAGGGATCTGGGTATAGATTGCTTCGGATAAAAGGGATAATTACTGCAGAGCGTAATAAAGCTGTGAATACAAAAGGGGGATAATAATGAGTTTATTTGACGGAATCAATCTTTCGCTGCTCTTTGACAATGAGAGCGAATATGGCGAGTCATACACCTTCGGCCCGCTTACCGATGAAATGATAGAACGGGCAGAGAAAAAGACCGGCTACAAGCTTCCTGCGTCATATATAGAGCTGCTGCGCTTTCAGAACGGCGGCCTCATCGATGATGAGAGGCTTGAAAACAGCTGGCTCACAGCAGTGTACGGCATCGGAGAGACTGCAGATCAGAGCAATTCTCTTGAAGATATGTATGACAACTGGAGATATGAATGGGAATATCCCGATATAGGAATCCCGTTCGGAGAGACACAGTCGGGCGGGCATGATATGTACTATATGGACTTCCGTTCGGTCGATGAGAAGGGTGAGCCCCGCATAGTCTGCATCGAAAACGAAGATGACAATGCGGTATACTACATAGCACATGATCTTCCCGAATTTATCGGAATGATACTCAGGGATGAAGAAATCCACGGAGAGCGGATTGAATAAGGCTTACATAATACAAAAACGCGGCTGTCATAAAAGCAGCCGCGTTTTTATCATACCTTGCAGCTTGCAAGATACTTTTTCACCTCTGCTATGTAGACCTCGGCGACCGAGCTGAATATGCTCTGCTTTTTGGTTATATAGCCTATCTCCATAAGTGAGTTCTTGTTGTTCTCATCCTCTTTGAAGGGTATGACCGCATAATCGCTGCCGTTGAGTTCCTCGCATATGATGCCCGAGCAGAGGGTAAAGCCGTTGAGACCCACCATGAGATTAAGGCTTGTCGCCCTGTCGTTCAC
>JAGAZJ010000032.1 GCA_018110925.1 Oscillospiraceae bacterium | reverse complement strand
CATCGAACAGCACCGTCTTTGTGCCGCTCGTGCCGAGGTCGATGCCTATTGCGTATCTCATTGTTATCACTCCGTTTTGTAGTTTTGCGGGCATCTGCCCTTGTTAGTAATATTTTACTATAACAAGACCTGTGTTGTCAAGTGCTTTGTCAAAATAGTATATTACACGGCGATGTTGCTATTGACTAACCATACTCATATGGTGTATAATAAGTCTATCATTTTTAGGGAGGTCATATTATGGCAAATAAGTACGAAGGCACCAAGACCGAACAGAACCTGCTCGCCGCGTTTGCGGGCGAATCACAGGCAAGGAACAAATACACCTACTTTGCTTCTGTTGCAAAGAAGGAGGGCTATGAGCAGATAGCCGATATATTCTTAAAGACCGCTGACAACGAGAAGGAACACGCCAAAATGTGGTTCAAGGAGCTCCAAGGGATAGGCAATACCGCCGAGAACCTTTCCGCTGCCGCTGACGGCGAGAACTACGAGTGGACCGATATGTATGAGGAATTTGCAAAAGTAGCCGAGGAAGAGGGCTTTACCGCACTTGCAAAGAAATTCCGCATGGTGGGCGCTATCGAAAAGCGTCATGAGGAAAGATACAGGGCTCTTCTCAAAAACGTTGAGACCGCCGCTGTATTTGAAAAGAGCGAGGTAAAGGTCTGGGAATGCCGCAACTGCGGTCACATAGTTGTGGGCACAAAGGCTCCCGAGGTCTGTCCCGTGTGCGCTCACCCCAAGAGCTATTTTGAGGTGTCCGCAGAAAACTACTGATCGGGACGCAGGAGGTCATTATGAGCAAAATAAATGATTTTCTCAATGAGGCGGGAGTATTCTTTCTTGCGACTGTTGACGGCGACAAGCCGAGACTGAGACCGCTGGGCGCTCATATGGAGATGGACGGCAAGGTCATCTTCGGCGTGGGAAATTTCAAGGATGTATACAAACAGCTTTGCAAAAATCCCAATACAGAGATAGTTGCCTGCAAGCCTGACGGTCTCTGGCTGAGATATACGGGCAAAGCCGTGTTTGAGACCGATGAGAAATACGCAGAGGCTATGCTTGACGGCGCACCGCATCTCAGAAACATCTACAACGAGCAGACGGGCAACAAGATGATGTGCTTCCACATAGAGGATGCGACTGCGGTGCAGATCCGTGTTATGGGCGAGGGAGAATCTCTCATCTGACACTTGGATCATAGTGTGAATATCTGACGATCGGCACGGGCATCTGCCCGTGTCAATTTTTGTCAAAAAGAAGCGCATCGTTTTGAGAAGATTGACAATTGACAAATGCCCCCGGATGTGGTATCATATAGCTTGTTGCAGACAAGCAGATCTTATCATAGAACCCAGTTGATGTTACCATTTGTATAGTTGTTTTAATGCAGTACAATTTGTATATGTAAACGGCAGGATAATTGTGCAGTTCTACAAATTGTAAAAAAATCGGCTTACAGATATTGACTAATACTGACATATGCGGTATAATGTATATGGTGTTAAGTTCTTATATTTTACGTTAACATCTGTTTTGTTGTCTCCTTTCTTTTGTTCTACACATAATTTTGTATCATTTCAGTTTTGCGGTATGCTCACTGCGTGGGCTGCCGATTTTTTTTGCGTCCGTATCGCCTTGACAAACAATTTCCGATGTGCTATTATTATCGTACAAAACAGCTTTGGTACTGAAAGGCTCTTTAAGATGAATTATCCTGTGGTGTTCAATATAATAGGCTGGCTCTTGTGCTTTGACGGAGCGTTTATGCTGATCCCTGCGCTGACAGGGCTCATATACCGTGAGCGTGCCGCATTGTGGTTTCTGCCTGCGATAGCAGTCTGTCTTATCGCAGGCGGACTTATGGTGCTGTTCATAAAGCCCAAGAACAAGACCATTTATGCCCGTGAGGGCTATGTCATAGTGGCGATGAGCTGGCTCGTGCTGTCGCTGTTCGGTGCGCTGCCCTTCTTTTTGTCTGGGGCTATACCCGAATATATAGATGCGCTGTTTGAGACGGTGTCGGGCTTTACCACAACAGGTGCCTCCATACTTTACAGCGTGGAGGATATGCCAAAGAGTATGCTCATGTGGAGGAGCTTTACCCACTGGGTCGGCGGCATGGGTGTGCTGGTATTCGTTATGGCGTTCATACCTCTGAGCGGCGGAAGCAATATGCACATCATGAAGGCGGAGAGCACAGGCCCCTCCGTCAGCAAGCTGATGCCCGGAGTAAAGACAACGGCTCTTGTGCTCTACACCATATACTTTGTCATGACCCTGATACAGTTCGTGCTTCATCTTTTCGGCGGCATGACCCCGTTTGAGGCGATAAACACAGCCTTTGCCACGGCAGGCACGGGCGGCTTCGGCTTCCGCAATGACAGCATGGCAGGCTTTTCTTCATACAACAGATGGGTCATGACGGTGTTCATGCTCCTGTTCTCCCTGAGCTTCAGCTCATATTATCTTCTCATAAAGGGAAAGATAAAGAATGCCGTCACTCTCGAGATAAAGATGTTTGTGCTGATAGTGGCGGTATCAACGGCTGTGATTGTTGCAAACATCAGGGATATGTTCCCCGACCTCCGCGGAGCGGTTGAGCACGCGGCATTCACGGTCTCGTCTGTCATATCCACGACAGGCTTCTCCACAAGGGATTTTGACGAGTGGCCCGAGCTGTCAAAGACAATACTGGTGTTCCTTATGTTCATCGGCGCCTGTGCAGGCAGTACGGGCGGCGGTGTGAAGGTGTCACGCCTTATCATACTGTTCAAGGGGATGCATAAGGAGCTTGCCACGATGATACACCCGAAGCAGCTCAAAAAGATAACCATGGACGGCAGCCCCGTATCACATGAAGTGGTGCGCTCTGTAAATGTTTATATGGTCTGCTTCGTGCTTATCTTTGCCATATCCATGATGATAATATCCTTTGACGGCTACGACTTTGAAACGAACTTCACCGCCGTTGCCGCCACGATAAACAATATAGGCCCCGGCCTCAATGCGGTGGGACCTGCGCATAATTTTGAGTTTTTCTCCGTTCCTGCCAAGCTGGTGCTGATGTTTGACATGATAGCGGGCAGGCTGGAGCTTTATCCGATGCTCCTGCTCCTGTCACCGTCCACATGGAAGAAGTGATCCGCAAAGGCTGAGGTGATGATATGCTCGACAGATCAAAGACTGCCTGTTTTACAGGCCACAGACCCGAGAAGCTCCCCGACGGCGGCGATGACAACTCCCCCGTGATAAAAGTGATAAAGAGCTGTCTGTACGCCGAGATCGAAAGGGCGGCGGCAGAGGGATACAACAGCTTTATCACAGGTATGCAGAGAGGTATAGACCTGTGGGCAGGGGAGTGCGTGCTCGACCTGATGAACAGCTATGACCTGCACATAGCGGCGGCTGTGCCTTACAGGGATTTCGGGCAGAATTTCAAGGGCAAGGACAAATGGCTCTTTGGCAGGATAATCGACAACGCCGAGCATATAGCATATATATCCGAGGAGTACGAGGCAGGCTGTATGAGCCGCAGAAACAGGTACATGGTGGATCATTCCTCATTGCTCATAGCGGTGAGGGGCGCCGACAGGAGCGGCACATCACAGACTATGGGATATGCAAGAAAGTGCGGCATAACGATACGCACTGTCGATATATCGTCATTCACTGACGGACAGACTACTTTATTCTGAAAGGGATAATACTGATGAACGAATATCTGAGGCGGGCATGGGCTGAAATAGACCTTGACCGTCTGGGCAGAAATCTGGGACAGCTTGAAACGCTTGCAGGGGGCACACAGATATGCTGTGTGGTAAAGGCCAATGCATACGGTCATGATGACCGCAGTATAGCCCCGTATCTTGAGGGGAAGGGCATAACCTTCTTTGCGGTGTCAAATATCAAGGAGGCGCTCACTCTGCGTGAGTGCGGCGTAAAGGGCGAGATACTGATACTCGGCCACACGCCCTACGAATACGCCGCAGAGCTGTCGGAGGAAGCCATAATACAGACCGCCGTGTCTGTGGACTATGCAAGGCGCATGAGCGAATATGCCGACAGTATAGGCGTAAAGGTGCATATACATCTTGCCGTGGATACGGGCATGGGCAGGATAGGCGTCAGGGCGGAGGAAGCTCCCGGGGCGCTGAAAGAGGTATCGGCGCTTGACGGCGTGATACTTGACGGTATGTTCACCCACTTTGCCTGTGCGGACAGTTATGACAGCGATGACATCGCCTATACCGAGGAGCAGAAAAGGCTCTTCTTTGAAGCGGCCGACAAGGCGGCGGCACAGGGCATAAGGCTCAGACATATACACTGTCTCAACAGTGCGGGCGGCACGTTCAGATATGACGACAGGAGCACGCTGGTGCGCTTCGGCATCATGCTTTATGGCCTTACTCCCGACAGGGGGCTGGATATGCCCGTGGAGCTTTTGCCGGTAATGGATCTGAAAGCGGCTGTGAGCTATGTGAAAAAAGTACCTGCGGGCAGGTTCATAAGCTACGGGCGCACATTCCGTGCGGAGCGTGACATGACGGTGGCGACTGTGCCCATAGGCTATGCCGACGGTTATCCGAGAGAGCTGTCAAACAAGGCATATGTGCTGATAAACGGCATGAGAGCCCCTGTGATAGGCAGGGTGTGCATGGATCAGCTGATGGCTGACGTGACGGATATCCCCGATGTGCATGAGGGGAGCGAAGTCACTCTAATAGGAAAGAGCGGAGATGAGTCCATAACCGCCGATGACCTTGCGGAGCTCTGCGGCACTATCGGATATGAGATAGTGTGCGGCATTTCAAAGAGAGTGCCGAGGGTCATTATCGAGGGCGGACGTATCATCAGCGTAAGAGAATACTACTGATAAATATACAAACAGTATAATCACAAGCGAATTATACAACTCTCTGTTAAAATTTGATGATATGGCTCAAAAAGCCTTGACAACAGCGTGTATATTAAGTTATAATAGCATCTGGAAAGATATTTACGAAAGGATAAATCATAATGATTGATATTCATTTTTTAGAGGCGGCAGCGGCTCCCGCAGGTGATCCCATGTCTGCGATCCCCGGCGGCGGTGCGGGCATAATGGTGTTCTACATCATCCTTATGGTCGGCGCTCTCGCACTCTTCTCACTTCCCCAGAAGAAGCAGGAGAAAAAGCAGAAGGCTATGCGTGACAGCATAAGGGTCGGTGACGAGGTAACGACCATCGGGGGTATCATCGGTATCGTCATAAGCCGTGACAATGACCATGACTGCGTGGTCATCGAGACAGGCGGCAACCGAAGCAAGATCCGTCTGAAGCTCTCTGCGATCTCCGAAAATCTCACCGTTCATGATGAAGAGGACGAGCTGGGCAAGAAAAAATAATGACGCCAATGACGGCTGTGCTTTTGAGTTAAGAGTGCAGCCGTCATTTGATAAAAAAGCGCAGGCATTGCCTGCGCACGATGTGTGGTAATATCATTCCATGCCGAACCAGCGGGGGAGGGCATCAAGAAAGCTGTCGTCAAGCACATATCCCGCTTCGGTGTATACTCCCGAAGGAATAACGAGCTGAGATGGAGTGCTGTTGCGGTCAAGCACATATTTGATAGCTTCTTCGCTGTCATGAACGTCATATATGCTTATGTCCATTTCAGCTCCGCTGTTTGCCAGCTCTGTGAACACGTTCTCGGGGTCGGATTTGAATATGCCCTTTGAACCGTTGTTTATCATGCTGCATATTATCTCGCCGACGATGGTCGCACGGTATTCCTCGCCGCCCGTATACTTGGGGAATGTGAGCACCTTGCGGAGCGTCTTGTTGTCGAGCATCTGCTCGCCCGCTTTGAGAACGGTGTTTTCCTGAGGGTCTTCGCTCTCGTTTATCAGGTTATAAGGTATGTTGAAGGATATATTGCCGCACAGGTTTGAGAATATGCCGAAACTTGTATCGTCAAGGGCGATGTATTTATCCACGGGGAAGCCTGTCAGACCCTCTATGCTCCTTTTGACAGCCTGGCCGCCGCCGCTTTTGTAGGTGTCGTAAAGTGTGCCGCCGCCGTTTGTCACTATGTCGGACTGCATCGGCACGACCACCAGCTTGTCCTGCGTGGGCAGGAAGCGGAACAGCACAAAGCAGGTCGATGAGGGCTTGTCGGACGCTTCATATATCCCTATGACCGTCCGTGAATCAAGGTCAGAGGGTGCGTATTTATCGGAAGATGACGTCTCCGAGGCCGTCGGTTCTGCGCCTGTGTCATCGGTAGCATCGCCCCTGAGATACCCGCCGAGCATGAAGTAGCTCGTGCCGCCGACCACGGCGAGAGCCGCGATTATCGTTATAAAGTAAGTAGCTGCGATCTTAGCGCCTTTTTTAGCCATATCAAAGCTCCTTTCATACCTTTGAATAATACCACAAAAACGGCTATGTTTCAAGGCTTGTACCGTTTTGTAATATAAATGTAATTTAATGGGAGGAAAGTCTTATGTCATTTGATGCAAGAAAGACTGCCGATGCAGTCGTTGAATGGGTGAAAAAATACTTCGAGGAGAACGCATCCCCCGATACGAAAGCTGTGATAGGTATTTCGGGCGGCAAGGACAGCTCTGTTGCCGCCGCTGTGTGCGTAAAGGCACTGGGCAAAGACAGGGTGATAGGTGTTCTCATGCCCCAGGGCGTTCAGTCCGATATCGCCTTTTCGGAGCTGCTTGTGAATACTCTGGGAATAAAGTCATACAGGATGAATATCGGCGAGACCGTCGATACCCTCATGAAAGAGATATCCGCACAGGTCGAGCCGAGCCATCAGGCAAAGGTCAACACTCCCGCAAGGATACGCATGACGACACTTTACGCCATTGCCGCCTGCGAGAACGGCAGGGTGATAAACACCTGCAATCTTTCCGAGGACTGGGTGGGCTACTCCACCAAATTCGGTGACAGCGCAGGCGATGTATCGCCGCTGTCCGACCTCACCGTGCATGAAGTCATAGCCATCGGCGATGAACTGGGACTGCCCCGTGAGCTTACCCACAAGGTGCCGATAGACGGTCTCAGCGGACTTACCGATGAGGATAATCTCGGTTTTACCTATGCCATGCTGGATGCGTACATCAGGGGCGAGGACGACCTCTCTGCCCATCCCGAGGTCAAGGAGCGCATCGACAGACTGCACAGGAACAATCTGCACAAGCTGAGGCTCATGCCCAAGTTTGAGTACAAGGCATGACGCATACAAAATGTACTTAACAAAATAAAAACAAATTCATTCATTATAGCACTTGACGAAACAGATGCTTTGTAATATAATAATAGTTGTATCTGTGCAAGACAGATAACTACGCTGATAAGGAGTGAAAAGGAATGATACGTGCCGCTCAGGCTATGGTAAAATGTCTGGAAAAAGAGGGTGTCAAGGTCGTCTTTGGTTATCCGGGCGCGGCTATCTGCCCTTTTTACGATGAGATATACGCATCGGGCATCCATCATGTGCTGGTGAGACACGAGGCGAATGCAGGCCACGCCGCAAGCGGATATGCGAGAATGACCAATTCTCCCGCTGTGTGCATAGCCACATCGGGACCGGGCGCTACCAATCTGCTGACTGCGATAGCTACCGCATATGCTGACAGCGTTCCGCTGATATGCATAACGGGTCAGGTATCGACAGACCAGATAGGCTGTGACGTTTTCCAGGAAGTGGATATAACAGGTGCGGCAGAGCCGTTTGTAAAGTACAGCTATCTTGTCAAGGAAGCATCAGACCTCCCTCGGATAATGAAGGAGGCGTTCCACCTTGCAGGGACAGGACGAAAAGGTCCCGTGCTGATAGATGTGCCTGTGGACGTGCAGAACACGATGATCGACTTTGAATATCCCGATGAGATCCGTATGCGCACCTACAAGCCCACCGTAAAGGGCAACCCTCTCCAGATATCCAGGATAAGAGAGGCGTGCATCAACGCAGAGAAGCCGCTGATATGCGCAGGCGGAGGAGTTTTTCTCTCGGATGCGTGCAGTGAGCTGAGGGCATTCGTGGAAAAGGCGAATATCCCCGTGGTCTCGACTATGATGGGGCTCAGTATATTCCCCACAGACCACAGGCTCTATCTGGGGATGCTTGGCAGTCACGGCGTCAAGAGCGCCAACCATGCGGTAAGAGACTGCGATACGCTCATCATGATAGGCGCAAGGGTGGGCGACAGGGCGATACTCTCCCCCTCATTCCTTGCCGAGAACAAGCAGATAATACACATAGACATAGACCCTGCCGAGATAGGCAAAAATATCCCTGTTGACATCCCCCTTGTGGGTGACTGCCGGTCGATACTCACCGAACTGGCGCAGGGCGATTATCCCGAAAACGCACATTCTGCGTGGATTGATGAGGTCATGCAGTCAAAGGGCATTCGCCCGAAGCGTGACGATGCAGAGGGATTTATCGACCCCAAGGCATTCATACGCATGGTGTCCGACCGGCTTCCTGACAACACGGTATGTGTTGCGGACGTTGGTCAGAACCAGATATGGTGCTGCAACAACTTCGCTTTCAGGAGCGGTTCACGCTTTCTCACCACAGGCGGCATGGGCACGATGGGCTATTCCGTTCCCTGTGCGGTGGGCGCCAAGATGGCGGATCCGTCGAGAGAGGTCCTTGCGGTATGCGGCGACGGCTCTTTCCAGATGCAGATGATGGAGCTTGCGACGATAGTCCAGGAGAATATACCCGTCAAGATCATCGTTATGAAAAACACCAAGCTCGGCATGGTGCGTGAGCTCCAGTCAAAGGGCTACGGCGACAGACAGATAGCGGTCGATATAGGCACATATCCCGACCTTGTGATGCTCGCACAGAGCTACGGCATTAAGGCGGAGCGTGTGTCGGATATGTCCGAGGCCGAGGAGAAGATAGAGCGCCTTGTGTCGTCGGATGAGGCATTCTTGCTCGAATGCAGTGTATACGAACGTGAGACCACCCTGTAACGGTGAAAGGATAGAATGATGAAACATACTATTTCTGTACTTGTAGAGAACCATGCGGGTGTGCTTTCAAGGGTATCGGGTCTTTTTGCCAGAAGAGGCTTCAACATAGACAGCCTTGCAGTCGGAGTAACGGGCGACCCTGCGGTATCGAGGATCACCATAGTTGCCGACGGCGACGAACACACCGCACAGCAGATAGAAAAACAGCTCAACAAGCTCGTTGACACCATAAAGGTCAAGGTGCTCGGAGCAGACGAACTGCTCGCAAGAGAGCTGCAGATGATAAAGGTAAATGCCGCACCCGCACAGCGGAGCGAGATACTCACCATATGTGAGATAATGGGGGCTAAGGTAATAGATATGACCCCCACCACCATGACGGTGGAGATATCGGATTCTGCGGTGCAGCTGCAGCGTATGCACGACCTTCTTGAGGGGTACGGCATAAAGGAGATAGTCCGCACGGGTACTATCGCCATACAGAAAGGATCGGTAACGATCCGCTGAACCATACTGACTATGGCATATGCCCGGTGACTATGTGTCAGTGAGCATTGATGCCGTTGTATAGACAATAATAAAATATTGGAGGAACAAGATATGTCAGATGCAAGAATATTCTATCAGGAAGACTGCGATCTCGGCAGGCTCGACGGCAAGACCGTCGCTATCATAGGCTACGGCTCTCAGGGTCATGCTCACGCACTCAACCTCAAGGAGAGCGGCGTCAATGTCGTTATCGGTCTCTATGAGGGCTCCAAGAGCGCTGAAAAGGCCAAGTCACAGGGTCTTGAGGTAGTAAGCGTAAGCGAGGCTGCAAAGCGCGGCGACGTTATAATGATACTTATTCCCGACGAGAAGCAGGCTGAGGTATATGCCAAGGAGATCGCTCCCAATCTTGCCGCAGGCAAGACTCTCGCATTTGCACACGGCTTCAACATACATTTCGGCTGCATAAAGCCCCCTGCTGATGTAAATGTCATCATGATCGCTCCCAAGGCTCCCGGCCACACTGTAAGGAGTGAATATCAGGCAGGCAAGGGCACTCCCTGCCTCATCGCAGTTGAGCAGGACGCAACAGGCGATGCATGGGATATCGGTCTTGCATATGCTCTCGGCATCGGCGGCGCAAGGGCAGGCGTTCTTGAGACTACATTCAGGACAGAGACAGAGACCGACCTCTTCGGTGAGCAGGCTGTTCTCTGCGGCGGTGTATGCGCACTCATGCAGGCAGGCTTCGAGACACTCACAGAGGCAGGCTACGATCCCAGAAACGCATACTTTGAGTGCATCCATGAGATGAAGCTCATCGTTGACCTTATCTATCAGTCGGGCTTTGCAGGCATGAGATATTCCATCTCCAACACTGCCGAGTACGGCGACTATGTAACAGGTCCCAAGATCATCACCGAGGACACCAAGAAGGCTATGAAGAAGGTGCTTTCCGACATTCAGGACGGTTCCTTCGCCAAGGAGTTCCTCCTCGATATGTCTCCCGCAGGCAAGCAGGTACACTTCCGTGCCATGAGAAAGCTCGCTTCCGAGCATCCTGCCGAGAAGATCGGTGAGGAGATACGCAAGCTTTACAGCTGGAACAACGAGAACGATAAGCTCATCAACAACTGATCCTATCGCAGAATAAACAAAAGGGCGCTTTGGCTATGAGCGAAAGCGCCCTTTCTGACAAGAAACGGAGAATGGGATATGAAAGCACTCGTACTGTCGAGCGGCGGTGTTGACAGCACCACACTGCTTGCCGAGGCCTGTGAGGAATACGGCAGGGAAAATGTGACTGCACTGTCACTGTACTACGGCCAGAAGCATAAAAAGGAACTTGAAGCCTCTGCGGCTGTGGCGGAGTATTACGGCGTTGAGCATATAGTTTCGGATCTGTCGGTGATATTTGCCTATTCCGACTGCACTCTGCTGGAGGGCAGAGGGGATATACCCCACGAAAGCTATGCCGAACAGCTTGAAAAGACCGACGGCTCTCCCGTATCGACATATGTGCCGTTCAGGAACGGGCTGTTTCTCTCTGCGGCGGCGAGCATCGCCCTTTCAAAGGAGTGCGGTGTGCTGATGTACGGCGCACACAGCGATGATGCGGCAGGCAATGCCTATCCCGACTGCTCAACGGAATTTGTGGAGGCTATGGACAGGGCGATAAATCTCGGAAGCGGCGGTGAGCTCACTGTCAGAGCGCCCTTTGCGGGCGTGAACAAGACCGAGGTGGTGCGCAGGGGCAAGGCTCTGGGTGTGCCCTATCAGCTCACATGGAGCTGTTATGAGGGCGGCGACAAACCCTGCGGCAGATGTGCCACCTGTATCGACAGGATAAAGGCATTCAGGGCAAACGGTATAACGATAGACTGATCTTATATACGATGGGCGGTGCTGACGTGAAAGGGTTTATCAAAAACCTGCCTGTGATGGTGTCTGATTTTATAATATGCGGCTTCACGGGGTGGGTATATGAGACGGTTCTGACATCGGTGGTGTTCGGTGAGTTTGTTGACAGGGGAGTGCTTCCCATACCGATACTGCCCATATACGCCTTGTTTGCGCTTGTACTGCCCTTTGTTTTCAAGCGTGAGCAGAACCCGCTGTTTATCACCCTTGCGGGGGCGGCAGGGGCGACGGTGTTTGAGCTCATCTGCTCATACATCACCGAAAGGATATGGGGATATCAGCTCTGGAGCTATGCCGACTGGCGCTTTAACTTTGAGGGCAGGATCTCGCTCTTTTCAAGTCTTATCTTCGGGGTGCTGTGTGTGCTGTTCGTAAAGGGCATACACCCCCTGTCATGCTATCTCTCAAAGCGCTTCGGCAATGGCTTTGCCGTGGCTGTATACCTGCTTGCGGCAGGGCTCGTCACGATATGTTTGTTATCGTTTTGTAAAAGTTAGTCATCATATTGAGGGGATAATGACCGCATTTTTGATGTTTTACCGATTGATATGATCGAATTTAGATGATATAATATTACATGATTTATAGTCGTTGGTGACATAGGAGCGTTCACGTTGGTTTTTTCTGACATATTTTTTCTGTTCTGGTTTTTACCGCTGTTTCTGATATTGTATTTCGCAGCTCACGGCACTAAGCTCAAAAATATCGTGCTGGTGCTGTTTTCTTTGTTTTTCTATTCATGGGGAGAGCCTGTATGGATGTGTCTGCTGATACTCAGCAGCATACTTGATTTCTTAAACGGCCGTTTCATCACAAAGCACAGGGGTGAGAAAAAAGCCGTGCTGGGCGTTGTGATGTCCTGTGTGGTCGATCTGGGGATACTGGCGGCATTCAAGTACAGCGGCTTTGCTGTTGAGAGCCTTAATGCGCTGACGGGTCTTTCGGTGCCCGTGCCGCAGTTCCATCTGCCCATAGGTATATCGTTCTATACCTTTCAGTCTATCACCTATGTGGTGGATGTTTACAGGGGCAAGAAGGCTCAGACCAACTACATAAACTACCTGCTGTATCTCTCAATGTTCTTTCAGCTCGTGGCGGGGCCTATCGTGCGTTACGGCGATGTTGCCCGTGAGATAGAGAACAGGTCGGTGACCACATCCGATTTCAGCAGGGGTCTTGTGAGACTTATATTCGGGCTGGGCAAAAAAGTCATCATAGCAAATTCGGTGGGTGCGCTGGCGGCGCAGTTCCTGACCTTTGACAAAGTGCCTGTGTCGGTGCTTGCGGCGTGGTCGGGCGTGCTGATGTACTCTCTTCAGATATACTATGATTTTTCGGGATATTCGGATATGGCGATAGGTCTCGGGCTCATGTGCGGATTTCATTTTCCCGAGAACTTCGACCACCCCTATGTGTCAAGGTCTGTGACCGAGTTCTGGCGCAGGTGGCACATCTCTCTCGGCACATTTTTCAGGGATTATGTGTATATCCCTCTCGGCGGCAACAGGAGGCATCAGATGCTCAACATACTGATAGTATGGTTCTGCACGGGTCTGTGGCATGGGGCGAGCCTCAACTTCATCCTCTGGGGGCTGTACTTTGCCTTCTTTCTCGTGCTGGAGAAAGCGTTCCTTCTGGGACTTCTCAAAAAGATACCCCGTGTGTTCGGGCATATATACCTCATACTTGTGGCTATGTTCGGCTGGGCGCTGTTTTATTTCACCGACCTGTCAAAGCTTGGTGCGTGTGTTGGCACGATGTTCGGCGCAGGCGGAGTGCCTGTTACGGATCTGCTGACAGAATCGTCCTTAAAGGGCAGTATATGGCTGATACTTGCCGCACTGATACTCTGTGCGCCTGTGTATGCACAGGCTGAAAAGGCAGAGACTATCGCATCAAGGAAAAGCGGAGTGCTGTTCGGCATGATAGGTGCGGCGAAGGTGATACTCCTCATGGCTGTGTTTGCGGTATCGGCAGTGTCACTGGTGGGAGATACATACAATCCGTTCCTGTATTTCAGATTTTAAAAGGGTGAGGATATGTCTGAATCGGAGAAGAAGGAAAAGGGCAGAAAGCGCCGCTCGGCGCTGGAATGCAGTATAATAATAATATTTCTTGCGGTGATATATTTTGTGGGGCTGTGTCTTGTATTCTTAAAACGCCCCACGGAATCGGAGACCGAGAAAAGAAAGCTGGCCGAAAAGCCGCAGTTCTCGCTGGCAGGTTATTTTTCGGGAGAATATGCACATGAGTTCACGGCGTATTTTTCCGATACGGTGCCGTTTCGTGAGCAGATAGTCGGGATAGTTTCGGTGCTCAACAAATACAAGGGTATCGCTGCACCTACCTTTTACGGCAACGTGCAGGAGGTGAACACCGCTACGGATATCCCCGAGCCGCCAGCTCCCGTTGAAACACAGGCGGCTGTCAGCGGAACGGAGGCTGTTCCCGACAGTGTACAGACCACTGTCACGGATGAACAGGCGGCGGTGACAGAGGTCACCGAGGTCACGGAAGTAACGGAGGAAGAGGAACCTGTTGAGAATATTGCGGAATTTTCAAACAACGGCATAGTGGTAGACGGCGTAAAAATGTACGGCGACAATGCGGGCGTAATGCTGTTCGGCGGCAACAACGCCGCTGGCTCACGCTATGCCGACACCATAAGCCGATACAAGCGCACGCTGGGCGACGACATAAACGTATACAACATGGTGGTGCCCACATCGGTTGAATTCTATCTGCCCCGCAAGTTCAGTCCTTACAGCACATCGCAGAAAGAGGCGATAGACCATATCTACCAAAGCTACTCTGCCGATGTCATACCGATAGATGCATACTCCGAGATAGCCAAGCACACCGATGAATACATCTATCTGCGCACCGACCATCACTGGTCGCAGAGGGGCGCATACTACGCATACAAGGCGTTCTGTGAGAAGCTGGGGCTTGACTGCCCCGATATCGACAAGGACTATGAGGTGTGTACGAAGCAGAACTTTGTCGGCTCGCTCTACGGCTATACGAATGACATCACGCTGAAAAACAGCCCCGAGATATTCACATACTACAAGCCCACACGGGAATATCACACATACTACTACAAGTATGAGAACCTTTCGCCCGTGGGAGAGAGCGTACTGTTCCATGAGTATGCCGAGGGCGGTAACTGCTACGGCGTGTTCATGGGCACCGACTCCATACACACAAAGATAGAGACGGGACTTGACACGGGCAGGAAGATATGCGTGTTCAAGGAGTCCTACGGCAATGCGTTCATACCGTTCCTTGTGGATAACTTCGACGAGGTATATGTTATAGACATACGCTACTTCGGCGCAAACGCAGTGCAGTACATCAGAGACAACGGCATAACGGACGTGCTGTTCATAGATAATATCTTTGCGGCAAACACCGACAAGCTGATAAATGACATCGCCGCACTGTATGACAACGCCCTCGGCAGTCAGGGCGGCGGTGTGGTGAGCTTTGATGAACAGGGCAATATGGTCACCACAGCCGCCGGGACAGCTGTTACGGAGAGCACAGGCCCCGCGGAGACGGCAGCGGATGCAGCTGCGCAGACAGCCGTGACCGCTGTTCCTTCGGCAGATACGGGCGGATGACAGGTAATCGGTATCAGCGGTTTTTTTCGATTTTCTATTGATTTTTCCGTTCGGCTGTGATACAATGGTTCTATCGTGTGCGCAAAGATCGGCACAAAAATACATCAAGGAGAGTATAGTATGTTAGTTCTGGTAGTTAATGCAGGCAGTTCTTCGCTCAAATATCAGCTTCTCGACATGACCGACGAGAGCGTTCTTGCAAAGGGCAACTGTGACAGGATCGGTATAGAC
Source organism: Oscillospiraceae bacterium (assembly GCA_018110925.1). Lineage (GTDB taxonomy): Bacteria > Bacillota > Clostridia > Oscillospirales > Ruminococcaceae > Huintestinicola. The sequence continues at coordinate 87,975 of JAGAZJ010000032.1, read as the reverse complement.
GGTCATATCTCACACAAGGCAAAGGGTCTTTCCGTTGAGGAGGACGTATCCTTCCCCACACATACAGAGGCGTTCGCAAAGCTCGTTGAGGTGCTCACAACCGGCGATGCAAAGGTGATCGACGACCTTTCACAGATAAAGGCTATCGGCAACCGTATCGTGCAGGGCGGCGATGTGTTCCGTGAGACTGTTATCGTTACCGACGAGGTAATAGACAAGATAGATGCACTTGCAGAGATAGCCCCCGTGCATAATCACGGTGCGGCTCTTGCACTCAGAGCCTGCAAGAGCGTTATGCCCGATGTCCCCATGACCGTTGTGTTCGATACGGCGTTCCATCAGACCATACCGGAGAAGGCATATATGTTCGGTCTCCCCTATGAGGACTATGAGCAGTACCATGTAAGAAAGTACGGCTTCCACGGCACATCGCACAGATTTGTCAGTGCGGCTGTGGCAGACGCTATGGGCAGAGATGTCAAGGATCTGAAGATAGTTACCTGTCATCTCGGCAACGGTTCGTCCATTTCCGCCGTTAAGAACGGTCAGGTAATAGATACTACCATGGGCTTCACTCCGCTTGACGGTCTGCTCATGGGCACACGCTGCGGCGCTGTGGATCCCTCCGCTATAACCTATGTTATGGAGAAGAGAGGTCTCACCCCCTCGCAGATGGCTGAGTATATGAACAAGAAGTCGGGTCTGCTCGGCATTTCGGGCGTGTCCTCCGACAACAGAGACGTGAGCAAGGCGGCTGCTGAGGGCAACAAGCGTGCGGCTCTCGCAAACGAGATGCTCAAATATCAGGTAAAGAAGTACATCGGTGCTTTCATGGCGGCCATGAATGGTGCTGATGCGATAGTATTCACAGGCGGTATCGGCGAGAATGATGCTCCCACAAGAGAGGGTGCCTGCGAGGATATGGAGAACCTCGGCATCAAGCTCGACACCGAGCTCAACAAGACTATCAGGGGCAAGCTCATGAAGATCTCCGCCCCCGACAGCAAGGTCGAGGTATGGGTAGTTCCCACGAATGAGGAGCTTCTCATCGCAAGAGATACTCTGGCTCTCGTTACCAAGTGATATCTGCGGTAATAAACACTAACGGCAAGGCTGTCACAGCCCTGCCGTTTTTTTGCATTATAATGCTGGTTTCTCTATTCATCGAGGAATAAGTATAATCCCGTTATATACGCATCATACTACCCATGGGGTTACCCATAGAGCCGACTCTGAAGCCGCCGTCCGTGCCGTTCCCCATAGGACCTCCGTTCATGCCGCCTCGCATACCGCCCATATTGTCGGGGCCTGCAACGCCGCTGCTGTTGTTCAGCTTGAAGCTGTCGGAGATATAGAGCGAGCCGTCATAGTCTATACCTGCTTCGCCGCCTCTGCTGGCTGAGCTTATGGATGTACTGCCGCCTGTGAGGTTTATGTTGCCGTTGGAGTCTATGCCGTCGCCGCCCGATGTGACAGACACATTGCCGCCCGTGATATTCACGGAGTAGGCGATGTCGGGATATGCGTCATCGGAATTTGCGGCGTTTATGCCGTCATCCGACGATGTCACCTTGATGCTGCCGCCGTTTATATTCACCACAGTGCCCTCCAGACCCTCTTCGCTCTTTGTTACGGTGAGGTCGGGACCTTTTCCGTTATTGCCTATGGTGAGCACACGGTCTGCGTGTACGGCATCGTCGCCTGCGCTGATATTCACAGTGCCGCTGAGTATGGAGACATCATAATTGCCGTTTATGCCGTCGTTTGCGGCAGTGATATCCAGACTTACATCTCCGCCGATGATGATGCTCGACTCATCGCCGCCCTTTATGCCGTTCTTTGCATTGCCGTTTATGTTCAGCTTACCGTTACCCGTGATGAATACGACAGAGTTTGCCTTGACCTTTATCGCCGCACCGTCAAATGCATCCGCAACGGCTGTGTCGGAGGATGTCTCGTCAGTCGGGTCCTCGGCATCGGTCAGGTTGACCGTTCCCTTCACTACGATCTGCACCTCTGCGTTTTTGTTGACGGAGAGAGCCGCACCTGTCGAGGATGTGAGGTCAAGGTCTTCAAGAATGAGAACCACGCCCTCTGTGCCTTTTTTCACGGTTATGCCGCCGTTGGAGGAAGAACCCGTTACTACATATGTTCCCGAGCTTGATATGGTAACTTCGCCGTCCTTGTCGGTGAGTGTGTAGGTGACGGCGTTGTCATAGTCCGGCTGAAGAGACACGGCGGAGTTTGATACTGTTCCCGTTACGACCTCGGTGGGGGAGTCTGTCGTGGACTGTATGTTCTGCGCACCGAAGGGAGCCGTATTATTGGCGCTGTCGGGTGCGGTGCCCTGCATACGGCGGCCGTCTGAGGGAATATCCGCACCGGGAGCGGTCACGCCCTTTTTGTCAGCAAAGCCCTGTGTCATACGGGGCTGCTGAGCCCCTCCCTGTGCAAACACAGGTGCTCTGTCCGCAGATGCGTTATTGTTTTCTGTCGGTGCATTGCCTTTTCCGAGGGCTGAGGTCAGAACTATCTTTCCGCCGTTCTCTACTATCTCGGTGTCGGCTGCGGCGGCTTTCTGAGCGGCTGCGGTGACAGTACCGCTCTTGAGTATGAGCTTTTCGGAGTCAAATGCCGCACTCCCCGACGATACCGAGAAACTGCCGTTCACGGTGATGCTGCCGCCCGACTTTACAGCCGTTCCGCCGAAGCTCATGAGAGAATTGACAGTGCCATTGACAGTCTTTATCTCCAGATCTCCGCTCTCCTGCACGACAGCGGCATCCATACCGCCGTTTATAAAGGCGTTGTCAAGTATCAGCGTCACCTTGCCGTCCTCTGCATCTATGCGGACAGTGCCGTTCAGACGGCCCTTCAGGGTGTATTCCCCTGCTTCTGTGATGACCATGCCCGACCTTGCCTGTGCGGTCACGGATGTTTTGTCTGCCCTCTGTGCGTGGGTCACGGGCATTGCCGCAAATGTCATGCACATCGCTGTCATTGCCGCAACTGCGGCGATAGTTCTTTTCTTCATTACTTTCATAAGATTGCCTCCCTGATCTTTTATTTGATATGAGCATAACACATATGTCTTAAAACAGTCTTAACAGAACGGTAATTATCGTAGGGCGGATCACCGCAGACCCGTGATGAACACGCATAATTTTGTTTATATTGTTCTTGACAATACTGCTTTAACATGATATAATTGAGAATGCGTATTATTCAGCACATATGTGCTTGCATACAGGGATCCGTCAGAACGTGTCCCTACTGACAAATGAAAGGAAAGATCATCATGTCAAGAGTTTACAACTTTTCCGCAGGTCCTGCCGTACTGCCCGAGGAAGTTCTCAGGGAGTGCGCAGAGGAAATGCTCGACTATAAGGGCTGCGGTATGTCCGTTATGGAGATGTCCCACCGCTCAAAGGTCTATGACAATATAATCAAAGAGGCTGAACAGGATCTCCGCGATCTCATGAACATACCCGACAATTACAAGGTGATATTCGCACAGGGCGGCGCTTCTCTCGTGTTTGCGGGCGTTCCCATGAACCTTATGAAAAAGGGCAAGGCTGCTTATATCATCACCGGTCAGTGGGCTAAGAAGGCCGCTCAGGAAGCTGAGAAGTACGGTGAGGTAGTCAGGGTGGCTTCCTCCGCAGACAAGACCTTCTCCTACATCCCCGACTGCTCCGATCTTGACATTCCCGATGATGTTGACTATGTATATATCTGTGAGAACAACACCATATACGGCACAAAGTTCTGGCAGCTCCCAAACACAAAGGGTCATGAGCTGGTGGCAGACGTAAGCTCCTGCTTCCTCTCCGAGCCTGTTGATGTTACCAAGTACGGCGTTATCTACGGCGGCGTTCAGAAGAACGTAGGCCCCTCCGGCGTTCAGATAATCATTGTCCGTGAGGATCTTATCGCTGACGGCCCCGCTCTCAAGTGCACTCCCACCATGATGGACTGGAAGATACAGGCTGACAACGATTCTCTCTACAATACTCCTCCCTGCTACGGCATATATGTTTGCGGCAAGGTGTTCAAGTGGATAAAGAAGATGGGCGGTCTCTCCGCTATGAAGGCTCACAACGAGAAGAAGGCAAAGATACTCTATGACTTCCTCGATTCCTCCAAGCTCTTCAAGGGCACGGTTGAGCCCAAGGACAGATCCCTCATGAACGTTCCCTTCGTTACGGGCGATGCAGATCTCGACGCAAAGTTTGTAAAGGAAGCAAAGGAAGCAGGCTTTGAGAACCTCAAAGGTCACAGATCCGTCGGCGGCATGAGAGCTTCCATCTACAACGCAATGCCTATCGAGGGCGTTGCGAAGCTCGTTGAGTTCATGAAGAAGTTTGAGGCGGAAAACGCATGATGCACAAGCGGTTTATCGTCACACATTCGGAAAATACCGCATCATTCACCAGGAGCAATGTTCTGGTGGACACGATGACAGGTGTGAATTATCTGTTCATACAGAGTGCGGATAACATATGCGTGACCCCTCTGCTTGACGGCAGCGGCAAGCCCATAACCGAGGGGTATGCAGAGAACAGCGAATGGTTCGGCGAACAGAAATGACCGCATTGAGCGGATCATATTAAAACACAGATTGGAATGATCACAATGTACGATATACTTACACTCAATAAGATAGCCGCCTGCGGCACGGATAACTTTGACTCAAAGTACAATGTATCCGACAGTGCGGCAGACCCCGATGCCATACTTGTAAGAAGCGCAAAGATGCACGATATGGAGTTCGGCAAGAAGCTCCTTGCCATCGGCAGAGCCGGCGCAGGCGTCAACAACATACCCGTTGACAAGTGCGCAGAGCAGGGCATAGTTGTATTCAACACCCCCGGTGCAAATGCAAACGCCGTTAAGGAACTGGTGCTCACTGCACTGCTCATATCCTCCAGACGTGTTCCCGATGCTATGGTTTGGGCACAGTCCCTCAAGGGCAACGGCGATGAGGTCGGCGCTATGGTGGAAAAGGGCAAGTCCCAGTTCGTAGGTCCCGAGATAGCAGGCAAGACCCTCGGCATCATCGGTCTCGGCGCTATCGGCGGTCTTGTGGCAAATGCCGCAGTTGCACTCGGAATGAACGTTGTGGGATTTGACCAGTTCCTCTCGGTCAATGCCGCACTTCACCTCGATCCCAGGGTAAAGACCGTTTCCGACCCCAAGGATGTATATTCCGTATCGGACTATGTAACTATCCACGTTCCCTACAATCCCCAGACCAAGGGCACTGTGAATGCTGATGTAATAAGCATAATGAAGGACGGTGCAAGGCTCATAAACCTCGCAAGAGGCGAGCTCGTTGATACAGCCGCACTTCTTCCCGCACTCGAGAGTGGAAAGATCGCCGCATATGTATGCGACTTCCCCTCCGAGGAGATACTCGGCGTGAAGAACGTCATAGCTCTCCCCCACCTGGGCGCATCCACTCCCGAAGCGGAGGACAACTGCGCTGTTATGGCGGCAAAGGAGCTTATCGACTACATTGAGAACGGCAATATCAGAAACTCCGTGAACTTCCCCAATGCTTCCATGCAGGCATCGGGCACCAAGATAGTAGTTCTCCACAAGAACGTTCCCTCTGTTATATCCAAGGTGACGGACGTTCTCGGCTCGGCAGGCATCAACATTGAGAATATGGTGAACGCTTCCAAGAAGGAATATGCGTGCACTCTCATTGACGCCTGCGGCGACATACACTCTGACATTGCAGACAAGCTCGGCGCTGTTGAGAATGTCATAAGAGTAAGAGTTATAGGCTGACAAGCCCTGCGGGGCTTTGGCGGGGCGCATTACGGTGTGTTCCGAATAATAAACAGGAGGTAATCCCCAATGATCGAACAGTTTGATTCCGCTGATGTGCAGCAGAACAAGTCAACAGTAATGCTCGGAGCTATTCTCCAGATATTTCTCCCGATCTTGTTCTTTATCCCCTATGTTTCCAACAAGGAATCGGAATACTGCCGTTTCTATGCTAACCAGGGCTTATGGCTGCTTATCTGCTGGGCCATTGGCGGTGCAGTGAACGTTATCCCTCTTCTCGGACAGATAGCGAGCATCGTCATCATCATTGCAACGACCGTTTTCTCGATAATGAATGCGGTCAATGCGAACAACGGTGTAAGAAAGCCTATCCCCTTTGTAGGTGAAAAGGAACTTCTCAAGTGATAAAAACGCCGTTTCCGATGCGGAAACGGCGTTTTTATCTTATTTATTACAAGGAAAGAGACACGATAACAATGAAGACAAAAACTATAATATACATACTGCCCATACTGCTCTGTGCCTGCGCACAGGCTCAGATCCCGGATACCGCTGTGACGACCGAAGTGTCGGCGGTATCCTCCGATACGGCGTCCGAGACAGCGGAAACATCGGAGACCGATACATCAGCCGAAGAGACGACCACAGCTGAAGAGACCGAAGCCCCTGCAAAGGTGGCATCGGGAGAGGAGACTGTTGCCGCAGAGACCGTCGTTGCGGAGGATGCCGAACCTGTCTATCCCGACAAGATAGCCAAGGGCACCTATGAGCATATCGAGGTAAGGTCAAGCTCCTCAATGTTCAAGATAGCGGACTGCACCCTTGAAGTCGGAGATACTATGACCGCAAGGCTGTTCTTTGACGGCTCCGCATACGGCAAGCTGTATATGGGTACTGCCGAAGAAGCCGCATCGGATGAAGAAAACGCATTGGTATGCACAGAGACGGACGGCGGATACTATTTCGATATACCCGTTGAGGCTCTGGACAAGGGCATATCCGTGGCGGCGTTCTCAAACAAAAAGGAAAAGTGGTACGACAGGCAGATAGCGTTCATATCGTCATCTATGCCCTCCGGCGCAGTGGAGATAAAGACCGTGACCGCCGAGGATATGGGACTTTCCGACGGTGAGTACAACGCAGAGGTGACGCTCACGGGCGGCTCGGGCAAGGCGAGCGTGGAGTCCCCTGCACGCATCACTGTTTCGGACGGAAAGGTGACCGCACATATCGTATGGAGCAGTAAGAACTATGACTACATGATAGTCGGCGAGGAGAAGTATCTGCCTGTTGAGGGCGAGGAGAACTCCGCCTTTGACATACCCGTGGACAGCTTTGACGTATCGCTCCCCGTTCGTGCGGATACCACTGCCATGAGCGTGCCGTATGAGATAGAGTACACCCTGTTCTTTGACTCATCAACGGTGACAGAGGCATGAAAAGGATAAAGCTCTGTCTGCTTGCGCTTGCGCTCACCGCCTGCACCGCCGCCCCCGAGATAGAGGTGGGCGGATATGAGGAGATGGCGCTCGAGTATGCGGAGCATTTCAGTGTACTGCGCTATGACAACTATGATGTTATCGACATAGACGGCGAGAGATATTACCTGGCGGATGACCCCTCTGCGGTGACGCAGACGGACGGCACGGTGATAGGCAGACCCCACTGCATATACGTTGCCGCTTCATCGGCTATGGATCTGTTCAGGGGGGCAGAGGCGCTGGATACGGTGTCAATGACCTCCACCGAGGCGGACAAATGGACCATCCCCGAGATAAAGACCCTTGTGGAGAGCGAGGACATAGCCTATGTGGGCAAATACAACGCTCCGGACTTTGAGTATCTGCTGTCGGAGAACTGTGACCTTGCCGTGGAGTCTACCATGATATATCACAGCCCAAAGACAGAGCAGATGCTGGAGGAAATAGGCATACCCGTGATGACCGAACATTCAAGTTATGAATCCCACCCGCTGGGAAGGCTGGAATGGGTGCGGCTGTACGGTGTGCTGACAGGTCACGAGGCGGAAGCCGATGCCTTTTTTGAGGAAAAGCGACAGCTCTTTGAGAGCGTGGCTGGACTTGACGAAACGGGGAAAAGCGCCGCATTTTTCTATCTGACCAACGGCAGGGTGAACATACGCAAGCCGGGTGACTATGTTTCAAGAATGATTGAGCTGGCAGGCGGCAGGTATATATTCACTCCAGATATGCTGAATGTTGACGAGAACAGCCTTTCTACCATGACCATAGGTATGGAGAGCTTCTATACCGCCGCCGCAGATGCTGATGTGCTGATATACAACAGCACTATTGCAGGTCAGACGGATATCGCCGCTCTGCTCGATGCCTCCCCGGTGATGGCTGATATGAAGGCTGTGCGGTCGGGCGATGTGTGGTGTACCGAGGCGGATATGTTCCAGCGCACGGCATCCGCCGCAGAAATAATAAACGAGTTTCACCTGATAATGTCGGGTGAGGCAGAGGACGAAATGGAATTTTTTCACAGGATAGGTGACAAGTCGTGAGGATAGGCGTGATACAGGCATCATCGCAGAGGGATAAGAATGAACTTCTCTACCGCTGTACCTGTGATGCTGTCAGAAAGAACGGCAGGGATGACACGGTAATAAACTACGGGATATACGCCGACAGCGGTGAGGTGTATTCCTATATAGATGCGGCGCTGAATATAAGCCTGCTCCTGTCCTCCGGAACGGCAGATATGATAGTTACGGGCTGTTCATCGGGGCAGGGTATGATGCTTGCCTGCAACAGCCTTCCATCAGTCATATGCGGATATGTGCCGACACCGCAGGATGCGTTCCTCTTCGGCAGGATAAATGACGGCAACGCCGTGTCTGTTCCCCTCGGTCTGAACTTCGGGTGGCTTGGTGAGATAAATCTGCTATGCACCCTTGACAAGCTGTTCGAGGGTGAGTTCGGCTGCGGCTATCCGCCCGAAGATGCTGACAGAAAGCGGCGGGATACAGAGCATCTCAAAAGGCTGAACGCCGACGGGAAGCTCCCCGTGTGCGAAGCCTTCGCAAGATATGATATTGACCTTCTGAAAAGCGCCTTGCGATGGGAGTCGGTACGCAAAGACATATTTGAGAACGCAAAGAACAGGGATGTCATCGGGATATACGACGCTGTAAACTGATCCGGGGTGGTGCGTATGAAAAAAAGATATGCTGCCGTATATTCGGCTTTGCTGATACTGTTTGCCGCCTGTGTGTACGCAGGACTGTTTCTGCGCCCTGCCGGAGTGATATATTCGGGTGTGCCCGAAAGACATATCATCAACATGATACGTCTGCCCCGTGTGCTTGCGGCGATAATGCTCGGCGGTGCGCTTTCACTGTCGGGTATGCTAATGCAAAGCTTTTTTGCAAACCCGATAGCAGGGCCGTTTGTGCTGGGCATATCCTCGGGGGCAAAGCTGGCCGTGGCGGCTGTCACCATATTCATCATCAATGCCAGAGGGCTTTTGGGAGCGGCTGTGTCGGTGACGGCGGCGTTTGTCGGTTCGGTGGCGGTGCTTCTGTTCGTGCTCCTGATGTCACGCCGCACAGAGAACCGCAGTTCCCTTATAATATGCGGTGTCATGGCAGGCTATGTCTGCTCGGCGCTCACGGAGCTGATGATAACCTTTGCCGATGAGAGCGGCATAGTCAATCTGCACTCATGGTCACAGGGCAGTTTTGCGGGGATAAATATGTTCTCGGTCAGGACCGCCGCACCTGCGGTGCTTATCGCATCGGCAGGCACATTCCTGCTGTCAAAGCCGCTTGGCGCATATGAGCTCGGAGAGGATCACGCAAGGAGCGTGGGGCTTGATATAAAGCGGTTCCGGGTGATACTCCTGCTTTTGTCGGGCTTTCTGTCAGCCTGTGTCACGGCGTTTGCGGGACCTGTATCCTTTGTCGGCATCGCAGTGCCCCACATCGCAAAGCGGGCTCTCGGCACGTCAAAGCCTGCCGTGGTGATGCCTGCGGTGTTCCTCGGCGGAGGGATATTCTGCCTTTTCTGCGACATAATCGCAAGGCTTGCATTTGCACCCACGGAGCTGAGCCTTAACACTGTGACGGCTGTCATAGGCGCTCCGGTGGTCATATGGATCATGACAGAGAAAAAGCGCAGATAATATGCTTATAGTATATTTTATGATATTTATACGGACTGTTGTATAAATTTGGCTTGCGGCGCAGGTTGAATTGTTCACATAATTGATGTATGATGATATAGGATCTGACCTATATACAGGCAGACGGTAATCATTTGCACCTTATCACAGGAGTGACTGTAATGAAACACATAGTAGACGCACATTGCCACATCTATCCCGATGCCATCGCCAGCAGGGCGGTCAGCGGCATAGATACTTTCTACGACGGACTGCCGGGCGAGCACTATGACGGCACGATGTCAACACTGCTACATTCCGGGGGCAGAGCCGGGATAGACCATTTCATTATTTTTTCCGTGGCGACAAAGCCGACTCAGGTAAAGAGCATAAACGAGTATCTTGCGGATTGTGCTGCAAGATCATCGGGCAGGTTCACGCCCCTCGGCGCTATGCACCTTGACTCGGAGGATATGGAGGCAGACCTTGCCCATCTTATGGAGCTGGGGCTCAGGGGCGTCAAGATGCACCCCGATGTACAGGACTTTGTGATAGACGAGCCCCGTGCCATGAAGCTCTATGAGATGTGTGAGGACAAGGGACTGCCCATATATGTACACACGGGCGACTACCGTTATGACCGCTCAAATCCCAACCGCACCGTGAATGTGCTGAAGGCATTCCCGAAGCTCAAATTCATAGGCCCTCACTTCGGCGGCTGGAGCGTATGGGAGGATGCGCTGAGACTTCTTCCCGATTTTCCGAATATCATGGTGGATACATCATCGAGCTTTTATCTGATGAAAAAGGATTTCGCAAGGGAGATCATCAGGGCATACGGCTCGGAGAGAGTGATGTACGGCACGGACTATCCCATGTGGCCGCAGAGGGATGAACTTGATTTCCTTGCATCACTTGATCTCACCGAGAAAGAATATGAGGATATAGGCTGGCGCACCTGTGCAAAGCTGTTTGATATCAGCCTGTAATTCGGGGAGACGACGAATGTTCATAGTTGCTGAGCTGATAAAACGGCTGTTGTCTTATTCTTTCGGGGAAAAGACATATGTTGAAAAAGAGGAGTTCACTATCCTATATAGATGCTCGCACTGCTTCAGACAGGAGCAGTATCACGGTGCCGTACAGTGTACGGTCAGGAGCGTTGAAGAACTCCGCGGCTCGGCGGTATTCGGTGACGGCGGCAGCGGAAAGCCGTTCAGGGCTTTGGATACCGTTTTGGACGATCTTTACAAGCTGAGGACCGATATAAACGAAAATCATAAGTACAGCCGTCTGGCAGATCACTGTTATAAGATAAAATGTCCCGACTGCGGTGCTGTACAGCCATGGGGCGATATACCCGATGAGCCTTTTGATCCGCCGCTGTCAGTGTGCTTACTGCTGATGCTTGCTTTGTTTCTGATCGTTTCCGAACCCCTCTGCCTGCTTATGGACAAGCGGGGGATAAGCGGAGGAGCGTTGTATGACATCGTATTGTTTTTTCCTGTCCTGCTGATGATATACATTAAAATATCCGCAAAGATACGAACTCATTCAAACAGAAAAAAGATAGAAGCACTTGATGAAATAGATACAGGCTTCGGGTTTGATGCTCCGGAATTCATTGATTACACAAACAGAAAGAACCTGAACAAAACCTGAGACCAAAAGAATGAAATCAAAAAGGATGATCAATATGTCCGATAAAAAATATGTTACCATGGACGGCAACGAGGCCGCGGCTTATGTTGCCTATGCCTTTACAGAGGTGGCGGCTATATATCCCATAACACCGTCATCGCCTATGGCGGGAAAGACGGATGTCTGGTCGGCAAACGGAAAGAAGAATATATTCGGTCAGCCTGTACAGCTTGTTGAGATGCAGGCGGAATCGGGTGCGATCGCCGCTGTTCACGGAGCGGTCGAGACAGGTGCGCTCTCAACGAGCTACACCTCCTCACAGGGACTTATGCTGATGATACCGACTATGTACCGCATATCGGGCGAACGTCACCCTGTGGTGCTGCACGTTGCCGCAAGAACGGTGGGCACTCATGCACTGTCGATATTCGGCGACCATTCCGATATATATGCCTGCCGTCAGACAGGCTGGGGAATGATATCCACATCAAGTGTGCAGGAGGTCATGGACCTTGCGGGTGTGGCACATCTTGCCGCTATAAAGGGCAGAGTGCCCTTTATGCATTTCTTTGACGGCTTCCGCACATCGCATGAGATAACCAAGGTCGAGCAGATGTCATATGATGACCTGGCTTCTATGGTGGACTATGAGGCGCTTGACAGGTTCAGGGCTCATGCCCTCAACCCCGAGCACCCGATGGTCCGTGCAACGGTGCAGAACTCCGATATATACTTCCAGGTGCGTGAGGCAAACAATACCGACTATGCAGTGCTTCCCGATATAGTGGAAGAGTATATGCAGAAGATATCCGCCGTCACGGGCAGAGAATACCATGTATTCAACTATTACGGCGCGGCCGATGCAGAGCGTGTGATAGTTGCGATGGGCTCTGTTTCCACCTGTATAGAAGAAGTCGTTGACTATCTCAACGCAAAGGGCGAAAAGGTGGGCTTTGTGCAGGTGCATCTTTTCAGACCCTTCGATATAAAGCGCTTCATAGGTGCTATACCCGATACCTGCAAGTCTGTTGCGGTGCTTGACCGCACAAAGGAAATGGGCAGTGCGGGCGAGCCGCTCTATCAGGATGTGCGCACGGCTCTCTTCGGCAGGGATATTACGGTTGTCGGCGGCAGATACGGTCTGTCCTCAAAGGATACCACCCCCGCACAGATAGCGGCGGTGTATGAGAACCTGAAGGCGGCAGAGCCCAAAAACAGCTTTACTATCGGCATAAATGACGATGTTACCCATCTGTCTCTACCCGAGGGCGCGCCGCTCTACTTCAACGAGGGCGGAGTGGTCAGCTGTAAGTTCTGGGGTCTCGGCGGCGACGGAACGGTCGGTGCCAACCACGATACGGTGGATATAATAAATTCCCACACCACGAAATTTGCACAGGCGTATTTTGAATATGACGCAAAGAAGAGCTTCGGTGTGACCAAATCTCACCTGAGATTCGGTGACCTTCCCATACGTTCGTCATATTTTGTAAAGCAGGCGGATTTTCTTGCCTGTCACAATCCGACATACATAAAGGCATATGAAATAGCCGAGGAAGTAAAGCCCGGGGGTACGCTCCTCATAAACTGCCCGTGGGATATGGAGGGGCTGGAGAAGAACCTCCCGGCAAGAGAGAAGCGATATATCGCAAGAAACGGCATAAAGCTCTATGTCATTGATGCGATAAAGATAGCCGAGGGTCTGGGTCTCGGCAGACACACCAACATGGTTTTGCAGTCGGCATTTTTCCACCTCATGCCCGTAATACCCGTCGAGGAAGCGGTGGGCTATATGAAAGCCGCCTGCACCAAGCGTTTCTTTGCCAAGGGCGAAGAAGTGGTCAACAAGAACCTTGCGGCGATAGACGCAGGCTCGGAGGGGCTTGTCAGGATAGATGTGCCCGCTTCGTGGTCTGATGCGCAGGATGCACCCGCACCGAAGCGTGATGTTCCCCGTGTGGTCACGGATATACTCGACCCCATAAACGCCCAGAAGGGCGACGATCTGCCTGTAAGTATGTTCAAGGGCTATGAAGACGGCGTTATGGATATGGGTCTTACTGCCTATGAAAAGAGAGGTATCGCCACAGCCGTGCCTGTGTGGGATCCGACCAAGTGCCTGCAGTGCAACAAGTGCTCCTATGTTTGTCCCCATGCGGTGATACGCCCCTATCTTCTTAATGAGGGCGAAAAAGCCGCCGCTCCCGCGGATATGGCTGTCGTTCCCGCAAAGGGAAAGCAGGCAGAGGGTATGTACTACTCACTCATGGTCTCAAGGGAAGACTGCACGGGATGCGGCTCATGCGTGAACGTTTGCCCAGCCAAGGAAAAGGCAATCACCATGAAGCCCTATGATGATACACCGGATAATATCGGTGCGTGGAACTATGCCCTCTCGCTCTCGGACAAGGACGATTTGTTCGACGCATATACGGTCAAGGGCAGTCAGTTCCGCCAGCCCCTGCTGGAGTTCTCCGCCGCCTGCGCAGGGTGCGGAGAGACACCGTATGCAAAGCTGTTGACACAGCTTTACGGCGACAGGGTATACTGGGCGAATGCCACGGGCTGTTCACAGGCATGGGGCTCTGCTATGCCGGGCATACCCTACACGGTGAACAAATGCGGTCACGGTGTTGCGTGGACCAATTCCCTGTTTGAGAACAATGCGGAATTCTCTCTGGGCATGGTGCTGTCTGTAAGACAGCAGAGAGAGGCACAAAAGATGCGTGTGACCGCTCTTCGTGAGATATGCACTGATGAGGGCGTGAACACTGCGATAGATAAATGGCTCGAGACATATGATGATTTTGAGCGCTCAAAGCCCGCTTCACAGGCGCTTGTCCGCGCGCTGTCGGCGATGGGCGGCAAGGAAGCCGAGACCATACTCAGGTATAAGGATCAGCTCGCCAAGAAGACATTCTGGATGTTCGGCGGAGACGGCTGGGCATATGACATAGGCTTTGGCGGTCTGGATCATGTGGTCGCCAGCGGCGAGAATGTGAACGTGCTCGTGGTCGATACCGAGATATACTCCAATACGGGCGGACAGTCGTCAAAGGCGACCCAGCTCGGCGCAGTGGCTCAGTTTGCCGCATCGGGCAAGAAGCGCCCGAAAAAGGATCTGGGCGCTATGCTCATGACCTATGGCAATGTGTATGTTGCCTCTGTTGCTATGGGAGCGGACAACGCACAGCTTATAAAGGCGATAAGGGAAGCCGAGAGCTTTGACGGCCCAAGCATAATAATAGCATATGCCCCCTGTCAGTCCCACGGTCTGCGCTGTGGCATGGCAAAGGTTCAGGATGAGATGAAGCGTGCGGTCGAGTCGGGATACTGGAGCCTTTACCGCTATGACCCGAGAAACAGGGCGGAGGGCAAAGAACCCTTCATGCTCGATTCCAAGGAACCAACCATGCCGTATGAAGAGTTTCTTGACGGTGAAGTGCGCTTCTCATCCCTCAGACGCACATTCCCCGACAATGCGGCATCGCTCTTTGCAGAGGGCGCAAGGCTCGCAAAGGAACACTTTGAGGAGCTGAAGAACCGCTGATCTGACGTTGTGAGGGGGACGGCCATGAAGGTCATGGTGTTTGATCTGGGCGGCACGCTCATGCACTACATCGGTATGCCCCATTGCTGGGCGGACCGATATCCCGACGGTTTCGGAGCGGTGCGGCGGAAGCTGTGCCCCGGGCTGACAGAGAGCGAGACAGCACTCTCGCTGGAGCTTCTGAACGGCTTCAATCCGAGGATAAACTATCGTGAAAAGGAATATGATGCCGGATACATCTTTTCGGCAGTTACCGAACACTGGCATCAGAAAGCCGATCACGAAAGGATCGCACGGGTGTTTTTTGAGGCGATGGGTCTTGTGAGCGAGATATATCCCGACAGCATACCCGTGCTGAAAATACTGCGGAACAAGGGTGTAAAGACGGCGGCATTCACCGATGTGGCGGCGGCAATGCCCGATGATATGCACAGGGAATATGTAAAGGAGCTGCTGCCGTATTTCGATCTTTATACATCTTCTGTCACCTGCGGCATGAGAAAGCCCCACCCCAAGGGGCTTGAGGATACAGCGGCGTTTTTCGGCGCAGGGGCTGAGGATATGATATTTATCGGCGACGAGGAAAAGGATATCACCGCCGCCGGGCGGTTCGGCTGTACCTCCGTGCTCATAGACAGAAACGGTACGGGCGGCGATTTCGGGCAGGATATCACGGTGCGTGACCTGTATGAACTGTGTGAAAGAGCAGAGATATGAGGGTACCGATGAAAGATATTTGCGATATAGCCCAAAACGGCGCTGTGATGCCGTGAGAATTTGTGCAAACAAACAAAATCTATAAAACCAGTGGAATTTGAGCCGAAGATGTGCTATAATTACACAGTATTGCTATTATGAATAATGGTATTTAAATACAATGGAGGATGTTATAAATGAGCCTTATATCCAAGAATCAGACAGGTGCAAATACCTACGAGCTGGAGATATCCGGCAGCGGTGAGCAGTTTGAGAATGCCATCGAGAAAGCATACCGCAAGGCAAAGGGAAGAATAGCTGTTCCCGGCTTCCGCAAGGGCAAGGCAACAAGAAAGATGATAGAGAAGCTCTACGGTGAGACCTGCTTCTATGATGATGCTATAAATGATCTCGTTCCCGAGGTCGTTGTTCCCGTTATCGAGGAAGAGAAGCTCGACCTCGTTGACACTCCCCAGATCGACGTTACTTCCATTTCCAAGGAAGACGGCGTTGTGTTCAAGGTAGTATGCACCGTAAAGCCTGACATCACTGTTGAGGGCTATAAGGGCATAGAAGTCGAGAAGGCTGTAAGAGAAGTTACCGATGAAGACGTTGAGAACGAGCTCAAGCGTCAGCAGGAAAAGAACGGCAGACTCATCACCGTTGAGGACAGAGCGGCTGAGATGGGCGATACCGTAAATATCGACTTTGAGGGCTTCATGGACGGCAAGGCATTTGACGGCGGCAGTGAAAAGGGCTTTGACCTCAAACTCGGCTCCGGCAACTTCATCCCCGGCTTTGAGGATCAGATCGCAGGCCACAACAAGGGCGAGGAGTTCACGATAAACGTTACCTTCCCCGAGGGCTATCAGATGACCGAGCTTGCAGGCAAACCTGCCGAGTTTGCGATAAAGATAAACGAGATCCAGACCACCGAGCTCCCCGAGCTTGACGACGAGTTCGCAAAGGACGTTTCCGAGTTCGATACTCTTGATGAGTACAAGGCTGATATAAAGAAGAAGCTCGAGGAAAGAGCTGCCGCAAACGCTGACGCTGTTACAGAGAACAGGATATATGACGCACTTGTTGAGAAGATACAGGGCGAGATCCCCGAGGTAATGTTTGAGAAAGAGATCGACAGACTCGTTCAGGACTTTGACATCCGTCTCAGACAGCAGAACCTCGATATGAATATGTATCTCGCATTCAGCGGAATGGATGAGAACAAGTTCAGAGAGACATTCAGAGAGCAGGCTGAGAAGTCCGTAAAGGTACGTCTTGCTCTTGAAAAGATAGCTGCTCTTGAAAAGCTCCAGGTAACTCCCGAGGAGATGACCGCAGAGGCTGAGGCTATCGCCAAGCGTTACAACATAGGCGTTGACAGAGTACGCTCTATCGTTAACCCTGCCGACCTCGCAGCAGATATACTCGTAAAGAACGCAGGCAAGATCGTTAAGGACAACGCTGTTATAAAGTGATCGCCTGAGCTTGAGGACATTTGAAAGAAAGGAAATTTATGCAGATGAGTTTGGTCCCTTACGTTGTAGAACAGACCAGCCGCGGCGAGCGCAGCATGGATATTTATTCCAGACTGCTCAACGACAGGATAATCATTCTCTCGGAGGATGTGAACCATGTCACCGCAAGCCTTATCATTGCTCAGATGCTGTTTCTTGAAGGACAGGATCCCGATAAGGACATCTCGTTCTATATAAACAGCCCCGGCGGCGTTATAACCGACGGTATGGCTATCTATGACACTATGCAGTATATCAAGTGCGATGTTTCCACTATCTGCATGGGTATGGCGGCTTCAATGGGTGCGTTCCTGCTCTCCGCAGGCACAAAGGGCAAGCGCTTTGCTCTTCCCAATTCAGAGATACTGATACACCAGCCCCTTATCTCGGGCGGCGGCATCTCCGGTCAGTGTACCGATATAAAGATCCATTCGGATCATATGGTAAGGACAAGGGAGAAGCTCAACAAGATACTTGCCGCCAATACAGGCAAGCCTATCGACGTTATAGAGCGTGACACCGAGAGAGATAACTATATGACTGCCGAGGAAGCTCTCGAATACGGTCTTATAGACAAGGTTATCGAGCATAGATGATATCCCATCACAGGGGGCAGAGCCTCCTGTGATTTGTGTATAGACTAGAAAGGAAGATATTATGCCTCCTACGCTGAAAAGATGCAACTTCTGCGGCAAGAGCGAAAAGCAGGCTCTCAGGATGTTCACGGGCGGCACAGGTTCAAACATCTGTGACGAGTGCGTGGTATACTGTTATGAGCTGCTCACCCAGGAGGATATCCCGGGACTTTCGCCATCGTCCAGATCGGGCCGTGCAGACAGAAAGCCCGCAGGTCAGAAGCTGGAGCTTCTCAGACCTTCCGAGATAAAGAAGGTCCTCGATGATTATGTCATCGGTCAGGACAGCACAAAGACAGCTCTTGCTGTTGCGGTTTACAACCACTACAAGCGTATAAATTCGCTCGATGACGACGATAACGATGTTGAGCTCCAGAAGTCGAATGTGATCCTTCTCGGCTCGACAGGTGTGGGTAAGACTTTGCTTGCATCGACACTTGCAAAGGTATTGCAGGTGCCTTTCGCCATTGCCGATGCCACCACGCTTACTGAGGCGGGCTATGTCGGCGACGATGTTGAGAACTGCCTTGTAAGGCTCATTCAGGCGGCAAATTATGACATACCCCTTGCAGAAAGAGGTATCATATACATAGATGAGATAGACAAGATCGCCAGAAAGTCCGAGAATGTGTCCATAACCCGTGATGTCAGCGGTGAGGGCGTTCAGCAGGCACTTCTGAAAATAATCGAGGGCACGGTCTCAAACGTACCTCCCAACGGCGGCAGAAAGAACCCCTATCAGGAAACGCTCCAGATAAACACCAAGAACATCCTCTTTATCTGCGGCGGTGCGTTCGACGGCTTGCAGAACATAATCAAGAAGCGCCGTGAGTCCACAACTCTGGGCTTCGGTGCGCAGATAAAGTCAAAGACAGAGCTTGACAAGAATATATTCAAGGAAGCCACACCCGAGGACTTGGTGAAGTTCGGCCTTGTGCCCGAGCTTGTGGGCAGACTGCCTGTTATATCTGTTCTTGAGGAGCTTGATGAGGAAGCGTTGGTAAGGATACTCACCGAGCCCAAGAACGCCCTTGTAAAGCAGTACAAGAAGCTCTTTGAGCTTGATGGCATAGAGCTTGTGTTTGATGATGATGCCCTTACGGCAATAGCCGGAGAGGCTATCAAGCAGAAGACGGGCGCAAGAGGTCTGCGTGCCATAGTCGAGGGTATACTCCTTGACACCATGTACAGCGCACCCTCAGAGAACATAGAGAAGGTCACTGTCACCGCTGCCTGCGTGACAGAGGGTGCAAAGCCCCTTATCGTCGAGGGGACAAAGAAGAAAAAGTAATACACAGGCTTTATCCGAAAGGAGAAATGATTTATGTTTAATACATTTATCTCCAATATGGGGATTGTAGCGTAACCGGGAGGTTGCGCAGACCTCCCGGAAGATCGGTTTACAGATCTTTCACAGGAGGTATCCCGAATGAACAGGGAAAATAAGAGAAAAACATTTGAAAAGGGTTATTATAAGAACAATCCGTGCAATGATACATTCGTGTGCAGGGTATGCGGCAGGACGGTAGTTCCCGAGGGAGCAGGCAGCGACCACAGAAATCACTGTCCGTACTGCCTGTCGAGCAAGCATCTTGATATAGAACCCGGCGACAGGGAAGCAGACTGCGGCGGCGTTATGGAGCCAATATCCGTATGGGTCAGAAAGAACGGAGAGTGGGCGCTGATACACCGATGCAGAGTGTGCGGAGCGATAAGCTCGAACAGGGTTGCCGCAGATGATAACCCGATGAAGCTTATGTCCATCGCTATGAGACCCGTTTCATCCCCACCGTTCCCGCTTGAACGGATAGAGGAGATGACAAAGCTCATGGGCGGCGACGGCGAGCTGAAATGGTAATACAGAGGAGGGACACGGTGCTGTCCCTCTTTTTTTGTAAAAGGGTCTTCTCAAAAACGGTCAGCGGTGGTATAATAAAACTGACCGATTTGGTCAGCAGACAGGATATATCCGCAGTCAGGCACGGGGGTGATAGGTATGAACGACAGCTTTTTTTCATTGCCGCAGGAAAAGAGGAATGCCATAATAAATGCAGGGTTCAGGGTGTTCTCACAGAACAGCTATAAAAAGAGCCCTGTAAGCGAGATCGCTCTGGAAGCGGGGATCAGCAAGGCACTGCTCTTTTATTATTTCAAGAACAAAAAGGAGCTGTATCTGTTTCTGCTCGGATACGGTGCAAAGGTCACCCACAACGAGCTCAAGAAGCAGGGATGTTATGACAAGGGTGATTTCTTTGAAGTGTTTCTCAGCGGGCTCAGGGTCAAGGCGGAGCTTATGAGGAAATATCCCGAGCTTTCGATGTTTCAGATGAGAGCATACTATGAAAAGGAACCCGAGCTGAGACGGGGGATAGATGCAGTCATAGCCGAGTATTCGGGATATGAAAGACAGGCGGATGCTCTTAAACTCGAACCCCGTGACTTTATAGAGGGGCTTGATCTTGAAATGATGTACAGGGACATATATCTTGCATCACAGGGGTATCTGTGGGAATGCTTCTGCGCAGGGAAGACCGATATAGACAAGATGGAGAGAGACTTCATAAAAATGGCGGAGTTCTGGAAAAGTGTGTACAAAAGGAGGAAACAGTGATGCCCGGAAATGACTGCACGGTAAAACTGCCGTCGGGGGCAGAGATGTATTATGCCCGGTTCGGCAAAGGGGACAAGGTACTGGTGATGATACCGGGACTCAACATCGTGGATATGAGGAGCACAGCCTCAAATCTGGCGTTCTTTTACAGGCGCTTTGCAAAGGACTTCACAGTGTATGTCTTTGACCGCCGTGCAGGACGTGATGAGGGAGCGGATATCAGGTCAATGGCTGATGATGTTTCGGCGGCAATGACGGTGCTGGGACTGTCGGATGTGTATGTGCTGGGTGTGTCTCAGGGAGGTATGATAGCCCAGTATCTTGCGGTGTATCATCCCGAGCTTGTGAAAAAACTGGTGCTGGGCGTGACCGCCGCAAAGACAAACCCGGTGATGACAGAGGGTGTCAGAGAATGGATCTCATGGGCAGAGAAAGGTGATATAGAGGCTGTACTCACCAGGACCTATGAGCGGATGTATACGGACGAACAGATAAAGAAATACCGCCGCATCATACCGGTCATGATGAGATTTGTGAGGTTCATGAGCCCCGAGAGGTTTGCGGACCATGCAAGAGCCATATTGTCGCTTGACATATACGACCGCCTTGACCGTATAAAATGCCCCGTGCTGGTGCTCGGTGGAGAAAAAGACAGTATGACCACGCCCGATGCCTCACGGGAGATCGCCGACAAGCTGGGCTGTGAATGTTATATATTCCCCGATGAGGGTCATGCCGCATATCTGAATGATGATTTCAACAAAAGGGTGTACGAATTCTTTAAATAGTATAATATATTAAATAATATACAATTAGTATATATCCGAATTTATAAAAATATATTGCAACCTGCCGCTTTTTGTGCTACAATAAATATGTATGCGCAGACAGCGGCAGTTGTTTTGCGGAAAAAATAGCCTTATGGAGGTATACTATGCCTGTCAGAGTGGGAATGGTCTCTCTCGGATGCGCCAAAAATCAGGTGGATGCTGAGAGGATGCTGTACAAGATACAGAAGGACGGTTATCAGCTGGTGAGCGATGCCGCTCTTTCGGATGTGGTGATAATAAACACCTGCGGATTTATACAGTCCGCAAAGGAAGAAGCAATAGAAACCATACTGGAGTTTGCCGAGCTCAAAAAAGAGGGCAGGATAAAGCGCCTGATCGTTACGGGATGTCTTGCGCAGAGATATAAGGACGAGATGATGACCGAGATACCCGAGGCAGATGCGGTAGTGGGTCTTGGCAGCAACGACAGGATATGTGAGATAATAAAAGAGGTCATGGACGGCATACAGGTCACAGCCTATGGCTCAAAGCTCGACCTGCCCCTGACGGGCGGCAGAGTCCAGACCACACTGCCATATTATTCATATCTTAAAGTAGCCGAGGGATGTTCAAACTGCTGTGCATTCTGCGCTATACCGATGATAAGGGGCAAGTTCCGCAGTGTGCCTATGGAGGAGCTTCTATGTGAAGCGGAGCAGCTTGCCGCAAACGGCGTGACAGAGCTTTGCGTCATCGCGCAGGACTCCACACAGTACGGAACGGATATATACGGAGAGCAGAAGCTACCCGAGCTTCTGAGAAAGCTGTGCAGGATAGACGGCCTCAAGTGGATAAGGGTGCTGTACTGCTATCCCGAGCGCATAACGGATGAGATTCTCGATGTTATCGCAGAGGAAGAGAAAATGGTCAAGTATATCGAGATGCCCATACAGCATATCAGCGACACGGTGCTCAAAGGTATGCGCCGCACCACCACGGGCGATGATATCAGAGCGGTGATAAAGCGTATCCGTGAGCGCATACCTGGTGTGATACTTCGCACCACGCTCCTTGTGGGCTTCCCCGGGGAGACCGAGGAGGATTTCACACAGCTTTCGGAATTTGTGCAGGAGACGAGATTTGACCGTCTGGGCTGCTTTGCGTACTCCCCCGAGGAGGGCACGCCTGCGGCGAAAATGGCCTGTCAGGTGGAGGATGATGTCAAGGAACGCCGTGCGGAGCTAATCATGGAACAGCAGGCTGTCATAATGGCTGAGAACAATGAGAAGCTGACAGGACGCACCTTTGAGGTGATAGTTGAGGGATTTGACCGCTACGGCGAGTGCTATTTCGGCAGGAGCGCCATGGATGCTCCCGAGATTGACGGCAAGATATTCTTCACATCGCCCGACAAAAAGCTGGAAATGGGTATGTATGTCAATGTGCGCATATCCGATGTTATGGACTACGATCTGATAGGAGATGTCATATGAATCTGCCGAACAAACTCACGGTACTGAGAATGATACTTGTGCCGTTCTTTCTGTTCTTTCTTCTGACCGACATAGTGCCCGTGTCAAAGCTCATCGCACTTATAGTATTTGCGGCGGCTTCGATAACGGATGCCCTTGACGGTCATATCGCAAGGAGCAGGGGACTTGTCACCAACTTCGGCAAGTTCCTCGACCCGCTTGCGGACAAGATACTTGTTATATCAGCACTTGTGTGCTTCATACAGCTCGGTGTGTGCGGTGCGGTGCCTGTTCTTATTATAATCGCAAGGGAGTTCATGGTCTCGGGTCTGCGTCTTGTGACGGCGGACAAGGGCGTTGTGGTGCCTGCGAACATATGGGGCAAGCTGAAGACCGCATTCACTATGGTGGCGATAGTGGCTATACTTTTCATTCAGGCATTCGGCATCACGGGATCATGGGTAGGTATCTCGGAGCAGGTGCTGATATGGATAGCGACGATCCTCACGGTAATATCGGGCTGGACATATCTTGATGCATACAAGGGATATATAAGCGATAAATAATCAAATCGGAGGGGTCATTATGAAACAGCAAAAACAGAAAAGTATCGGTGATTACGAGCGTGACAGCGCCAGAAGCGGACTTATAGTGGGTATCGTCATAATCGTTTTCGGTGTGCTCATGGCGTATTTTGTCGGCAGGGACACGAGCCTTGTGTCGGGCATAGTCATATTTGTGATAACGCTCATTGCCGGTGTTTTTGCCATCTTGTACAAGAAGATAGAGCGCTATGTCAGGAAGAAAAACGACGATCCCAATTCCACAGGCTTTGCGAGCAAGCAGAAAAGCCTTGAAAGGCAGCGTGAGAGCATATACCGCAAGTCCAGGAACCACAAGTCGCTCCACGACGAGACCAATCTCAGATATATGACGATAGCGGGCGTTGTCCTTGCCATATTGCTGACAATAAATCTTGCACTGCTTTTACTGGATGGGTCATACTCCATACTGATGGTCGTATTACTTCTCTGCTCCATAGCGTTTTTCGTCTATGCCCTTACGGGCAAGGAATACAAGGTCGCACTTGCCGCATTTGCAAGATACGGCTGTGATGAAAAGCAGGCGGAGGATATATACAAGGATATGTATCTTTACCGTGCGATCGGCGGAGATATGATAGCTCTCGGCGACAGGTTCCTCATGCTGAAATCCGTGAATAATCTGATACCCACGAACAAAGTGGTGTGGATATTCCCCAGGCTCCAGTGGGTATACAACTATACCAACGGCATATACACGGGCAGGAGCAATAAATTCAGCATAACCTTCTGCCAGTCGGACGGAGGATTTTTCAACACGGTAGTGGATGAAGCGGCTATACCCCTTATCATAGAGGATATGCAGAAACTGCGCCCCGGCGTGGTGTGCGGATTTAGCGAGGAGATATCAAATCTCTACGGACAGGACCCCGCAGGCTTTGAAGCGGCGGAGAAGACCGTGCCTGCCGACCCCTGCGCTATGCTTGCCCCCTCGGAAGATGAAGAGCCGCCCAAGAGGAAATGACATGATATACTGGATAAAGGACACTCTGACAGAAGAAAAGGTATTGCCGAACGACAAGAAAACGCAGTACGTCGCCATACTGACCCCGGAAGAATGGAGCGAGAAGTCCGGCGGCTTCGATATGGGCATAGAGCTTGATATAGACCTGTCGGACATACACGGCACGAGAGCGGATGTGAATTTTGATTCACTGACAGGTACTTTCTCAATACCGCACCGTGACGATATAGCCGCACCCGATATAAAATTTGCCTTTGCTCTTGATGAAAAGGGTATAGTGTTTATCGACAGCACGGGAGAGGCGGCAAGGATATGCACACAGATACAGCGTGTCAGACGGTGGAAAAAGCCCAGCCTTGAACGCTTCATCTATGACTTCATAGAGCTTATCATCCACGGCGACCAGACTTTGCTTGAACGCTATGAGCAGGAGCTTGACCGCATAGAGGATGATATAATGTCGGCGGCATCCGACGAGTATCCTATACGCATAAACGACATACGCAGTGATGTAAGAGACCTTCGTGTACACTATGAACAGCTGACCGACCTTGCGCAGGAGCTTGAAGAAAACGAGAACAACTTTTTCAAGGCAAACAATCTGCGCTATTTTCACCTTGTTATACAGCGCATCGCATCACTGCATGATATGGCGGCATCTCTGCGTGACTATTCCATACAGGTAAGAGACCTGTATCAGTCAAGGCTCGATGTCAGACAAAACCGCATAATGACCGTACTTACCGTGGTGACGACGGTGTTTACGCCCCTCACGGTGATAGCGGGGTGGTACGGCATGAACTTTATCTATATGCCGGAGCTGTCATCGAAATACGGATACCCTGCTGTGATCATACTGAGCATACTTATTGTGGCGGTGAGCCTTATTTTCTTCAAGAAGAAAAAGTGGCTGTGAAGCTGTCCCCCGAACACTATCCTGAATAAAGAAGGACGAAGGAATATGTTCTCAAAAATAAACACGCTCGGACTTTTCGGGCTCAATGCTTTCCCTGTTGATGTAGAGACAGAGATAAGCAGGGGGGCGCCCTGCTTTGATATAGTGGGTCTTGCGGACACTGCCGTAAAGGAGAGCCGTGAGAGGATACAGGCGGCTTTCCGTGCGTCGGGTGAGAAGTTCCCCGTTGCCAGGGTGATAGTGAACCTTGCCCCTGCCGACACGAAAAAGGCGGGCAGTATGTTCGACCTTGCCATATTCATGGCGGTCATGAAGTGTCAGGGGCTCATAAATGAAGATATGTCCGACTGCGCATTCATCGGAGAGGTGTCTCTGAACGGCGATATAAGAAGCATCGCAGGTGTTCTGCCTATGGTGCTGTGCGCCGTGAAGGAGGGGTTCAGACGTGTGTTCGTGCCTCTTGAAAACGCCTATGAAGCAAGCGTTGTCGCAGGCGTCGAGGTGTACGGTGCGGCAAATGTGAGAGACGTGATAGACCATCTCAGGGGCGATAAGCCGATAGAACCGCAGAAGGAATACGTGCCCAGGGCGGCGGAGTATTTTGAGAGCATAGACTATGCTGACGTCAAGGGGCAGACCCTTGCCAAGAAAGCACTTGAATATGCGGCGGCAGGCGGACACAACCTGCTGATGATAGGCACGCCCGGAAGCGGCAAAAGTATGCTCGCCAAAAGACTGCCCACCATACTGCCCGCCATGACATTTGAGGAGTCGATAGAGACCACCAACATACACTCCGTCAGCGGCTTTGTCAATAAGGAAAATCCCCTTGTGGTCAAAAGACCGTTTTTCTCGCCGCATCATACGGTATCGGGAGCTGGTCTCTGCGGCGGAGGGAGCGTGCCGAAGCCCGGTCAGATAAGCCTGTCGCACAACGGCGTGCTGTTCCTTGACGAGCTGCCCGAATTTGCAAGACCCACCCTCGAAATGCTCCGTCAGCCGCTGGAGGACAGACAGGTGACCATATCAAGGGCATCGGGGACGGTGACATATCCGTGCAGTTTTATGCTGGTGGCGGCGATGAACCCGTGCCCCTGCGGATATATGGGTCATCCCACCAAGAAATGCATATGCTCGCCCAATCAGGCAAGGGCGTATCTCAACCGCATATCCGGACCGCTCCTGGACAGGTTTGACATACACGTTGAGGTAGCGCCCGTGGATTTCAGGTCTCTCTCCTCAACAAAGAAGGAGGAGAGCTCCGCCGCCATAAGAGAGCGTGTCCAGGCGGCAAGAGAGATACAGAAAGAGCGCTTTAAGGGTACTGATATCACCTGCAACGCACGGATAACATCCGAGATATTCCACGACGTCTGCCCCGTCACGAAGGAGGGCAACGCCATGCTCGAACAGGTCTTTGACCGCATGGGGCTCTCCGCAAGGGCGTATGACAGGATAGTCAAGGTCGCAAGGACCGTTGCCGATATGGATGGCAGTGAGATGATAGACAAGTCCCATATCGCAAGGGCGGTGCAGTTCAGGACACTTGACCGCAAATACTGGACGAGCTGATAAAGAGGATCTGTTATGAAAGAAATAAATTTTCATCTGCCCGATTTCTGCGGAAATTACCGCATGAATCTGTATATAGCGGATATGCTGAAAAATCATCCCGAGTATTTCTATGAGGGAGTGAGGATCGCATCAAGCTACGGGTGCTTTCCTCCCGCCCTGTGGAACGGCGGAAGAACGGCGATAGGCGCTGTGAGAAAAGAAATGATAGCCTATCTCATAAAGGAGTATAACCGCAGGGGCATACCCATAAGGTATACTTTCACAAATCCGCTGGTAACAAGAAAAGACCTTGCAGACCCGTTCTGCAATATGATAGCAAAGGCGGCTGAGAACGGCTTCAACGAGATAATAGTCAATCGCCCCGTGCTGGAGGAATATATAAGAAAGAACTATCCGGCGTATCCTCTCATATCCTCCACCGTAAAGCAGATAGAGAATGAGGACGAGCTGCTCGCAGAGCTTGAAAAGGACTACAAACTGGTAGTGCTGGACTACAACCACAACAATACCGAGCTTCTTGAAAGACTGCCCCACAAGGACAAGATAGAGCTTCTGATAAACCCGTACTGCTCGCCGGCCTGCAAGCGCAGGAAGGATCATTACAGATTTCTGGGCGAGCGGCAGATAGCCCACAGCAGACAGGTGTTCGGCGATGACAGCAAGGAAGTGCGTGACGTTATGCACAGGGAATTTGTCTGTCCCAACATGACGATGGACTTCTATGATGCGGCGAAGTACAGCACACATATATCCGCCGAGGATGTGTACGGCAGATACAGCGATATGGGCTATTCAAACTTCAAGATAGAGGGACGCATGATACACGCTGTCGATATACTCGAGAGCTATATGTACTACCTTGTGCGCCCCGAATACCGTGACAGGGTAAGGCTGAAAGCTCTCAAAGAGCTTCTGAGAAAGAATTGACATTTCACGGTTTCTGTGCTATACTATTGCAGTAAAAGACAGGGGGCTGTTTATGAAAGCGGTTATCATGGGTATCATCGCTATGGCGCTGATATATGCCGTCATAGTTTTTCTGCCGCGCATAGCAGGCGCTGTGGACAAGGCATTTGCCAAGGTAAAGACAACGGAGCATAACGACGGCCTGTACGATATATACAGCCTGCATAATGATGACAAGGACGATAAAAACGATAACGATGAAGATAAAAAGGAGTAATCACAATGGCTAAGGAAAAAATGGTCGAGTCCATAACATCTATGGATGAAGATTTTGCGAAGTGGTATACGGATATATGCAAGAAGGCGGAGCTTGTTGAATACACGAGCGTAAAGGGATGTATGGTCATCCGTCCCTACGGCTATGCTATCTGGGAGAATATGCAGAGGATACTTGACGGTATCTTCAAGGAAACAGGGCATGAGAACGTATGTATGCCCATGTTCATCCCCGAATCCCTGCTCGAGAAGGAAAAGGATCACGTTGAGGGCTTTGCGCCCGAGGTGGCATGGGTGACACACGGCGGCAGTGAGAAGCTGGAGGAAAGGCTTTGCGTGCGCCCCACATCGGAGACACTGTTCTGCGAGCATTATGCCAATATAGTACACTCATACAGAGACCTGCCCAAGCTGTACAATCAGTGGGTGTCTGTCGTTCGCTGGGAGAAGACCACAAGACCTTTCCTGCGTTCGAGAGAATTCCTCTGGCAGGAGGGCCATACCATCCACGCCACCGCTGAGGAAGCTGTCGAAGAGACAGAGCGTATGCTCAATGTCTATGCCGACTTCTGCGAGAAATATCTTGCTATGCCTGTTGTCAAGGGCAGAAAGACCGAGAGCGACAAGTTTGCAGGTGCGGTATCAACATATGCGATAGAGGCTCTCATGCACGACGGCAAGGCATTGCAGGCGGGTACGTCACACTACTTCGGCGACGGCTTCGCAAAGGCATTCGACATAATGTATACCGACAAGGAGAACAAGAAGGTATATCCTCACCAGACATCATGGGGCGTTACAACGCGTCTTATCGGTGCGGTCATAATGACCCACGGCGACGACAACGGCCTTGTGCTTCCTCCTGCGGTAGCGCCCATACAGGCGGTCATCATACCTGTGCAGCAGTTCAAGGAGGGCGTTCTCGACAAGGCAAACGAAGTGGCTGAGACGCTCCGTGCGGCAGGCATAAGAGTGAAGATAGACGACAGCGACAACAGCCCCGGATGGAAGTTTGCCGAGTATGAGATGAAGGGCGTGCCCGTCCGCATCGAGATAGGCCCCAAGGATATAGAGAAGAACCAGTGCGTGACCGTTATGCGCCACAACAGACAGAAGGATTTTGTATCTCTGGACGGCATTGCCGACACGGTGAAGGAAAAGCTGGAAGAGGTTCGCAAGGGACTGTTTGAAGCCGCTCTTGCAAACCGTGAAAGACGCACGTACTCCTGCACGGATATGGACGGCATAACCAAGGCGCTCGAAGCCGGCGACGGCTTTGTAAAGGCCATGTGGTGCGGCGAGGAAGCCTGCGAGGACAAGGTCAAGGAAGTAACGGGCGTGGGTTCAAGATGCATACCCTTTGAGCAGGAGAAGCTGTCGGATGTATGCGTATGCTGCGGCAAGCCCGCAAAGCATATGGTCATCTGGGGCAAGGCATATTGATGCCCGGTGTACCGGATCGGAGAGAGGTCAATATGGACGAATACGACAAGGCTCTGGTATTCGCTCTGAAAAAGTGGATATCCGATGAGATAAACGAGATATACGACAACAAGGTGTATGCGGTGGGTCTCACCTTTGACAGTGACGGCGCTGTCGGCTACAACACAAAGGATTATGCCGACAAGAACGGCAGTATGTGGGATATATCGGGCTGGAAGCATCCCGAATTCGCAAGGGTGAACTCGGATGCGGCAGTTGACGGCTCCGTTGAGATATGGAGCTCATTCAAGGGGCTTTCCGGAGAAGATATGCGCACAGGATATTTTGAATGTGCTGCCGCCGCAGTTAGAGAGCTCATCGCAGACGGCATAATCAGGGAGAGGTTCGACAAGAACATACCTGTTGTCATATTTGCCGACGGTGCCGGCGGAGAGCTGACCAGGAGATACACTCTGCTTGCAAACGAAGTTCCCGAGGAAGTCTTTGCGTAAAGGAGCATAATATGAAAAAACGGATATCATTCATAACGGCTGCTCTTATCACTGCAGCGCTCTCATGCAGCGTATGTGCAGAGGCGGACCTGAAGCTTGATGCAGAGGCTGCGCACGCAGAAGTGATGGTGGGCGACAAGGTGGTCGTCGGTATCACTGCGGAGAATACGGGAGACACGGACCTTTCGGGATTCAAGATCTATTTCGAGGATCAGCCGGTATTCGAGCAGGATGTGCTTGCTCCCGGAGAGACTGCCGAAAAGCAGATAGGCCTGATGGCGTGGGATGAGGATATAGATGCGGGCGGCATCATAAACATAACGGCTGAAGCAGACGAGCTGAGTGAACCCGTGAAGACGGTATGCACCGTAAAGGTCATACCCAATGACGGCAGCATACCCAGACCCGAGGAGGCTGCGGGCAATCCGAATACCGGAAACAGGACGGGTATCATACCCCTTGTTGCGGCTGTTCTGGCGCTTGAGGTCCTCGTGGGCAGAAAAAGATTTGGTTCTTGTGCAAAATGACTTATATAATGTATCTGTGCGGAGCAAATTTCTACGCTTTATGGCTTGAAAATATGCTCCGCATATGTTATAATAGCATTTGCGTGACAATATAAGAAGTCATGCAGATATGCGATGAAGCGGAAGGTTGCCTGCGGTGCGCAGGGGAATTTTCGCAGAGTATGTCCGATTTTAAACCGGGCGAAAGGCAATATAGCACAGTCAGTGCTTAAACCGTCGCACACAGTGCGAAAGGTAAGTCTGTGCCTGCTCGAAACATCGTTTTGGGCGGTTTTTTATCTGTAAGGACTGCGACACACACGGATGCGTTGAGACCTTCGGACAGGATATATTGCACTTCCTCGAATAATGGAGGAAATCAAAATGGCAGAGACCAACAAGATCAGGATCAGGATCAAGGGCTACGACCATGCAGTCGTAGATGCTGCTGCGGCAAAGATCGTTGACGCTGCTAAGAGAAGCGGCGCAAAGGTATCGGGTCCCATACCCCTTCCCACAGACAAGGAGATAGTTACTATCCTCCGCGCTGTACACAAGTATAAGGACAGCCGTGAGCAGTTCGAGCTCAGAACTCACAAGAGACTTATCGACGTTCTGAGACCTACAGCCAAGACGACCGAGGCTCTTCAGGGCCTTGAGCTTCCCGCAGGCGTTGACATCGTAATGGAGATCAAGTAAGACGGATCTCCCAAAGATGACAAACTGTGGGTCAATGTCAGCAATGCTGACCAATAACCATAGGGAGGAAAAACCATGACAAAGGCAATCATCGGCAAGAAGATCGGTATGACACAGATCTTCGATGAAACGGGCAAAGTGATCCCCGTTACTGTCGTAGAAGCAGGCCCTTGCGTAGTCGTTCAGAAGAAGACTGTTGAGAACGACGGTTACAGCGCAGTGCAGTGCGGCTTCGGCGATATCAGGGAGAAGCTCGTGAACAAGCCTCAGAAGGGCCATTTCGCTAAGGCGGATGTGGCTCTCAAGAGAACTCTCAAGGAGTTCAGGCTTGACAATGCAGAGTCCTACAATGTAGGCGACGTTCTGAAGGCTGATACCTTCGAGGTAGGCGACATCGTTGATGTAAGCGGTACTTCAAAGGGTAAGGGCTATCAGGGCACTATCAAGAGAAACAACAACCACAGACTCAAGGAGACCCACGGCACAGGTCCTGTTGCAAGAACAGCAGGTTCTATGGGTGCTTGCTCCTCGCCTTCGAGAATATTCAAGGGCAAGGCTCTCCCCGGTCACATGGGCGCTGAAAAGGTAACTGTTCAGAACCTTGAGATCGTAAAGGTTGACGCAGAACACAATCTTATCGCAGTAAAGGGTGCGATCCCCGGTCCTAAGAACGGTATCGTTACTATCGTTGACTGCGTTAAGAAGGCTTAATGGAAGGAGGAAGCTATAATGCCAAGTATCAAGGTACTCAACATGGCGGGCAGTGAAGTCTCCGACATCGAGCTTTCCGATGCAGTGTTCGGCATCGAACCCAACACAGCAGCTATGCACACAATGGTAGTAAACTACCTCGCAAACCAGAGACAGGGCACACAGTCCACTCTCACCCGTACAGAGGTAAGAGGCGGCGGCAGAAAGCCCTGGAGACAGAAGGGCACAGGCCACGCAAGACAGGGTTCCACCCGTGCTCCCCAGTGGACACACGGCGGTATCGCTCTCGGCCCCAAGCCCAGAAGCTATCGCTTCACTGTCAATAAGAAGCTCAAGAGACTTGCTCTCAAGTCTGCTCTCTCCACAAAGGTGATCGACAATAACCTCATCGTTATTGATTCCATAGCTCTCGACGATTACAAGACCAAGGACATGGTAAAGATGCTCGCTGCAGTAGGTGCAGACAAGAAGGCTCTTATCGTTATGCCCGAGGTAAATGACAAGGTCATCAAGAGTGCTAACAATATCCCCGGCGTGAAGACAGCTCTCGTAAATACGATCAACGTATACGATATCCTCAACTATGACAAGTTCATAGTATCCAAGGATGCCGTTGCAAAGATCGAGGAGGTGTACGCATAATGGCAGCACAGGACATCGTTATAAAGCCTATCATCACTGAAAAGAGCATGGATGGCTTACAGCAGAACAAGTACACTTTCAAGGTAGCTAAGTCCGCCAACAAGATAGAGATCGCCAAGGCTGTTGAAGAGCTTTTCGGCGTTCAGGTGGCAAGCGTTAACACCATGAATGTAAGAGGCCGTTCCAAGAGAGTGGGTATGTACACAGGTAAGACCCCCGACTGGAAAAAGGCTATCGTTACCCTCAAGGACGGCTCAAAGACCATCGAGTTCTTTGACGGCCTCATCTGATGAGAGGAAGGGATGAACGGTATCCGCTCTGCGGAGGGTTTCATCCGAATGTATGGGTATATACCCGCAAAACAAGCTAAGGAGTTGAATTAGAATGGCTATTAAGTCATATAAGCCTACTTCTCCGTCCAGACGTCAGATGACAGTTACGGATTACAGCGAGCTTTCCAAGGTAGCTCCCGAAAAGAGCCTCCTCGCTCCTCTGTCCAAGAAGGCCGGCAGAAACAATAACGGTCACATAACTGTTCGTCACAGAGGCGGCGGAAACAGAAGGAAGTACAGGATCATCGACTTCAAGAGAGACAAGCAGGGCGTTAATGCTGTTGTCAAGACTCTCGAGTATGATCCTAACAGAAGCGCATTCATCGCACTCGTTGAATACGAGGACGGCGAGAAGAGATACATCATCGCTCCCTACGGCCTCAAGGTAGGCGACGTAGTAAGAGCCGGTTCCGATGCGGATATCAAGCCCGGCAACGCACTTGCACTCGCTGATATCCCCGTTGGTACATTCATCCACAACATTGAGCTTTATCACGGCAAGGGCGCTCAGCTCGTAAGAGCGGCCGGCAATATGGCTCAGCTCATGGGCAAGGAGAACGGTTACGCTCTCGTAAGACTTCCCTCGGGCGAGATGAGAAGGATCCCCCTTGACTGCATGGCTTCCATCGGTCAGGTAGGCAACATCGATCATGAGAATGTTAACCTCGGTAAGGCAGGACGCACCCGTCACAAGGGCATCAGACCTACCGTAAGAGGTTCTGTCATGAACCCCAACGACCATCCTCACGGCGGTGGTGAAGGTAAGTCACCTGTCGGCCGTCCCGGACCTGTTACCCCCTGGGGCAAGCCCGCACTCGGCTTCAAGACAAGAAAGAATCACAACCGTTCCGACAAGTTCATTGTCAGAAGAAGGAACGGCAAGTAATACTCATAGGATTCATAAAGGTATGCGCATAGCGCTGCTGTGCGCATAGCCTCAGATTCGAGAGGAGGAAAACCAATGAGCAGAAGTATAAAGAAAGGCCCTTACGTGCAGGAAGCTCTTTACAAGAGAGTTGTTGCAATGAACGAGGCCGGCGAGAAGAAAGTGCTCAAGACATGGAGCAGATCTTCCACAATATTCCCTGATTTCGTAGGTCATACATTTGCAGTGCATGACGGCAGAAAGCACGTTCCCGTATATGTTACCGAGGATATGGTAGGCCATAAGCTCGGCGAGTTTGCACCGACCAGAACTTACAAGGGTCACGCAGGCTCCAAGACATCCAACAACGGTAAGTAAGGAGAGGAGATAACAATGGAAGCAAGAGCAACACTTAAAAATGCTCGTATAGCGCCCAGAAAAGTCAAGATCGTCCTCGACCTTATCAGAGGCAAGGATGTAGAGACAGCAATGGCTATACTGAGATACACACCCAAGTCTGCTTGCGAGTATCTCGAGAAGCTCTTAAAGTCTGCGGTTGCCAATGCCGAGAACAACTACGGCATGAGCAAGGAAGACCTCATAGTTTCCGAGTGCTTCGTGTGCCCCGGCCCTATTCTCAAGAGAATAATGCCCAGAGCACAGGGCAGAGCGTTCCGCATCAACAAGAGAACATCATCCGTTACTCTCGTTGTTTCGGATAAAATGTGAGTCGAAAGGGAGGTAAATTATGGGACAGAAAGTTAATCCCCACGGTCTGCGTGTAGGCGTGATCAAGGACTGGGATTCCCGTTGGTTTGCCAATAAGGCTACTTTCGGCGATACCCTCGCAGAGGACTACAAGGTAAGAAAATATATCAAGGAGTCTCTCAAGTCCGCCGGTGTCCCCAAGATCGAGATCGAGAGATTTGAGGACAAGGTAAGGATAAATATCCACTGCGCTAAGCCCGGTTTCGTTATCGGCAAGGGCGGCGAGAAGATAGACAAGGTTCGTGCAGAAGTTGAGAAGATGATCGGCAAGAAGGTATTCCTCAACATCGTTGAGGTCAAGTCTCCCGATATGGATGCTCAGCTCGTTGCAGAGAACATTGCTCAGCAGCTCGAGAACAGAGTGAGTTACAGACGTGCTCTCAAGCAGGCTATCGGCAGAGCCATGAAGCTCGGCGCCAAGGGCATAAAGGTAAAGGCAGGCGGCAGACTTGCCGGTGCCGAGATCGCAAGAAGCGAGACATATCATGAGGGTACTATCCCTCTTCAGACCATCCGTGCCGATATAGACTACGGCTTTGCTGAGGCTCACACCACATACGGCCGTCTCGGTATCAAGGTATGGATATACAAGGGCGAGATACTCAAGGGCGAAGCATCTGCCGCAAGGATCAACAGACCCTCCGACAGACCCGAGAGAAAGCGCAGAAACAACGATAACAGAAGACGTGAGGGCGGTAACCGCAGACCCCGTCAGAACAGATCAGAGGGAGGTAACGCATAATGCTGCTTCCGAAGAGAGTAAAGTACAGAAGAGTACAGAGAGGCCGCATGAAGGGCAAAGCCCTCAGAGGCAATAAGGTGACCAACGGTCAGTACGGTCTTCAGGCGCTCGAGCCTGCTTGGATCACTTCCAACCAGATCGAGGCAGCCCGTATCGCTATGACCAGATACATCAAGCGTGGCGGTCAGGTCTGGATAAAGATATTCCCCGACAAGCCCGTTACAGAGAAGCCTGCTGAGACCCGAATGGGTTCCGGTAAGGGTTCACCCGAGTACTGGGTAGCTGTTGTAAAGCCCGGCAGAGTTCTTTTCGAGATCGCAGGCGTTCCCGAGGAGACTGCAAGAGAGGCTATGCGTCTTGCAATGCACAAGCTCCCCATCAAGTGCAAATTCGTAACTAAGGAAGAGGAGGCGAGCAACTGATGAAGGCTTCAGAGGTAAGAGATCTCACTGTTCAGGAGCTTGAAAACAAGCTCGTTGACCTCAAGAAAGAGCTTTTTGCTCTCAGATTTCAGCATACTGTAAATCAGCTCGACAATCCCGCTCGTCTTAAGGATGTCAAGAAGGATATAGCAAGAGTAAAGACCATTCTTCTTGAAAAGACCAAGTCAGCGCAGTGATGAAGGGAGGACTTTAAAATGGCTGAAAGAAACCTCAGAAAGACAAGGGTCGGCATGGTAGTGTCCGATAAGATGGACAAGACTATCGTTGTAGCGATCCAGGATAACGTAAAGCATCCCCTTTACAAGAAGATCATCAAGAGAACTATCAAGCTCAAGGCTCATGATGAGAACAACGAGTGCCGCATCGGCGACAGAGTTGAGCTCATGGAGACCCGTCCTCTCTCCAAGGATAAGAGATGGCGTCTTGTAAGAATTATCGAAAAGGCTAAGTAAGCCTCGGCAGACTGTTGTTCATACCTACAAATTTTTCCCGGGGTCATGGTAATGCTTGACAAAGGGCGATTTGTGTGGTAAAATCAATATGTTGCTGTGGTGTGCCCGTTTCGTGATACGCACGGCGGCGTTGCACCATGATAAAATGATCTATATGCAATAACGGTGCAGGCATTCTCAGACGAGAGAGTCTGCATCGGTATTTGCTGTTTTAGGAAAGGAGTTAATGCGCTGTGATACAGATGCAGACTTATTTGAAGGTTGCTGATAACACAGGTGCCAAGGAACTTATGTGCATCAGAGTTCTCGGCGGTACCCGCAAGAGATATGCCAATATCGGCGATGTTGTTGTTGCTTCCGTCAAAAAAGCAACACCAGGCGGCGTTGTTAAGAAGGGCGACGTTGTAAAGGCAGTCATCGTTCGTTCGGCTAAGGGCCTCCGCAGAGAGGACGGCACTTATATCCGTTTTGACGAGAATGCTGCTGTTATCATCAGAGAAGACAAGAATCCCAGAGGAACCCGTATCTTTGGGCCGGTAGCAAGAGAACTCAGAGACAAGGACTACATGAAGATCCTCTCTCTCGCTCCGGAAGTTCTTTAATGGAGGTGCCGCATAATGAACAAGAAGCTTCATGTTAAAACAGGCGACACCGTAGTTATCCTGTCCGGCAAGGACAAGGGCAAAAAGGGCAAGGTGCTTGAAGTATCCATAAAGGAGCAGAAGGTCATAGTTGAGGGCTGCAACATCGCTACAAAGCACGTTAAGCCTACACAGATGGGTCAGCAGGGTCAGATCGTAAAGGTTCCCGCTCCTCTCTATGCCTGCAAGGTACAGGCTGTTTGCCCTCACTGCGGTAAGCCTACCAGACTTGCTCACAGCTTCGACGCTAACGGCAAGAAGATCAGAGTCTGCAATCACAAGGATTGCGGCAAGGCATACTAATGAAAGGAGTTTCACAAGATGGCAAATCTTAAAGACTTATATGTCAGCACCGTGGCTCCTTCTCTTATGAAGAAGTTCGGGTACAAGAGCGTAATGCAGATCCCCAAGATCGACAAGGTCGTTATCAATGTCGGCGCAGGTGAGGCTAAGGATAATTCCAAGGTCATCGATGCTATAATGAACGACCTCGGCCTCATCACAGGTCAGAAGCCTGTTGTTTGCCGTGCAAAGAAGTCAGTCGCTAACTTCAAGATCCGTGAGGGTATGCCCATCGGCGTTAAGGTAACACTCAGAGGCGAGAGAATGTATGAGTTCCTCGACAGACTCTTCAACGTTGCATTCCCCAGAGTTCGTGACTTCAGAGGTATCAACGGCGATTCCTTCGACGGCAGAGGCAACTACTCCACAGGTATCAAGGAGCAGCTTATATTCCCCGAGATCGAGTACGACAAGATCGACAAGGTCCGCGGCATGGATATAAACATCATCACCACCGCTAATACGGATGAAGAGGCTAAAGAGCTTCTTACCCTTATGGGCGCACCGTTCGCTAAGTAATCGGGAGGGTTGAGAAATGGCAAAGACTTCTATGAAGATCAAACAGCAGAGAGCTCCCAAGTTCTCTACCAGAGCTTATAACCGCTGCAAGATCTGCGGCAGACCTCACGCTTACATGAGAAAGTTCGGAATATGCAGAATCTGCTTCAGAGAGCTTGCTCACAAGGGTCAGATCCCCGGCGTTAAGAAGGCAAGCTGGTAATCAGTCTTGCGGCAGGGCAATCCCCTGCGGTACGCGTAATGCGTCATGCAGATTTCCGAAATCATACAAGGAGGTTAATAGGTATGCAAATTACCGATTCGATCGCTGATCTCCTCACAAGAATCCGCAACGCCAATACTGCCAAGCATCCTACAGTTGATGTTCCGGCTTCCAACATAAAGAAGGCTATTGTGCAGATCCTTGTTGACGAGGGATATATAAAGAACTATCAGATCATTGAAGACGGCAAGCAGGGTATCATCAGGATCACCCTCAAGTACGGCGAGAACAAGTCGCAGGTTATCACCGGCCTTCGCAGAGTTTCCAAGCCCGGCCTTCGCATCTACTCCAGCTGTGAGGATATGCCCAAGGTCATGAGAGGCCTCGGAATCGCAATCGTGTCCACTCCCAAGGGCGTTATGACCGACAAGAAGGCAAGAGAGCTCAATGTCGGCGGCGAAGTCCTTGCATTCGTTTGGTAAGGAGGACGGCACAATGTCAAGAATAGGCAAGAAGCCTGTAGTTGTTCCTGCAGGTGTTGAAGTTAAGATAGACGGCTCTACTGTTACTGTAAAGGGTCCCAAGGGTACACTTTCCAGAACGTTCAGCAAGGAGCTCACTATCAAGCAGGAGGGCGCAGAGATAATCGTCGAGAGACCTTCCGACGACAAGATGCACAGATCCCTCCACGGTCTTACCAGAACTCTCGTGAACAATATGGTGGAAGGCGTTACAAACGGCTTCTCCAAGTCGCTCGACATCGAGGGTATCGGTTACAGAGCTCAGAAGCAGGGTAAGAACCTTGTTATGAATCTCGGTTATTCACATCAGGTCATCGTACCTGAGATCGACGGCATCACAATTGATGTTCCCTCTGCAAACAAGATCATCGTCAACGGTATCGACAAGCAGATGGTAGGTCAGTTCGCTGCTCAGATCCGTGAAAAGAGACCTCCTGAGCCTTACAAGGGCAAGGGCATACGTTACACCGGCGAACGCATCATCCGCAAGGAAGGTAAGGCCGGTAAGGGCAAGAAGTAATATAGATTACTTTATCGCACGAAAGAGAATGGGACAGTCTCTTTTAGGACTACTATTCTCCAGTATGATAGGAGTGTTAAATATGGTAAAGAACATAGACAGAAAGGCTTCAAGAGCCAAGAGACAGAAGAGAGTACGCGCTAAGATCAGCGGTACCGCTTCCTGCCCCAGACTGAATGTTTTCCGTTCCGCTAAGCACATCTATGCTCAGCTCATCGACGACGTTGCAGGCGTTACACTTGCAAGCGCATCCAGCCTTGAAAAGGGTTTCGATGCTGACGGCGGCAACAAGGACGGCGCTTACAAGGTAGGCGAGGCACTTGCCGCAAGAGCTAAGGATAAGGGCATAGTTGACGTAGTATTCGACAGAGCCGGTTATCTTTATCACGGCAGAGTTGCTTCACTTGCTGACGGCGCAAGGAACGGCGGACTTAATTTCTGATTGACCGATCATAAAAGGAGGTTTTACTTTTGGCAAAGATAGATGCTGAGAATCTTGAGCTTATCGAAAGAGTAGTTGCCATTAACAGAGTATCAAAGACTGTTAAGGGCGGCCGTATCTATAAGTTTGCAGCTCTTGTGGTTGTCGGCGACGGCAACGGCACTGTAGGCTTCGGTATCGGTAAGTCAGGCGAAGTTCCCGACGCTATCCGCAAGGGTATCGAGGACGCTAAGAAGAATCTTATAAAGGTATCGCTCAAGGGCACAACGATCCCTCACGAGATCGTAGGCGCATATGGCGCAGGCAGAGTTCTCATGAGACCCGCTGCACCCGGTACCGGTGTTATCGCAGGCGGTCCTGTCCGTGCTGTCATAGAGGTTACAGGTATCAAGGATATCAGAACGAAGTCCCTTCGTTCCAACAATGCCTGCAACGTAGTAAGAGCAACACTTCAGGGTCTTTCCTCTCTCCGTGACGCAAAGGCTGTTGCGGCTGTAAGAGGCAAGTCCGTAAAGGAAATACTCGGCTAAGGAGGAGATAAGGATGGCAAACGTTACGATTACGCTTGTAAAGAGCCTTAACGGCCGCAAGAAGGATCAGATAGCCACTGCTCTCTCTCTCGGTCTTAAAAAGATAGGCGACACTACCACACAGCAGGACAATGCTGCTGTTCAGGGCAAGATCAGCAAGATCTCTCACCTCGTTAGTGTTACAAACGCTTGAAATCAGGGAGGTGCGATACTATGAAGTTACATGAACTTTCTCCTGCTGCCGGCTCTAACAGAGATGTCAAGAGAATAGGCAGAGGTCACGGCTCCGGAAACGGCAAGACTGCCGGCAAGGGCCACAAGGGTCAGAACGCCCGTTCGGGCGGCGGCGTAAGACCGGGATTTGAAGGCGGTCAGATGCCCATGACCAGAAGAATACCCAAGAGAGGCTTCAACAATATTTTCGCTGCACCTAAGTGTGCTTGCGTGAATGTTTCCGATCTTGAGATATTCAAGGAGGGCACGGAGGTAGACGCTGATCTTCTCAGAGCATCCGGCCTTATCAAGAAGACTGACAACGGCGTTAAGATCCTCGGAAACGGAGAACTCAGCAAGCCTCTTACAGTTAAGGCTTCTGCATTTTCTGCATCCGCAAAGGAAAAAATTGAAAAGGCAGGCGGGAAGGCTGAGGTGATGTAATGTGTTAAAGACCATGCTGAACGCTTGGAAAACACCGGAGCTTCGCAAGAAGATCCTGTACACATTACTGATAATCGTAATTTTCCGCTTCGGTTGTGCGCTGACTGTTCCGTTCCTTGACCCTATGGCTCTCGCCGGTATGGTGAGCGACGGAAATATCTTCGGATATCTCGACACTCTGTCGGGCGGCGCACTTTCAAAGGGTACTGTATTCTCACTTTCGATACAGCCCTATATCAATGCACAGATCATCGTACAGCTGCTGACATATGCGCTTCCTCCCCTTGAAAGCCTCCAGAAGGAAGGCGAAGAGGGCAGAAAGAAGCTGCAGAAGATCACGGGCTTTGTTGCGCTCGGTATCTCGATAGTAATGGCTTACGCTTATTACCTCACAATGAGATCCAGGGGTGCAGTTCAGTTCACAACGGGCTTTGAGGGCGTGTTCGCTGCGATCGTTATAATCTCTACGTTCGTTGCGGGTTCAAACCTTATCGTATGGCTCGGCAATCTCGTGAATGAGAACGGTATCGGCAACGGTATCTCTATCATACTCTTTGCGGGTATCATCGCAAGAGTGCCCACTGATCTGATCGTTATGTTCCAGACAGTCAAGACGGATCCCAACAATATCTTCGCTGTTCTGTTCCTGCTCATAATCTATGTGTTCATGATAGGCTTTATCGTACTCATGAACGAGGCAGAGAGAAGGATCCCGATATCATACGCAAGACGTGTGGTGGGAAGAAAGCAGTACGGCGGACAGAACTCCTACATACCTATCAAGATCGCTATGAGCGGCGTTATGCCCATCATTTTTGCAATGGCTTTCATGTCCATACCTGCGACTATCGAGATGTTCATTGCAGACCCTGCGAAGTCCATGGCTGCTGCTGATATGAATTTCATCCAGAAAGTCTACAGCGGACTGCTCCACTTCTTCAGTTACAGGAGCGGCTGGTATGCAGTTGTATACTTTATACTCATAATCGCGTTCAACTACTTCTATGTTTCGATGATATACAATCCCGTAGAGATCGCAAACCAGCTCCGTCAGTCCAACGGCGGCATTCCGGGTATCAGACCCGGCAAGCCCACATCGGACTTTATCCAGAGAGTTCTCTCCAAGATAACTCTCATCGGTGCCGTGTGCCTTGGCATAATTGCGGTATTCCCCATAATATTCGGTCTGTTCAGACCCGATATGCAGGTTTCTATGGCAGGTACGTCGATACTCATCATAGTAAGCGTTGCGCTTGAAACTCTCAGAACTCTTGAATCCCAGATGATGATGCGTCATCACAAGGGTTTCCTTGAGTGATCTAACCGAAAGGGGTCAGATGTATGAATCTTATACTTCTCGGCGCTCCCGGTGCCGGCAAAGGAACACAGGCTGAAATTATCAGTGAAAAGCTGAATATCCCCCAGATCTCAACAGGCAATATTCTGAGAGCTGCCGTTAAGAACGGCACGGAATGCGGTCTCAAGGCCAAGTCCTACATGGACGCAGGCGCACTTGTCCCCGACGAAGTCGTTATCGGCATACTCAAGGACAGGATCGCCGAGGCTGACTGCGCAAATGGTTATATCCTCGACGGCTTCCCCCGCACAGTTCCTCAGGCTGAGGCTCTTGAGGCAATGGGCGTGAACATCGACAAGGTCATCGAGATCTCCGTAGACGATGAGGTCATCAAGTCAAGACTTGGCGGCAGAAGAGTTTGCGAGGCCTGCGGTGCTTCCTATCACATCGAGTTCAACCCTCCCAAGACCGATGGCAAGTGCGACAAGTGCGGCGGCAATGTAGTCCTCCGCAAGGATGACGCACCCGAGACCGTCATTGACAGACTCAGGACATATCATGAGGCTACTGCTCCCCTGATCGATTTCTACAAGGGCAGAGGCAAGCTCTCCACCGTAGTCGGACAGGAAGAGGTAGCTGATACATCAAAGCTCGTTCTCGAAGCTGTTAATTCCTGAGAAGTCTTAGATTAGAGGCTGAAAATGATTCACATCAAATCCAAGGAAGATCTCGAGAAGATGAAGCGTGCCGGTGAGATCTCCGCCAATGCGCTCCACTACGGCGGTCAGTGCATAAAAGACGGAATGAGCACCTATGAGCTGGATAAGCTCATACACGACTACATCATAAAGAACGGTGCAAAACCTTCGTTTCTCGGACTTTACGGCTTTAAAGGCTCTGCGTGTCTCTCAATAAACAACAAGGTGATACACGGCATCCCCTCCAAGAAGGAATACATCAAAGAGGGCGACATCGTGAGCATCGATACAGGAGCATTCATTGACGGATTTCATGGTGACAATGCGTACACATTCCCCTGCGGCAAGATATCCGAGGAGGCTGAACAGCTTCTCAGGGTAACTAATGAGTCCCTTTACAAGGGCATCGAGCAGGCGGTAGTCGGCAACCGTGTGGGAGATATCTCAAACGCTGTCGAGACCTATTGCAGAGGCTTCGGATACGGAGTGGTCAAGGGCTATACCGGTCACGGAGTCGGCAGGGAGATGCATGAGGCTCCCGAAGTGCCGAATTTCGGCGCTCCTCACAGGGGACCGAGACTTCTGGCGGGAATGGTCATCGCCATAGAGCCTATGATAAACATCAAGGGTGACGATACCTATACTCAGCCTGACGGCTGGGGTGTGCTCACCCGCTCGGGATCGCTTTCGGCACATTTCGAGCATACTGTTGCTATCACGACCGATGGACCCGTGATACTTACCAAACCCACTATAATATGAGAGGCTGCCATATGACAGGAACGGTCACGACTGGAACTATCGTCAGAAGTCTTGCGGGCAGGGACAAGGGGAAATTTCTTGTTGTGCTTGCCTGTGAGGATGGAACTGTCCTTCTTGCAGACGGGGATGAGAGACCTGTCTCACGGCCCAAGCGCAAGAATGTCAAGCATATTGCAGTTACTGGTACTGTCACAGACACGGCGGCTCTTACCGATAAGAGTCTGAGAAGGCTTTTGTCAGGCTTCGGTAACGAAAACAGCAATACTCATTGACCGTGTCAATGAGCACAGATTTGTCAAGGAGGCTGTAAAGCTTGTCTAAGGAAGACGTTATAGAGATCGAGGGCACTGTTGTAGAGGCTCTCCCCAATGCAAATTTTCAGGTCGAGCTTGCTAACGGGCATAAGATACTTGCTCATGTTTCCGGTAAACTCAGAATGAATTATATCAGGATAGTTCCCGGCGACAAGGTTACCGTTGAGATGTCACCGTATGACCTTTCCAAGGGCAGGATCACGTGGAGATCGAAGTAAGGCGATCGTAAGGAGGATTATAAAATGAAAGTAAGACCTTCTGTCAAGCCTATGTGCGACAAGTGCAAGGTTATCAAGAGAAAAGGCAGGATAATGGTTATCTGCGAAAATCCCAAGCATAAGCAGCGTCAGGGCTGATTGCTGTTGCAGGTCCTGCGGGGCTTGCATGAAATAGGGATCACATAAATGAAGTCTTGTAAAGACTTCCCACAATTCTACGGAGGTGTAGTAATGGCACGTATTGCCGGTGTAGACCTTCCCAGAAACAAGAGAGTCGAGATCGGACTCACTTACATCTACGGGATAGGCCGCAAAACTGCGGGTACCATACTCGCAAGCACAGGTGTAAACCCTGATATCAGAGTAAAAGACCTTACTGAAGACGATGTTTCAAAGCTCAGAGAATACATCGACCACAATCTCGTGGTTGAGGGCGATCTGAGAAGAAATGTTGCGCTCAACATCAAGAGACTCGTTGAAATAGGCTGCTACAGAGGTGTTCGTCACCGCAAGGGTCTGCCTGTAAGAGGTCAGAGAACAAAGACCAACGCAAGAACACGCAAGGGTCCCAAGAAGACTATTGCTAATAAGAAGAAGTAAGGAGGGGACGGTATGGCTCAGGTTAAAGGCAAGAAGACGGCTGTCAGACGCCGCCGTGACCGTAAGGTCGTTGAGAATGGTGCTGTGCATATCCAGTCCACTTTCAACAATACTATCGTAACAATCACTGATACTCAGGGCAATGCTCTCTCATGGGCATCAGCAGGCGGACTCGGCTTCAGAGGTTCCAAGAAGTCCACTCCCTTTGCTGCACAGACTGCCGCTGAGACAGCTGCAAAGGCTGCTATGGAGTTCGGTCTCAAGAACGTTGAGGTCTATGTAAAGGGCCCCGGCGCAGGCCGTGAAGCAGCTATCAGAGCTCTCCAGGGT
The DNA here is from genome assembly GCA_018110925.1 of Oscillospiraceae bacterium. GTDB lineage: Bacteria > Bacillota > Clostridia > Oscillospirales > Ruminococcaceae > Huintestinicola. The sequence goes on along the minus strand of JAGAZJ010000032.1, from coordinate 43,236 downwards.
GTAGGCCTTGAAGTTAAGCTCATCAAGGATGTAACTCCCATTCCCCACAACGGATGCCGTCCTCCCAAGAGAAGACGTGTCTGATCAAGATGGAGGTGTGATTTAAAATGGCTATAAGCAGAGAACCTATTCTCAAGAGATGCAGATACCTCGGTATCAGCCCTATGGTTATGGGCGTTTCCAAGGAATCCAAGAAGAACCCCAATGCTAACGCAAGAAGAAAGGTTTCCGAATACGGTACACAGCTCAAGGAAAAGCAGAAGCTCAAGTTCATCTACGGTGTGCTTGAAAAGCCTTTCCGTCATTATTTTGAGCTCGCTGAAAAGATGGAGGGCAAGGCCGGTGATAACCTTATCACTATCTGCGAGACCCGTCTTGACAACGTAGTATACAGAATGGGCTATGCTCTCACAAGAAGAGAAGCAAGACAGCTCGTTTCCCACAGACATTTCACCGTTAACGGCAAGCGCGTTAATATTCCTTCCTACCGCATCAAGGTAGGCGACGTTATCGCTCTTCATGAAAAGAGCAGAAGCAGCGCTAAGTTCAAGGATGTTCTCGAGCAGACCAGCGGCAGGATCGTTCCTCTCTGGCTCGAGTCTGACAAGGACAATTTCTCCGCTAAGGTTGTACGTCTTCCTGAAACACAGGATCTCGACTACGAGACACAGACACACCTTATCGTCGAGCTCTACTCCAAGTAATCGGAAGGCAAAATTGCAGCGACGGGACAATGCAGGCTGCATCAGCGTCATACACTGTATGCGGCATGAACCCCGCCTGCCTTTTGCAGTATGTGAATTTGCGATAATAGGAGGGTTTATTTAATGCTTGAAAAAATCGAAAAGCCGGAAATAGAGACTGTCGATGTGTCCGATTCTGACGGTACATACGGCAAATTCATTCTTGCTCCTCTCGAGCGCGGCTATGGTACAACACTGGGCAACAGTCTCAGGCGTGTACTGCTCTCCTCGCTTCCCGGTGTGGCTGTAATATCTGTAAAGATCGACGGCGTACACCATGAACTGTCAACTATCCCCGGAGTAAAGGAAGATGTCACTGAGATCATCCTGAACCTCAAGGGACTTACCGCAAAGCTTTACGGCGAAGGTCCGAAGACAATATATATTGAGGCTGAGGACGAGGGTGAGATCACCGCAGGTGATATAAAGACCGATTCTGAGGTCGAGATACTCGTTCCCGAGATGCATATAGCAACTCTTGACAAGGATGCCAAGCTGTATATGGAGATCACCATAGACAGAGGCAGGGGATACGTTCCTGCCGAGAAGAACAAGCAGCTCTTCAATTTCGGCATCGATGTCATTGCAGTTGACTCGATATATACTCCCGTATTGAAGGTAAACTTCTCTGTCGAGGACACAAGACTCGGCAATGTTACCGATTATGATAAGCTGATACTTGAGGTATGGACAGACGGTACTGTTACTCCTCAGGAAGCTGTATCACAGGCAGCCAATCTCCTCATTGAGCATCTGAAATCGTTCAGCAATCTGTCTGACGAATCTGCTATCACTGAGATGATGGTCGAGAAGGATGATAAGGACAGCAAGAAGGTCCTTGAGATGACCATTGAGGAACTTGACTTATCGGTTCGTTCCTTCAACTGCCTCAAGCGCGCGGGTATAAATACAGTTGAGGATTTGATCAGTAAATCCGAAGAAGAAATGATGAAGGTCAGAAACCTCGGTAAAAAGTCGTTTGATGAGGTTAAGGAGAAGCTCCAGTCTCTGGGCTTCAACCTCAGCAGCGAAGAGGAATCCTGATCTATAAGGAGTGAAACACAATGGCAGGATCAAGAAAGCTGGGCCGTACCAGTGATCATAGAAAAGCAATGCTCCGTGCTATGGTTACATATCTTCTTGAAAACGGCAAGATAGAGACCACAGTTACAAGAGCTAAGGAAGTTCGTTCTGCGGCAGAGAAGATGATCACCATCGCCAAGAGCGGTGATCTTCACTCAAAGCGTCAGGTACTGAGCTATGTTACCAAGGAAGCTGTCGTAAAGAAGCTCTTTGATGAGATCGCTCCCAAGTACAATGAGACCAACGGTGGTTATACCAGAATAATCAAGACCGGTCCCCGCAGAGGCGACGCAGCAGAGATGGCTATCATCGAGCTGGTTTGATCGTAAAATGATTTCGGCTCCCACGGAAGTGGGAGCCGATTTTGTGTATAGTTGGTATTATTCAAGGTCAAATCCTGCGAGCAGATCGCCGTCTTTGTTATAAAGACTGATCGTCAGCTTGCCGTCTCTGCGTTCAAGGGATGTTCTTGCAATATAGTCACCGTTGGAGGAATCAGCGGTGTATTCTTTGCCGTTTGCAGCGATACGGTATCCGATGATGTTCCATTTATCGGAGTCATCGTCATATATACTTTCATAAGTAATGAGCTCGCCCTTACCGTCACCGTTGATATCTATCGAAGTAATATTGTCGGCGATAAAATCCTCGCCTGTGGATATGTATTTTTCGTTGAAAAGTCCTTCTGCTTCAGTGAAGAGTATAGTCATCGACTGTGTACCGGCTGCATAGGGAGCGATATCATACTGGTTCGTAAAGAACTCCACACCATCGGGTACAAATGCAAAATTCATTGCATTCATATGGAATACAGAGCCGTCGTCCCATGTCTTGTCATAGCCCATCAGGTCCTCGCCGTATGCCTCTGTTAGGACCTTTATGTAATTATCATGAGTGCGGGATTCCTCCGAATCGGTGTTGTACAGTACTTCGCTGTATTCCTGTTCAAGCTTGTCGGCAAGTATGTCAATAAGTGCAGGTATATCAGTGCATATATCGGATACCGTCAGCTCTGCGCCTGTCTCGGTATCAAAATTCACGCCCTCAGTCACATACCATCCGTGAACTCCGCCCGAAAAACCGTCTTCATAGTTGATGAAGCTGAATATACTGCTGTCGCAGCGTGTTACGGAATTAGAGACAAAGCAGGAATACATAATAGGATATTCACCGGTGAATGATTCTGGATAGTCCTCATAGTGTGCCTTTACGATACTGCTGAGATCATCGCATTCATAGTCATACGAATCATGTCGTATGGTGTTATAGGCAGAAAGCCCCTCAGTAAGCTTCGGATGATCGCTGTCGGTTATCTCGATAAGCTTCAATTCGGATGTCATAAGGATTATATCGCTGTTATCTTCTGCGGTGATCTTTTTGCTATCAAGTGTTTTCAAGGAATATCCGGGAGCTGCGACGGCTGCGGTATCGGCAGTTATGCTCTCAGTCTCTTCGGGCTGTGATTCTGCGGTGTCGGCTGTTGTCTGAGCTTCGGATACTGTCGTTTCTTCTGTCTGTGATGTGGTCTCTGCTGTGGTCTGTTCTGCGGACTGTGAAGTCTGAGGTGCGGGCGTAGGTGCTGTACAAGCTGTGAGCAGCACTGCAGAAAGAGCAAATGCAGTTATTTTTTTCATGATATGTCCTTTCTGTTATATAAAGTCATTATATCACTTATCATATGTAAAGTTTGATAAAGATGGGAATGCAGTAAACGAATGATACGCTCTCCTCTTCGGAACACAGATGATCTCAGGTTGCAAAACCGCATATATTCGAGCTTTCGCAGACGTTTCCTGTCTGTTCGTCAGGAAAACGGTATGAAAACTGATGGCTGTATCCATATGGTCTTGCGGGATAGGTAAAACGCCGGTAAAAATATTTCTTTGATTGTCCTTTATTATAAGTCCTTCGGTTAAATAAGCAAAAGGGAAAACAGGAGGAATACGTTATGGAGATCGTAATGAGCAACAGGACTTTTGAGGAAGAGAACAAGCCTATCACTGCCTGGGGTTATATAGGCTATCAGCTGCTTTTCTGCATACCCGTGGTAGGTCTCTTGCTTGTCATCGGTTATTCGTTAGGCGCCAGAAACAAAAATCTCCGCAATTTTGCAAGGGCAGAGATCGTTATCCTGACGATCGAGGTCATTCTCATAGCTATATCTGCGGTGCTTGGAGCCGGCTGATCCCATGAGGAGATATACAGCTATTAGTTTATCCGTAATGAACAAAGCAGTTGGTGTCGTGCAAACACCAACTGCTTTGTATTTTGCAGACAGAATTACAGCTTTCTTACCTTAGTGCCCTCTCTGGTTTCTTCAACGGCGTAGCCGAGGGCGGTTATCTGATCTCTGATGCTGTCGGCAAGGGCGAAATCCTTGGCCTTTCTTGCAGCCTTGCGCTGTTCGATGAGCTCGGCTATCTCTGCCGGGATATCCTCGCTGTCGCTTGTGTTCAGCTTTTCGGCGTGAGGGATCATATCCAGCGAAAGCACCTCGTCCACGCTCTTTATCGCCGCCAGCTTTGTAGCGGCATTTGCGTCGGATTTGAATATATCAAGCAGAGCGGTTATGCCGAGAGAGGTGTTGAGGTCGTTGTCGAGCGCCGCTCTGAACTTGTCCGTCAGAACTTTCAGGGCGCTTTCATCCGCCTTGCCGTCAGACTCCTTGATAAGTCTTGCTGTCCTTGCAACTATCTTCTGATAAGCCGCTGCCGCATTGTCGAGGTTCTCATATGAGAATTCAAGAGACTTTCTGTAATGCGATTGCAGGCAGAAAAATCTGTACACCATAGGGTCATAGCCCTTTTCTTTGAGCAGAGACACCGTGAGGAACTCGCCCTTGGATTTGCTCATCTTGCCGCCTGTGGTGTTGAGATGATGCACATGGAACCAGCAGTTGCACCATTTGTGACCGAGATATGCTTCCGACTGGGCTATCTCATTGGTGTGGTGAGGGAATGCATTGTCTATGCCGCCGCAGTGCAGGTCAAGATGCTCGCCCAAATGCTTCATGCTTATGCATGAGCACTCAATGTGCCAACCGGGGTATCCGAGACCCCAGGGGCTTTCCCATTTAAGTTCCTGGTCGTCAAACTTTGATTTGGTGAACCAGAGGACAAAATCCGTCTTGTTCCGCTTGTTGGTATCCTCGTCAACGTCGTCACGCACGGCTACTGCCAGATCCTCACTTGAAAAATCGCCGAACTTGTAGTACTCGTCAAGTTTTGATGTGTCAAAATATATGTTTCCCCCTGCGGCATAGGCAAAACCTTTGTCCATGAGTGAGGATATGACCTTTATGAACTCACCTATGCAGTCGGTCGCAGGCTCTACCACCTCGGGGCGCTTGATATTGAGTGCCTTGCAGTCCTCAAAGAACGCATCGGTGTAGAACTCTGCTATCTCCATAACGGTCTTGTGCTCACGCTTTGCGCCCTTGAGCATCTTGTCATCGCCCGTGTCGCCGTCACTGGTGAGATGTCCCACATCGGTGATGTTCATTACACGGTTGACTTTGAGACCCGTGTAGGAAAGATATTTTTCGAGTACATCCTCCATAATGTAGCTTCGCAGATTGCCTATGTGTGCGTAGTGATACACCGTAGGACCGCAGGTATACATATTTACCACACCGGGGGTATAGGGGACGAATTCTTCTTTTGTGTGTGAGAGTGAATTATAGAGCTGCATATCATCATTCCTTCGGAGGTGTTATAGTTACGTTCTCAATGAACCTGTCAAATTCTTCTGCAACATTGTCTTTCTCGCTGTCGGGCGACTCCATCGTGATTATGAACGCGTCCTCATCAGAATAGAAGAAGTATATCCTGTCGTGGAACTTGCCGTATACTTCTTTCTGGTCGGTGAGTATGGGCTTGCCTTCGTCGTCGAGCTTCTGGTTGCCGTCGGCGTCGGTCTCATAGAGAAATATATATGCGGTGACATCATAATCATATCTTATGGCATCAAAACCTGCAACCTTTGTCTCCATAGGTTCGGAGAATACGGTATCAGCCTGTGACATCATGTTGCCTATCTTGACATTGGCGCACGCCTGGTCTGCGAATTTGGACAGCTCCATGAATTCTTCCTTATAGTTCTGAGCCTTTACGGTGATGGAGGATCTTTCGCTGACGAACAGCTTTCCCTCATCATTGTCGATCTTGACCTCATATCCTTCTGGAAGCTCGCAGTTGAACTTGTGTATGGCAAGGTCGGCAGGGTCTGCTACCTCTCTGCCTGTATAGATAGATACAGTATCTTCGGGGTCTTCCTCATCGGGATGATCCTGCATGGGAGCGCCGCCTGATATTATAGTTGTTATCTCTGTTTCCGACGGGGTTACGCTTGTCTGTATCGTACTGCCCGTATCGGGATTCTGTGAGCAGGCAGTGAGCATACAGAGTATCGCCGCCGCCGCTGTTATATGTTTTTTCATGGTATCTCTCCGTTTCGTTTGTTGTCAACGGTTCTATTTTACTACATTTGAACCCAAATGTCAATGATAAGAATGTATATGAGCGTAAAATTAGGTGTGTATATGATGAAAAAACGGCACAGATGCTGTGCCGTTGAGGTCTATTTCGTGGAAGCCGCCGCACGCAGGGCTCTTATCTCCTCACGGGTGAGCTCCCTGTATGTGCCGGGTTTTAGCATACCGAGCTTGAGCGGGCCTATGGATGTGCGGCGAAGTCTTGCTACTTCAAGTCCGACAGCCTCACACATACGTCTTATCTGCCTGTTCCTGCCCTCGTGTATGGTTATGCGCAGAACGCTTCTTTCGGTGGTGTTGAGCTCGGTCTCGACCGTGGCGGGATAAGTCTTTTTGCCGTCATCCAGCACCACGCCCTCAGACAGTTTGACAAGCTGACCCTCGGTGACGGTGGATGGCACTGTGACACGATATGTCTTTGACACATGTCGGCCGGGATGCATGATAAGGTTTGCGAATTCGCCGTCATTTGTAAAGAGCAGGAGCCCTTCGGAATTGCGGTCAAGCCTGCCCACGGGATATACCCTTTCGGGCACGTCCGTCAGCAGATCCATGACGCATCTGCGCCCCAGTTCGTCAGAGGCGGTGGTGACATATCCTCTGGGCTTGTTGAGCATAAGGTATATCTTGCGGCGTTTGCGCTCTATCCTCACACGTTCGCCCGAGAGCTGTATAACGTCCTTGTCGCTCGCCTTGTCGCCAAGCTGTGCCTTCTTGCCGTTCACATAGACCATGCCGTTGGCTATCATCTCCTCAGCCTTGCGGCGTGAGCAGTATCCTGCATCGGCAAGCAGTTTCTGAAGTCTTACCTTCTCCATTATATATCCTCGCTGTCCGTTTCATATGAAACGGTCTTGTCATCGGTCTTTTCAGGCTTTTCTTCAGAGTCGGTCTCAGCGCTTCTTACCGCATCTGCTGCCGCCTCTGTCACGATCGCCTCGTTGTGCTTGTCAACGGCTTCGCTCTTCTTGTCCTTCTTGAAAAGTGAAGAGATCTTGTTGAATACCTCGGGCACCATATCCACAACGGCGGACTTTGTGCCGTAGTCAAGATTGAGTTGTAACAGCTCCACCTTGCCGTCCGATATAACGAGGAAGCCGAGAGGGGTAACAGTGACGCCTGCGCCGCTGCCGCCGCCGAAGAATTCCTTGTCGGTCTTTGTGGGCAGGTCTGTGCCGCCGCTGGCAAAGCCATAGGATATCTTTGATACAGGGATTATGGTGACGCCCTTTTCGAGCTTTACGGGGTCGCCGAGTATAGTGTTGGCATCAGCCATTTCATGTATCTTATCCATTGCGGATGTTACAAGAGCTTTTACCTTTGTCTGTTCGTTTGTCATTGTTATTCCTCACTTTCACTTTTTCAAGAATGTATCAAGTATGGGTTTGTATTTTTTCAGATGGAACAAAAATCTGAACAGCACCGCAAACAGTGCGTTCACAAGGCTCGCAGGCCTGAGTCTCAGGGTTATCTCGCCGTTGTAGCTCGACTGATCCTTCGGCGTGTCATACAGACAGTCTATGCTCACCGACTTTACATCGAGCCTTGTCAGTGCCTTCACCGTGGCGATAGCATCGTATGTCACGGCGTTCATCCGCCCGTAGCTTATTGCAGCTTCTGCGGCATCCTCGCTCGCCGCCGTCAGGTCTACCACAAGACCCGTGAAATAGACCTTTTTTATCAGCTTGATAAGGTCATCCCACACCAGGTCTATGACGAGCTTTACGGCATCTATTTTATCGGAAAGCTCTTCCGCCTTCGCTGTTATCTTGTCCGCAAGGTGCTCTCTCGGGATAAGAGAGCGGTGCTTTTTGGTCTTTTTCTTTTTGTCCTTGCCCGTATCGCTGCCGTGGTCTTCCTTTTTGTTCCCGTCGGCATTCTCGCCGTCGTCCTTTTCGACTTTACTGTCCTCGGCTTTTTCTTCGTCCTTCACGTCCTGTTCCGGCTTTTGGGCACTTTCGGTCTCTTCCGGCTTGTCCGTGTCGGGGGGCTTTTCATCTGCGCCGGTATCATCTGTGTCCTTGTCATCGCTGTCATCCCTGTCGGAGTTTATCAGCGTGAAGAGAGCATACTTTACGTCATACGACAGCTTCTTGTCATAATAAGCCGCCCTGACCCTTACGGGGATGTTCAGGAGTATGATTAAGACAAGCAGTATGATGCCGAGTACAATGAGCACGATCATCCGCTCACCTCTTCGCCGCCATCAAAGCCGTCAATATCCTCGGTGTCGTCGGCAGGCCGTTTGTCCCCCGGCAGGGGAGGCAGACCGTCAAGGCTCTCCAGCCCGAAACACCGCAGGAATGCGTCCGTTGTCACATATGCTATCGGTCTGCCCGGCAGTTCCAGACGCCCTGCCTCGGCAACGAGCCCTTTTTCCACCAGCGCATTGACGACGCCTGAGCTGTCAACGCCCCTTATATGCTCCACAAAGCTCTTTGTCACGGGCTGATTGTAGGCTATGACGGTGAGAGCCTCCATGGCCGCCTGTGACAGAGGGGCGTTCTTGCGTGTATCCACGGCTTTTTTTACTGCATCATAGTATTCTGTGCGCACCGCAAGCTGATAGAAGCCGTTCAGACGCAGAACGGTGAGCGAACTGCCGTTTTCGGTGTATGCTTCGTTCAGCGCATCTATCAGACCTGATACAGCCCCTTTGTCTATGTCTGCGGCAACAGCTATCCTTTCGGGTTCGGCAGGATCGCCGCAGGCAAACAGCACTGCTTCGAGAAGTGCCTGCTTTTCGGTCAGCTTCACTCTTCGTCCTCCTTTTCAGGTGTGTCGAACTGCGAGCTTGCAGTATCGCCGCCGGTATAATCCCGGTTGAAACTGATCTCGGTATTGTCATCGTTCAGTACTATCCTGCCGTTTCTTGTCAGTTCAAGCACGGCAAGAAAGGTCGCCACTCTCTCGGAGCGGTCCTTTATCTCGGAGAAAACGTCCGTCAGGCGGCATGAGCCGCTCTGATACAGAGTTTTGATAACATACAGCATCCTTGAAGTGACCGACACGAATGTCCTCGACACGAATTTTGAAAAGACGGAGGAGCTTAGCTGTTCCTTTACCGGGCGCACGGTGCAGGCGGCAAGATATGCTGCGAGCAGTTCGCTCCTGTCATGCTGTCTTTCGTATACCGTGTCTGTCTTTATCTTCATCGGTTCACGCACGGTGTAGGGCATATCGAGAAAGCTCTCACGCAGTCTTTCCGCCGCCTGCTTGCAGGCAGAGTATTCTATCAGCCTGCCCTGAAGCTCTTCCTTGAGCTTCTCAGCCTCCTCACGTCTCGGCAGCAGAGAGACGGTCTTTATGTATATGAGCCTTGCCGCCATTTCCAGAAACTCGCCTGCGTACTCCATATCGTCCGCAAGACCGCTTATGTGTTCAAGGTACTGCTCCACAAGGGTGGCAATGGGTATGTCGTGTATATCCAGCTTGTGCTTGGTTATAAGGTATAAAAGCAGGTCGAGAGGCCCTTCAAAAACATCAAGTTTGTAATTTACATTCATTTTATAAAAATATCTACCCAGTTCGTAAGTATCGCCATAAGAGATATTATCTTGTCGTTCATGAAGGACATGGGCACGCTCAGCACGCCGGAGTAAAGCAGAACTATCATGACTATAACGATATATCTCTCATACTGCATTATCTTGAAATACCACTTGTCGGGCAGTACCGCATTGAATATCTTTGACCCGTCAAGAGGAGGTATGGGCAGAAAGTTGAACACCGCAAGGGATACGTTGATTATCGTCGCAAAATAGAATATCAGCGCTATATAGCCCATTGTCTCATTGGTGCTCGCCGCACAGAACCTGAAGACCACCATGCTGAGATATGCCATTATCAGGTTTGAAACAGGCCCCGCCAGCGCGGTGACAGCCATGTCACGCTTAGGGTGCTTGAAATTTCTCGGGTCGATGCTGACGGGCTTGCCCCAGCCGAATCCCACGAATATAAGAAGCAGTGAGCCCCACAGTGTCAGATGAGCAAAGGGATTGAGAGTAATGCGCCCCTGTGCCCTGGGGGTGGGGTCGCCCAGCTTGTCGGCAACGAGTGCATGGGCACACTCATGAACAGGTACTGCCGTAAAAAGCAACAGCATATGTATAAGTATCTCAAAGAGCTTTGATGTTATATCAGTCATATTTATCACCAAAAAAATACGAGTGCGTTTCCTGTTTATTATATCATAAAATCCGAACAAATGCAATAGATAAACTTAATCTTTATACCCTTTGAAAAATTACCAAGATCAAAGGCGGGTGCAGGCTCAGCCTGCTTACCTGTATGTCTGTTAAAAAATGTCGAAACATATGTTCGGCATTTCTCCGGGGCTGACGGCTTGACATTATACACTGTTGCCTGTGTACGCGGTCAAGGCTTGTCCCATGTGACAAGGTGTGTCCCATCGCATGGATAAGCCGTTTTGCCCGTTTTGTGTCCTTTTCTTTTTTGCTGTCCGGGTGTATGCTGATATCACAGACAGGGGAGGACCTCCCGAAAAAACAAACTTCCGAAAGGGGAACTATTATGGACAGGAACACCAAAGAGACACTTCTCAAAGTTGCAGAGTTCACAAAAGAGGAACAGCTGAGATTTTCGCACCGCATGAACAGCATATTCAAAATGGGCATACTTTCATTTGCGGCATACGGGCTCATAAGTCATCTCGGTATAATAGGCACATCGCCCGTGTTTGACTTTATTGAAGGGCTTTTCGTGGGGATATCGCTGGGCTCGCTGGTGCTGGGCTCTCTGCTGACGAGCACGTTTGCCCCCAAGCTCCTTGCCGCAAAGCGCCGCTTCATTGCACGCACAAAAAAGTCCTGAGACCGCACACCGAACACCTGCCATAAACATATACAAAGGAGAACCATTATGAAAAAGACCGTTTTTACAGCCGTACAAATACTGATCGCCGCAGCAGGCATGATACTGCTTATCATAAGTATGATCGACGAACCATCGTCCGGCAAGATGCTTATGTTAGCGTTGTTCTTTATAAACATCGGCAGCTTCATCAGCATACTGAGTCTGCACAGAAAGAACAAATGATGTCTGTGTATAAGCTAATGATATTCATTTCTGCGGCGGCGGGTTGCTTCACAGGTCTTATTGCCGCACAGATGTGATAACGGATATGATAATGACGATAAAAGGTCCCGTTTTTGCAGTGACGGGGCTTTTTGCTGTTTATCGGTCGTTAAAATGCACAAAGGTCAATAGTGAATTTGAATGTGATTATAGAATTTTTACAATTCCCCTTGTAATTTGATTGCTAATCTGTTAAAATAAACAGAAGTGATAGTGGCAGATCTTGTCTGCTGTTTGTAAATATCTTAAAACGTATATAAATCAACAAAGAAAGGTAAGATGATATGGGCAATAACTCAAATACCATAGAAGAGTATGAGTTCCCGCTGTTTGTCTTCCACGAAGGCAACAACTTTGAAGCATTCGAGTTTTTCGGTGCCCATAAGGGAAAGAAGGATGGCAAGGACGGCGTGTATTTCCGTGTGTGGGCACCCAATGCCGTGTCCGTCTCTCTCATAGGCGATTTCAATGACTGGGACAGGAACAAGGACCCCATGTACCGCCTGAGCGACCCATCCGTATGGGAATACTTCGTCGAGGGCGTAGAGGATTTCTTTGCTTACAAGTACAGCATAGAGTCATCCCACAGGAGCGTTACGGATAAGGCTGACCCCTACGGAGCGCATATGGAGCTTCGTCCCAACACAGCCACAAAATATTTTGACATAAACAGATATCAGTGGCACGACCAAAAATGGTATGAATACAAAAGCTCCATAAATGTATACAAGAGCCCCATGAACATCTATGAGGCAAACCTCAGCTCATGGAGACAGTATGAAGACGGCTCGCCCTTTGACTATGTGAAGTTTGCGGAGGAGATGTCGGCATATCTCAAGGATATGGGATACACCCACCTTGAACTGATGCCGCTGGCAGAGTATCCCTTTGACGGCTCGTGGGGATATCAGGTGATAGGATACTATGCCCCCACATCACGCTTCGGCACTCCCGAGGACTTTATGAAAATGGTGGACATATTCCATCAGAACGGCATAGCGGTCATACTCGACTGGGTGCCTGCACACTTCCCGAAGGATGCGGCAGGTCTTTTTGAGTTTGACGGCGGCGACTGCTACGAATACGCAGATCCTCTGAAAAAGGAGCATTTGTCCTGGGGGACACGTGTATTCGATTACAGCAAGGGCGAGGTAAGGAGCTTCCTCATCTCGAACGCCGTATACTGGATAGAAAAGTTCCACATAGACGGTCTGCGTGTGGATGCCGTTGCATCTATGCTGTATCTTGACTACGACAGGCGTGAGTGGAGACCCAACAAGGACGGCGGAAACGAGAACTATGAGGCGATAGAGTTCCTCAGAAAGCTCAACACCGCAGTGTTCGGCAGAGACCCCGACGTGCTCATGATAGCCGAGGAGTCCACTGCATGGCCGATGGTCACAAAGCCTGCCGATGTCGGCGGCCTCGGATTCAATTTCAAGTGGAACATGGGCTGGATGAACGACACGCTCGACTATATGCGCACCGACCCCATATACAGGGCGAACAGCCACGGCAAGCTGACGTTCTCGTTCTTCTATGCGTTTTCGGAGAATTATATACTCCCCATATCGCATGACGAAGTGGTCCACGGCAAGGCTTCGCTCTTCGGCAAGATGTCGAGCCCGTCAATGGAGGGCAAATTTGCTTCCGAGAGGGCTTTCATCGCATATATGATGGCTCACCCCGGCAAGAAGCTGAACTTCATGGGCACAGAGCTGGCACAGGTCATAGAGTGGGACTACAAGAAAGAGCTTGACTGGCTCCTCCTGGGCTATGAGAGCCACAGTAAGATGCACCAGTTCTTCAAGGAGATAAACCATTTCTACCTTGACAACTCCCCCATGTGGAAGAATGATGATTCCTGGGACGGTTTCAAGTGGATAAGCGCCGATGACTATACCCAGAGCATAATCGCATTCAGGCGCATAGATGCCACCGATCCCGATGACCCGCATGAGATAGTCGTTGTCTGCAACTTCGTGCCCGTCACACGCTCCGATTACAGGATAGGAGTTCCATATGACGGCGTATACGAACAGGTGTTCTCGACAGATGACCTCAAATACGGCGGTTCGGGCGAGATCGACAACGGCAGGATAAAGGCAAGGAATGAGCCCATGCACGGCTGTGACTACTCCATTTCCCTCACTCTGCCGGGGCTCTCGGCGATATATCTGAGATATATCCCCAAGGAAAAGCCCGTCGCTGTGGACGTAGAGCCCGTGACAGCATCCGAAAAGCCCAAGCGCCGTACAAGAAAGGCCGCTGAGCCCGTCAAGACCGCAGAAAAGAAGACTGCGGGGCGCAAAAAGACAGAAACTGCCGACAATCCGAAGGCAGAGAAGAAGCCCGCCGCAAAGACGGCTTCAAAACGCAAAAAAGGAACCGATAACAAAGAATAAAGGAAGGATGTATCGATATGTATACTAAAAAAGAATGCGTCGCAATGCTGCTCGCCGGCGGACAAGGCAGCAGACTCTATGCGCTGACGCAGGATATGGCCAAGCCTGCCGTTCCCTACGGCGGCAAGTACAGGATAATAGATTTTCCGCTCTCCAACTGCGTGAACTCCGGTATAGACACCGTTGGCGTGCTCACCCAGTACCAGCCTCTCGTCCTCAATGACTATATCGGCAACGGTCAGCCATGGGACCTTGACAAGCAGTACGGCGGCGCTCACTGCCTGCCCCCCTATCAGACCGCTTTGGGCGCCGAATGGTACAAGGGCACCGCAAACGCTATCTATCAGAACATAGCTTTCGTTGACAGATACAGCCCTGAGTATGTCATCATCCTCTCCGGCGACCATATATACAAGATGGACTACAACGATATGCTCCAGTTCCACAAGGAAAAGGGCGCTGACGCTACGATAGCTGTTCTCGACGTTCCCATGGAGGAGGCTTCGCGCTTCGGCATCATGATAACAGATGACGAGGGCAACATAGTCGATTTTGAGGAAAAGCCCAAGAATCCCCGCTCCACTCTCGCATCCATGGGCATCTATGTGTTCACATGGTCCAAGCTCAGACAGTACCTCATAGACAACGAAAACAATCCCGATGAGGACAAGGATTTCGGCAAGGCTATCATACCAAATATGATGAATGCCGGTGAAAAGCTCGTGGCATACGCATTTGACGGCTACTGGAAGGATGTCGGCACTCTCGACTCCCTCTGGGAAGCAAATATGGATATCCTCAATCCCAATATCCCCATAGATCTCTATGATCCCGACTGGAAGATGTATTCGAGAAATCCCGTTCTTCCTCCGCAGTACATCGGCGAGAATGCCGTTGTGGAGAACTCCATGATAGCAGAGGGATGCATAATAGACGGCAATATCGACTTCTCCGTGATCTTCGAGGGCGTTACCATTGAAAAGGGTGCTACCGTCACCGACTCGATAATCATGCCCGGCTCCATCGTCAAGGAGGGCGCTGTGGTAGAGTATGCGATAGTCGGCGAGAACACCGTGGTCGAAAAGGGCGCCAAGATCGGTGCAAGACCCGAAACGGTGGAGAACCGTGACGACTGGGGCATCGCAGTAGTGGGCCACAATATGACCATTGCCGAGGGACAGGTAGTTGCTCCCAGGCAGATGGTGCCCGATATCAAGAAGAAGTGAGCAGGAAAGGCGGTAACACACAATGAGTCTCAATAAGAATATACTCGGTCTTATCTTTGCCAATATGCACGAGGATGCTATTCCCGAGCTTACAGGCAGAAGAACGATGGGTTCTGTGCTCTTCGGAGGAAGATACAGAATGATAGATTTCGTGCTTTCGAGCATGACAAATTCCGGCGTTGACGAGGTCGGCGTCGTTACAAAGTCCAACTATCAGTCCCTGCTTGACCATCTGGGTTCGGGCAGAGAGTGGGATATGGCAAGAAAGATAGGCGGTCTGCACCTGCTCCCTCCCTTCTCGAATGTGACCAGCGGTATGTACAGAGGCAGACTTGAAGCCCTCTACGGCATAACAGATTTCATAAAGGCATCCGCAGCCGATTATGTGATAATGTCCGACTGTGACGTTGTGACCAGTTTCGACTATGATGCGATATTTGACGCTCATGTAAAGAGCGGCGCCGACATCACCGCCGTTTATGCAAGAGCAAACCTCGATCTGGAAGCTGCCGCACGCTCGAATGTCTTTGGCATCGACGAGGACGGCAGAGTGAACAACGTTATGATAAATCCGCAGATAAGCGGTGAGTGCAACGTGGCTCTCAACACCTATGTTATCTCAAAGACCCTGCTCATGACTATCATATCCGAGGGCGCTTCAAAGGGTCATTACAGCTTTGCAAGGTCGATACTCCAGGATCGCTGCGGCGAATTCAGGATAATGGGCTACAAGCATGACAACTATTTCTCAAAGATAACCTCTATCAAGACCTACTATGATTCCAATATGGCTCTGCTGTCAACAGAGAACAGAAAGAAGCTGTTCCTCGACACCAACCCCATATACACGAAGATAAGGGACAATCCGCCCGCCAAGTTCGCCATCGGCGCCAAGGTGCGCAACTCCATCGTTGCCGACGGCTGCATAATCGAAGGCGAGGTAAGGGATTCCATACTCTTCAGGGGCGCAAGGGTCGCAAAGGGCTCGGTAGTCAAGAATTCCATAATCATGCAGGATACTGTCATAAGCAGGAACTGCACCATAGACTCTGTCATAACCGACAAGGCCGTGAAGATATCCGACGGAAAGATACTCACAGGCTCTTCAAACTATCCTATCTACATAGGCAAGGGTGCGCAGATCTGAGGACAGCATGACTGACGGCAACGTGATAAAGGGGTGAATAAGATGAAGATACTATACACCGCCTCCGAGGCTCTCCCCTATGCGGCATCGGGCGGACTTGCGGATGTAGCGGGCTCTCTGCCTGCCGCACTGGTGAAGGCAGGTGTGGACTGCCGTGTCGTACTGCCGCTTTACAAGACGATAAAGCAGGAGCTCAGGGACAAGCTGAAATTCCTGAAAAACTTCACCGTTGATGTGGGCTGGCGCAAGCAGTACTGCGGCGTGTTCGAGGGTCAGGCTAACGGAGTCACCTACTACCTTTTGGACAACGAATACTATTTCGCAAGAGACGGCCTTTACGGCTATTATGATGACTGCGAAAGATTTGTATTCCTTTCAAGGGCTGTAATGGAGCTGATAGGTCAGCTGGACTGGACCCCGCAGGTCATAAACTGCAACGACTGGCAGACGGCGCTCATACCCGTATACTATCAGACGGTATACAAGTTCCGCCACGGATATGAGGATATAAAGACTGTCTTTACCATACACAACATACAGTATCAGGGACGCTACGGCATGGACGTGCTGGGCGACATACTGGGCATACCCATGTACCACGCAAAGATACTGGAGTATGACGGCGCAGTGAACCTCATGAAGGGCGCATTTGAGACTGCCGACAAGATAACCACCGTATCCCCCTCATATGCGTGGGAGATACTCGACCCGTGGTATTCGCACGGCATGGACAGGACCCTTGCAGGCAAGCAGTACAAGCTGTGCGGCTTCCTGAACGGCATAGACACCGCTCTGTATGACCCCGAACACGACAAGGCCATTGCGGCAAATTACACTGCCGATGACCTGTCGGGCAAGGCAAAGTGCAGAAAGGCTCTTGAAAAGGAACTGGGTCTTGCCTCCGACGGTGACCCGATAATCGGCATCATCACAAGATTTGTTTCCCACAAGGGCATCGACCTTATCAAATATGTGTTTGAGGAAATGGTCGGCATGGGATGCAAGTTTGCGATACTGGGTTCGGGCGAAAAAATGTTTGAGGACTTTTTCAAGGAAATGGCATGGCGCAGACCCGACAGGGTGAGCGTCACACTGGGCTTCAAGCCCGACCTTGCAAAGCGCATATACGCAGGTGCGGATATGTTCCTCATGCCGTCGCAGAGCGAGCCCTGCGGTCTGGCGCAGATGATATCCATGAGATACGGCACTCTGCCCATAGTCAGAGAGACAGGCGGTCTGCGTGACAGCGTGACCGATGCGGGCGGAGAGAACGGCAACGGCTTTACGTTCAAGACCTACAACGCACACGATATGCTGGGCGCTGTCAGCCGTGCGAAGGATTACTACGACCGTAAGGACGACTGGAAGAAGCTTGTGAGCCATACCATGCGGTGCGATCACAGCTGGGACAGCTCTGCCAAGCTATACATCGGCCTTTACAAAGAGCTTTGCGGAGAATGATACCACAGCCGACAGGGTTCGCCCTGCCGGCTGTAATAATATTTATTGTACTTTTTCCCTTTTGTTTCGGTTAAACATATAAAGAAGAATTAGTATAAGACATTACGGTATGAAAGGAGGTCATATTATGACCGATAACGAAAAGAAGCTCGAACTGTCTCCCGATATGCTCGATGAGGTGAACGGCGGACTGCTGATAAGGCATCTTGATGTTCCCGAAGATGATACAGACAACAGCGAGGAAGTAACAGACACCGTGACAAGCGAAAAGCAGGGTGTGCTCGTCAGGAATTACTCCACTTACAAAAAGCTCGGCAATAAGGTCAGAAAGCTGTGAACACAGCGAACTTTGCGGCGGCAGATGCGGTCTGCCGCCGCTTTTTCTGTTCGGTTTTGGAGCAGCTGTTAAATTCTCACACTGTTGTCATGCAACGATTGCAATTTGACGTTGACAAACAGGTATGATGTGTGGTATAATCATAATGTATATTTGTGTGGTCAGAAGGCAGGGCATTACATGAGAGCATCGGTGTGCATAGTCACATACAACAATGAGAATACTGTGGAGAAACTCCTTTCCTCGCTGTATGAACACTGCGATGCTGAGGTGTATATCTCTGACAACGATTCGACAGACCGCACTCTCGACATAGTAAGGAGCGGCTTTCCGCAGGTGCATATCATAGAGAATCACAGCAATAAGGGCTTCGGCCACGGTCATAACGCTGTCATGGACAGCCTTTCCTCCGATATGCATTTCATCGTCAACCCTGACATAATCTTTGAATATGACGTCATCGGGGAGATGTGCCGCTTTTTTGAGGAAAATCCCGATATAGTCATGGCGGTGCCGAAATTTCTTTATGAGAACGGCGAGGAACAGTTCACTCCCAAGCTGTCGCCTAAGGTGAAGTATATGGTGGGCGGCAGGTTTGAACGCTTCGGCGGTATATTCCGCAAGTGGCGCTATGAGTACACTATGCGTGACCGTAAGGTGACGGAGCCCGTGGATATAGGGTTCTGCTCGGGATGCTTCATAGCCGTCAGGACAGAGATATTCAAGCGGATAGGCGGCTTCGACGAAAGATACTTTCTGTACAATGAGGATGCGGATATTACCCGCATGGCAGGGCATTACGGCAGGACGGTCTATGCACCGCAGTTCTCGGTGGTTCACCTGTGGGAGCGGGCATATATGAAAAAGAAGCGGTACTTCCTTATACAGATAGACTCAATGCTCAAATACTTCTGGAAGTGGCGTTCGGGCGGCAGATATGTAAAGCTGTCCGCCGACGGGAAAAGCGAATAAGCGGGCTTTACGGACAGGAACGTTGTATGACTGTTCGGGGAGAGATCGGATGATAGATATACTTCTTGCATCATATAACGGCGGAAAATACATTTCTGCCGTGACAGACAGCATACTAGCCCAGACAGAGACAGGCTGGCATCTGTATGTATGCGACGACTGTTCCTCCGACGATACCTTTGAAACGGCAAAGAGCTATGCGGAGCGTTATCCCGACAGGGTGACGGCGGTGAGGAACGATGCACCGTCGGGGTCGTCATGCAGAAATTTCATGTCCATGCTGAAGCGCTCAGATGCCGATTATATAATGTTCTGCGACCAGGACGACATATGGTGCCCCGATAAGATATCACGCAGTCTGGCGGCTTTGCGTCAGGCGGACACGGGATGTCCCGTGCTTGTGCATACCGAGCTTGAGGTGGTGGATGAGAAGCTTGATACGCTTCACCGTTCCTTCACGGCCTTTCAGGGGCTTGATCCAAAATGCAGGACGCT
This sequence comes from Oscillospiraceae bacterium, assembly GCA_018110925.1. GTDB lineage: Bacteria > Bacillota > Clostridia > Oscillospirales > Ruminococcaceae > Huintestinicola. The sequence continues at coordinate 23,778 of JAGAZJ010000032.1, read as the reverse complement.
GAACAGGCTCCTTGCCCAGAATAATGTCACGGGCTGTACCATGATGATAAACAGACAGCTTGCCGACCTTATCGGTGACGCTCCCGTGCAGGATATGCTGATGCATGACTGGTGGGCGGCTCTGACGGCGGCGGCATTCGGCAGGATAGTTTTTGTGGATGAGCCGCTGATTAAATACCGTCAGCACGGCGGCAACGTGCTTGGGGCGGTGAACAACCGCAGTTTTAAAGGCGTTATGTCGGTGATAAAGGACAACAGTGCGACCAAGGAACGCATCAATGCCACCTATCGTCAGGCGCAGGCATTTCTTGATTTCTACGGTGACAGGCTCTCTGATGAGGCAAGACACACCGTTGAGGAATATATATCCGTAAAGGGCAGTATCAAGCCCGTACGGATAGCTAAGCTGATAAAATACGGATTTTTGAAGCAGAATCTCATGTCGGCCGCAGGGCAGATAATATTCTGCTGAAAGGGGTAAATATGAAGGGTATTATTCTTGCGGGCGGTTCGGGCACAAGGCTCTATCCGCTGACTATGGTGACATCTAAACAGCTTCTTCCCATCTATGATAAGCCGATGGTGTATTATCCCCTGTCAACGCTTATGCTTGCGGGGATAAAGGATATACTTATCATATCCACTCCCACAGACTTGCCGAATTTTGAAAAACTCCTCGGTGACGGCTCTGCATACGGCATACGTCTGTCGTACAAGGTTCAGCCCTCTCCCGACGGTCTTGCACAGGCATTTATACTCGGCGAGAAGTTCATCGGTGATGACTGCTGCGCAATGGTGCTCGGCGACAATATCTTCTACGGGAGCGGTTTCTCAAATCTTCTGAAAAGTGCGGTGGAGAATGCGGAGAAAAACCACCGTGCCAGTGTTTTCGGCTATTATGTGGATGATCCCGAGCGTTTCGGCGTGGTGGAATTCGATAATAACGGCAAGGTCATCTCCGTTGAGGAAAAGCCTGCTCATCCCAAGTCCAACTATGCCATAACGGGTCTTTATTTCTATGACAACAGGGTGGTCGAGATCGCAAAGGGTCTCAAGCCCTCTGCAAGAGGCGAGCTGGAGATCACAGACCTCAACAGGGTGTTCCTTGAAATGGGAGAGCTTGATGTAAAGCTCTTCGGCAGGGGATATGCATGGCTCGACACAGGTACTATGGACAGCCTTATCGAAGCAGGGCAGTTCGTTCAGATGGTAGAAAAGCGCCAGAGCATAAAGATATCCGCAGTTGAAGAAATAGCATATATAAACGGCTGGATAACAAAGGAAAAACTCCTCGAATCCGCCGAAAGATACGGCAAATCCACCTATGGTCAGCATTTGAGACAGGTGGCCGAGGGAAGGATAAGATACTGATGAAGATACTTATAACAGGCGGCAAGGGTCAGCTCGGCACGGAGCTTGCAAAGTGCTTTGAAAGAGGATACACCGAGATAGGCACTCCCGAAGTGCTGAAAGGCACGAATGAGGTGCGCCCGATAGATATAGACGAGCTTGACATAACCGATCTTTCACAGGTAAGGGCTCTCATGCGGAGCGGAGGATATGATGCGGTGATAAACTGTGCGGCATATACCAACGTTGACGGCTGTGAGACACACAGGGATGATGCCTTCAAGGTCAATGCCATAGGCCCGCGCAATCTTGCCATGGTCTGTGAGGAAACGGGAGCAAAGCTCATACACGTTTCCACCGACTATGTCTTCTCGGGGAATGCGTCAGCGCCGCAGACAGAGTGCGACATACCAGCACCGAAAAGCGCCTACGGCAGTACGAAGTATATGGGCGAGCGGTATGTGAGAGAGTTCTGCTCACGCAGCTTCATCGTCCGCACCGCATGGCTCTACGGCTACTACGGCAAGAATTTTGTAAAGACCATAATGAATGCGGCAAGGAAATACGGCGCACTTACGGTCGTTGACGACCAGATAGGAAATCCGACCAATGCCGCAGACCTTGCACATCATATAATAAAGCTCCTCGATACCGAGGAATACGGCATATATCACGGCACCGGCACCGGCATATGCTCGTGGTATGACTTCGCATCCGAGATAGTGCGTCTTGCAGGCATAGATGCAAAGGTATCCCCCTGCACATCGGCGCAGTATGCGGCAGATCATCCTGCGGCGGCAGACAGACCCGCATATTCGGCGCTTGACAATATGATGTTCAGAGTCACGGTGGGCGACGAGTTCAGACCGTGGCAGGAAGCACTCACGGAATTTTTCAAAAATTACAGCGAACAGGAGAATTGATATGACTATAATCGTTACAGGCGGCGCAGGCTTCATCGGAGGCAATTTCATACACTATATGCTTAAAAAGCATCCCGATTACAGGATAGTCTGCCTTGACTGCCTGACATATGCGGGAAATATGGATACTCTTGCACCTGTTATGGACAACCCCAACTTCCGCTTCTGCAAGGTGGATATCACCGACAGGGCAGAGGTGTACAAGGTGTTCATGGAGGAAAAGCCCGATATGGTGGTGAACTTCGCCGCTGAGAGCCATGTTGACCGCTCGATAGAGGAGCCCGCCGTATTCCTTCAGACAAATATACTGGGCACCTCGGTCATGATGGATGCCTGCCGCAGATACGGCATAAAGCGTTACCATCAGGTATCTACGGATGAGGTGTACGGCGATCTTCCCCTTGACAGACCCGACCTTTTCTTCACCGAGGAGACACCTATCCACACATCGAGCCCCTATTCCGCATCAAAGGCATCCGCAGACCTTCTCGTGCTGGCATACCACAGGACCTTTGGTCTGCCTGTGTCCATATCGAGATGCTCCAACAACTACGGTCCCTATCACTTCCCCGAGAAGCTGATACCCCTCATGATAGCAAATGCGCTCAACGACAAGCCTCTTCCTGTGTACGGCAAGGGCGAGAACGTCCGTGACTGGCTCTATGTCGAGGATCACTGCAAGGCCATCGACCTTATCATACACAACGGCAGAGAGGGCGAGGTCTATAACGTGGGCGGTCACAACGAGATGAAGAATATCGACATCGTAAAGCTCATAATCAAGGAGCTGGGCAAGAGCGAAGACCTGATACAGTTCGTTGCGGACAGAAGAGGTCATGACCTGCGCTATGCCATAGACCCCACGAAGATACACAACGAGCTCGGCTGGGAGCCCGAGACCAAGTTCGCCGACGGCATAAAGAAAACCATAAAGTGGTATCTTGACAACCGCGAGTGGTGGGAAAAGATCATTTCGGGCGAATACAAGGACTACTACAAGAGAATGTACAACGCAAGATAAAGGAAGTTTAAGATGAAATTCAAATTCAATGAAACAGGTATCGAGGGGCTTTATATCATTGAGCCCACCGTGTTCGGCGACAGCAGGGGATATTTCATGGAGACTTACAACGCCGAGTTTGAACCATATGTAAAGCACCTGGACGGCTCGCCTGCGACCTTTGTGCAGGATAATCAGTCACGCTCCTTCAAGGGAGTGCTCAGAGGGCTCCACTGTCAGAAGAGCAACCCTCAGGGCAAGCTGGTCCGTGTTACGGAGGGCGCTGTGTATGATGTGGCAGTCGATGTCAGGGGCGGCAGTCCTACTTACGGTCAGTGGAGAGGTGTCCTTCTCACAGAGGAGAACAAGCTCCAGTTCTATATCCCCGAGGGCTTTCTGCACGGCTTTGTGGTAATGAGCGACTTTGCGACATTTACATACAAGTGTACACGTCTGTATGACCCCACCGATGAGGGCGGTGTCATGTGGAACGATCCCGATATCGGCATAGACTGGCAGATACCCGAGGGAATGGAGATAAAGCTCAGCGAAAAGGATACAAAAAATCTTTCGTTCAAAGATGCGGGGCTGAGGTTCTGATCTATGATAAAGCCTTATTTGGATGTCTTCTTGAAATACTGGGGACTTATCGTATATCTAGCAAAGACACAGGTGTCGCTTAAATACAGAAGGTCATATCTCGGCCTTCTGTGGAGCCTTCTGAACCCTCTGCTCACTATGGTGATAATGACGATAGTATTCTCCACGATGTTCAAGAACAGCATAGAGAATTTCCCCATATATCTCATGTGCGGCAGGCTCATATTCGGGTTCAATCAGGAAGCTACAAAGTCGGCGCTGAATTCCGTTGTCGGCAATGCATCGCTGATAAAGAAGATATATGTGCCGAAGTATGTGTTCCCCATGTCAGAATGCATCGCTTCTTTGGTAAATATGCTTTTCTCGCTGATAGCGCTCCTGATAGTAATGATCTTTACGCATCTTGAGTTCAAGTGGACGATGCTGCTGTTCTGGGTGCCGCTTCTGTATGTGTTCCTGTTTGCGCTGGGCATAGGGCTGATACTCTCTGCGATAAATGTGTTTTTCAGGGATATAAAGCACCTCTATGATGTCTTTCTGGTGCTCTGGATGTACCTTACTCCCATATTCTATCCCGTCACATCACTGTCCGACGACCTTCGCAGGCTGATGGGATTAAACCCGATGTATCACTACATCGTGATGCTGAGAGGTATGTTCCTTGACGGTGTCCTGCCCACGATGTCGGAAAATCTCATCTGTCTCGGCATGGGTCTTGCGACCATCGCAGTGGGACTTGTCTTTTTCAAGAAAACGCAGGACAGATTCATACTGTTCATATGATGCGTATCTGATGGTGTATAAATGGATATTAAAGAGATAAACGATACAGCCGCTGTGCCCGATGAGGTCACGGCGGATGATGATATCATAATTGTTGACAATGTTTCCATGACGTTCAATATGAGCAAGGAAAAGATCGACAGTATGAAGGAATATGTCATCAAGCTCATAAAGCGTGAGCTTATGTACACTCAGTTCACTGCTCTCAAAGACATAAACTTTACCGTAAAAAGAGGTGAGGTGGTCGGTCTTATGGGGCTCAACGGCTCCGGCAAAAGCACACTGCTGAAAATAATAGCAGGCGTGCTGAAGCCCACTGTGGGCAGTGTAAAAGTCGGCGGTTCGGTGGCGCCTCTCATAGAGGTGGGAGCAGGCTTCAACAATAATATGAGCGGCAGGGAGAATATCTTTCTCAACGGTATGCTTTTAGGATATTCAAGGAAGTATCTGGAGGAGCATACAGACGAGATAATAGAGTTCTCTGAGCTAGGCAATTTCATAGATGTGCCGCTGAAGAACTATTCATCGGGTATGCGCTCACGTCTGGGCTTTGCGATAGCAACGACCGTGCGCCCCGAGATACTCATAGTCGATGAGGTGCTGGCAGTCGGGGATTTCAAATTCCAGCAGAAGTGCCAGAAGAGGATCGCCGATATGATGGAAAACAACACCACTGTTCTGTTCGTTTCTCACAGCACAGAGCAGGTCAAAAATCTGTGCAGCCGCTGTATATGGCTTGAAAAGGGGCATATCATAATGGATGATGTGTCAGCGGTGGTCTGTGATAAATACGCAAAGCAGTGATGCCGAGAGGTCATGACCTATGAAAAAGCGACTGGGTATATTTTTGTTTTTTGACAAGGACGGCAGGGCGGACAGATATATAAGATATCTGCTTGAAAGCATCCGTCCTTCACTCGACCATCTTATCACCATAATAAACGGCAGTGCTGACGGTGCGGCTTCGGCTATGCTGTCTGAGCTCAGTGATGAGGTAATCAAGAGGGAGAATGTCGGCCTTGACATAGCCGCATGGAAAACGGGCATAACGGAGGTCTGCGGAAGAGAGAAGCTGAACGGCTATGACACGCTTGTGCTGTTCAATGACTCTTTCTTCGGACCTTTTTATCCGTTTGAGGATATATTCAGCGAGATGGACAACCGCGAGCTTGATCTGTGGGGACTGAGCGTACACGGCGCGGTGGATGGTTCGGGGCTTTGCCCCTACGGCTATCGTCCGAGATATATACAGACATACTTTCTTGTGTTTGAGAAAAAGCTGCTGCACAGCATGGATTTCTATTCCTTCTGGGAGAAACAGCCTCTGTACACAAACTATAATGAGGCGGCCGAGAAGTTTGTGGCGGTGCTGACACAGCAGTTTGCCGACCTCGGATACAAGTGGGGCGTGCTTTGCGACACCGCAGAGTATGAGAGCGGTAACAGGGCAAGAAATTTTGACAATCACAGCTTCAACTTGTATGCGATGATCGCCGACATGCGTTACCCCGTAATAAAGCGCCGATCCTTCTATATCGGGCGTGACAGATACCTTACCTATTCAAACGGTTCTGACCTTTTCCGCAGTCTTGAATATGTGGAGAAAAACTACGATTATGATGTATCAATGATATTCGAGCATATCATGAGAAAGTATGACCCTTATGATGTTAAGACGGCTCTTGGTCTTGACTATGTGCTTCCGGAGCGATGCGATGCGCAGTCAACGAACAGGAGCATCATTGTTGCACGGCTCGTCTGTGAGGACAGATTTGAACAGTGTGTCAGGTATCTTTCCGGTCTGCCCGAAGAAGTTGACGCAGTGATATTCACCGACACTGATGAAAAGAAGAACAGGCTTGTTTCATTGTGCGAAAATACGGGTATAAAGGGCATTTATCACTCGGACGGCGTTCCGCTTCCGTACAGGAAAATATCGGGATACAGGTATATGTGCTTCGTGCATGACTATGAGCCCTCGGAGAGAGACTATTCAACGGTAATCAGGGATACGGAGCGCATAGCGTGGGAAAACACTGTCGGCAGTCCGGGCTATATACGCAGTGTGACAGAGCTTATGGACAGAAAGCCGTATCTTGGGCTTCTGACGCCGTTCCGCCCGCATCACGGCCGATCGGCGGATCCTCATGACAACAGCAAAGAAACGTTATCCGCCCTTGCGGACATTGTGGGTGTTCGTCCCGATACGGGAAAGATAAATGCGGCAGGAAGCTCATGCTTCTGGTGCAGGACGGAGATAATGGCAGATCTTACGGATCATGCCGAAGAGCTGAAATATGACCAGTCGGATATGATGCGTGTACTGCCCTACACTGCGGCGAAGCTCGGTCTTGCCACGGGCTGGATTTACAGCGTGGGATATGCAGGCTATGAACTCACAAACCAGCGCTATACTGCGGACAGTCTGCTTGAAAGACTTGGCAGGCAGGGAGTAAGGACGGATAACCTCGAAGCTTGTCTCAGGTCTGTCGGCAGTAAAGGCGGCAGGAAGACCGAAAAAAAGACGGGCAGGGTCAGCATAGACAGGGATGAGATCAAGGATACTGTAAAGAAGATGCTCCCAGCCCCGTTGAAGGCACTGTACTACAAGATTCGCTACGGAGACAGATCATGACTGATAAAGAACGGTATGCTCTGTTTGAGTATATTTATTTGCATATTGACCCGTCCGACCGAAACAGGGCGGCATATACAGCCCGAAACAACGATGTCACAGACGAGATATGCTATGAGTCGCAGAATATAGTGTATTTTGCCTGCGACAGAAGATATCATGATGTTCTGGAGATAAACAGCGGTGTCGGGTGTTTTACGGAAAAGCTCTCAGAGCTGTGTGACAATGTCTTTGCGGCAGAGAGCGATGAAGACCTTTTGCGGCTGAACAGGCTCAGGAACGGTGACAAGGCTGTTTATCTGAACAAGGCGGACATGACAAGAAAATATGATCTTGTTTTTGCAGATATGACCTGTGATGAACGGGATATAGGCGATGTGCTGGATGAGCTTATCCCTCTTCTGAGAGATGATGCGAAGCTCTTTGTGCTGACAGGCGCCGATGATGCTCAGCTGTTACGGGTGAAGCACGATATACGGGTATACTACCCCTATCCCTCTGTGAAGAGAGACCTGCTGTATGTTTTTTCAGACAACAGGCTTCCCACGGAGAGCGAGCTGTTTTTCTGCCCCGAGACCTGCAAGAGCGGACGGTACGAAGACCTTATGAAAGACCATTCATTCTGCGATGTACGTGCTGTGGAGCTGTATACCAAAAAGCAGGACATATGTGACTACTGCAAATTTTCCGTTATGCGCCGTGAGGATATGCGCATCATCACGGGGATATACCGTCAGGATGAGATATACATAACAAAGACGCCCCTTGAAAAGAGTGTCGGGCACACAGAGCATATGGTGCTCTCATTTGAAAGACTGAGCAAGGTGTTTGAGGGCTCATTCATAGATGTGAACAGGATGACCGCCGCTTCTCCCGTGACCTTTGAATATGTGAGGGGAACAGAGCTTTTTGACCTTATTACAGGGCACATCAGGTCGGGAGAGGTACAGACGGCAAAGGAACTCATATACCGTTTTGCTTCCGTACTGCGCTCCCGTGCGGCATACAGGTTCGTTCCGTCTGAGGGTTTCTCGGCGATATTCGGGGACTATGATGATGATGCGTATTCTCTGGAGTATACCGATATAGATATGTGCTTTGACAATATCATAGTACACGACGGCATATGGACGGTCACGGACTATGAGTTCTGCTTTGATTTTACGATACCTGTTGACTTTGTGATATTCCGTGCGGTGTTCTATCTGTTTCAGAAAGCGGAAAAGCTACCCGGAAGAGCAACCCTTAAAAAGGAGATATATGAGCATCTTGGCATCAGCGGCAGGGTGTCTGCGTTCTATGATCTGGAGCTGAGATTTCAGCGGTATATCGAGGGTGATGTCAGATTTCAGCGGCGCACGGCGGTGATTTCGGGCAGGGGAACAGGATACAGACAGGCTCTGAAAAGGCTCAGGACCGCATACAAAACATGATAGATACAGCCGCCTCTGTCCGTGAGAACAGGGGCGGCTGATGCCTTATTTGATCGAGAGATCTGCCTTTATTTGAGTGGTGCTTATTTCGGGAGTTCTGGGGAGGTACACGACTTCGGCTCCCTCGTCACGGAGAAAGTCAAATTTGCCTTTCCAGTCATCGCCCATCACAAAGGTATCTATGTGATATTCATGTATGTCTGTCTTCTTCTGCTCCCAGCAGTTCTCGGGGATGACCAGATCCACATAGCGGATGGATTCAAGAAGCTCCTTGCGCTGTTCATATGTGAAGTAGCACTTTTTGCTCTTCTCCACCCAGTTGAATTCATCCGTCGAAAGAGCGACCACAAGATAATCGCCCAAAGCCTTCGCCCTGCGGAGCAGATTGATATGGCCGTAATGGAGCAGGTCAAATGTGCCGTATGTTATTACACGTTTCATTGTGACGTTCCTTTCATATGCCCAGTTCCTTCTTAATCACGTCAAGAGCGGCATCTGCGGCGTGGGGATAGTTTGTCATTATCTCCTTGCGGAGTTCGTCCCTGCCCTCGGCCTTTGTGTCATTGCCTGCAATAACAACGTCGTTTATGAAGCTGTCGATAGCGTCGGTATCGTATGCGATGTAGCACTGATCAAGGCACTTCTTGCCGAGCTCAACGAATTTTTCGTCAATGTCGGAGGGGGATTTGAGCATATAGCAGCAGGGCTTGCCCGTGAACTGATACTCAACGAGGAACGAGCCGCAGTCCTGTATGCAGGCATCGGACTCCGCAAACACCTGGAAATAGTTGTCACTGTCATCCCAGATGACATTGGGCTTGCTTCTCATTTCCGTTATAAATTCGTCGGTCTTGACAACGCCCCAGAATGTGGGCTTTTTCAGTGTGGTTATGAGGAAGGGGTGAGGCCTGTACACAAAGTCTATATCGGGATATCTGTCGGGGAGCTCGGTGAAGAAATCGAGGTATCTCAGGAAATTGCCGAGATTGAGTATCTCATTATTGTTTTTGGCTTTCGGGTCTTTCTTGCCGCCGTCGATCGAGTGATGAAGTGCGACCAGTACGCGTGTCCTTGTCTGCTCCTCGCTTCTGCGGCATCCGGCAAGGGCGTCCATCTTTATATAGCCGACCAGGGAAGCGTTCCTGTCAGCATAGGCATAGTTGTTTCTGTATTGCTGTATCGTGTCATTGCATTCAAAGAATGATTTCCACATATACCTGTACGAATCGAGGGAGAGTATCTTGTCATCGTACTTTGAACGGTAAAATCCGTAATTCACCATAATGGGGAGAAAATCTCTGCCTGAGCAGAATTTGTGGTTGTACGGGAACTGGGATATATTCAGATAAGGTGTATTATAGCACACTATGTCCATATCCGAGCATATGTCTATCCACCTGTTCAGCTCATCTTTTCTTGCGTATATTATTCTGTCTTCGGAGACGTTGCTCTGAGAGAGAAGCCTTCCCTGACGGTTTATTTCTGCTACGACATCATTCTTCCACCGCATATCGGGGATGATGACAACATAGGGGTCAAATGCGGGTTCATCGAGCATTCTTTCATACAGAGGCCTTGACGGGAACATGGATATGTTGCTCACAAGAAAAGCGACGGTCAGCTTTTCACCGTTCTTATGCTTTTCGATCTTTTTCTTCACGATCTCGGGCAGCATAGCGTAGTGTTCCTCGACAGTAGGTATATGAAACTCATTGCCGATGGGTGAGGTCACTTTTATCTCTGCCGCAAGCTCCGGATTATTCTCTCTTATTATGTCGAGAGCTTCGTTAATGTCTTCCTTCGACACACGCTGGAATGCTTTCTTCTTTATAAGAGGGATACGGTATTCTTTGAGGAATGTGACCGGGTGGTTGAATACGCTGAGGTCATTTCTGAAGCATATCGCATCATATCTGAAGCCTTTGCCTGCGAGGAAGCCGGTGAGCTCGGTCTCATATTTTATTATGACCTTGCTTCGGTCTAATTGCCCCTCTATGGTACCGATGAATTCATCGAGATATTCTGTATCGAGTATGTTGCGCTTGAACACGAAGAAATAAGATGATATGTGCTTTTTGAATATGGCAGTCTTGTATCCGCTGAGTCCCCAGAAATCGATCTTGGGAGAACTCATTTTGGCTACCGATTCAGAAAAAGGATATACAGGCCCGTAGCAGGAATCGTTCAGAACGACGAGCTCCTCTGCGATGTCGTTTGTCAGAAGACCGTTTTCACGGGCATACCGGAGACCTATATTGTATGAACCGAAATCATACTGGTTGTGGCGTACAAACTTTGCATAGCATACATAGTCAGACAGCTTGTCAAGCTCAGAGGGTATTATCTTGCAGTCGCCCACAAGAACTATGTTGTCGGCAATTTCTTTAAGACCATCCATAAGCATGAACAGGGTCTTGGGTATCTCCCCCTTTGCGAAAAAGCATGACAGTATCGCTGTGCGATGATGTACACAGGGTTTCAATGAATAGGTGCGTTCTGTTTCGACAGCCTGATCCGGAAATGTCACGTCGTTTTTTAATTGCAGATGAGATATCTCGCGGTTTTCGTTACGGCCGTGTTCCTCGTAGTGGACAAGGGGGTTCATCTTGGCTTTGGCGACATCTGCATGGATCGCAAGGTATTCGGAACTGCTGAATGTCTCACACGGGTCTCTTCTTTCAAATCCGCCGTGTCTCAGATAGTGTGCGGCGAGATCCTTGACCTTATGGAGTTCTATGTGATTGCGTCTGTAATAATCCTCATCAAAAAGAGGGGAGTTCCTGATAATTTCAACATTCTTTCTGAAATTCATCTCATTGTTGTACTGAGCGGCAACATATGATATGACTTTGCTCTTGTGCTTTAACACCCACAACGCTTTTTTGAACTTGCTAACTATGCCCATTGGAAACGGGACGCTCCTTTCGGGATCTTATGATGTGATCTTGAATGTAAAAACTGTCTGCCACTGCAACTGCGTTCCGTATGCAGCCACCATTTCTTATTATATAGTATAGAGGGTTGATTGTCAAGATTTATATTTTTATTTAATTTTGTTTTTCCGTATCGTTTTCGGACGATGCCCCGGCAGAACATATGTCAGTTGGCGGTATGGAGCACTTTTTTGACTGCGATGGAAAAAGAACCACAAAATGTAATACTTTGTAACTGATTATAGGGAGTATAAATCTTATAATTAAAATAAAGTTCATAAAAAAGTTACACTCTCACAGCCCGTCTGTGGTAAAATTTAATTATCTATTGGAGCTGCATTTTTTATGCAGAAAGCAAAAAAAGAAACAAGAGATTTTAGGAGGGAAAACTATGAGAAAAAAGAGAGCAATAGCATTTATTGCCGCTCTCTCTGTATGCATGAGCATGACTGTCCCTGCATTCGCAGATGAGGTTCCCGAGCAGGCTCCCGTTGAGGTAGTCGCTGAGGAGAGCAGTCAGCCCACAGATACAGCAGTAGAGCCGGCTGCGGAGGAAGCTGTTGCGGCTGAACCCGTTGACAGCACAGAGATCGCCGCTGAGGATACCGGTGTGGCTGAGGAGGCTTCCGAGACACCCGAGGATGCCGGGGACGTTGATGTTCCCGTTCAGGCAGACACAGTTGAGGTGGCCGACCAGACAGAAGAACCCGTTGAGGCAGATGTTCAGACTGACGCAGAGCAGCCAGCAGAACAGCCCGAAGAAGCACCTGTTCAGGATGATATCCAGCAGATCCCCGAAGAGACAGCAGATGTCGTTGATGAAGAAGCTTCTGTTTCGGTAGATATGGATCAGCTTGAAGAAGAGGCAGTTGAGGAGCTTACCGATGAGGAGGAACTCGACCTTTTCGCAGCTGTACCCGCCTCTCCTTATGTGAGAGCAACAGCCGGTAACGGCAGTGCCACCCTCACATGGGATAAGATATCCAATGCCACATCCTACAGGATCTATGTATATTTCCCCAGCACAGGCAAATATGCACATCTTGCAACTCTTGACAGTCCGTCAGTGACCACATTTACGATCAACAATCTTACCAATGGTGCGAGATATGCTTTCCTGGTAAGAGCATTCAACGGCAACACAGGTTCATATTATTCATCTGCTGATGCTGTGTATGTAACTCCCAATGCACAGGTCCTCAAGCCCAATGTAACAGCAACAGCAGGCAACGGCTATGCTACTCTCAGATGGTATGCGGTTACAGGCGCTACATCCTACAGGATCTATGTATACTATCCCAGCACAGGCAGATATGCACTCCTTGCAACAACTACCGGTACATCCTACACAAGATACAATCTTCCCAACGGGGCAAGAGTCGGTTTCCTTGTAAGGGCGTTCAACGGCAATACCGGTTCTGCCTATACATCAGCTGATGTAAGATATGTAACTCCTCACGGTGCGCTTTCAAAGCCCTCTGTAACAGCAACAGCAGGCAACGGCTACGCTAACCTCAGATGGAATGCGGTTTCGGGCGCAACATCCTACAGGATCTATGTTTACTATCCCAGCACAGGCAGATATGCATATCTTGCAACAACTACCGGTACATCCTACACAAGATACAATCTTCCCAACGGTGTGAGAGTCGGTTTCCTTGTAAGAGCATTTAACGGCAATGACGGTTCTTCCTACACATCTGCCGATGTAAGATATGTAACACCTTACAGCAGCCTTGCAAGACCCTCTGTAACGGCAACAGCCGGCAACGGTACTGTATACCTCAGATGGAACGCTGTATCCGGCGCAACATCCTACAGGATCTACAGATACAATTCCAACGGTTCTTACACACATCTCATAACCACAACTCTTACAAGCTACACTATGGCAGGCCTCACAAACGGCTACAGATACGGTTATCTCGTAAGAGCATTCAACGGCAACAACGGCTCTGCATACTCTTCTGCCAATGTTGTATACGCAACACCCACCAACGGCACACTCACCAAGCCCAGACCGACAACATCAGTCGGATACAATTACATCACCCTCAGATGGAACTCCATCTCCGGTGCAGATTACTACAAGGTTTACAGATATGTTAACGGCACCTATCAGGAATATGCTACAACATACGGCACGACTTACACTGCAAACGGCCTTGTAAACGGCACAAGATACGGCTTCCTCGTAAGAGCGTTCAGCAACGGCGGCGCAAGCTCAACATACTCCACAAGTGATGTTGTTTACGCTACACCCGGCAACAGCTCCCTCTACAAGCCCACCCTCTATGTAAGCTCCGGTACAAACAGCGCATACCTCAGCTGGAGCTCCGTAAGCGGCGCAGGCAGCTACGGCATCTTTGAGTACATCAACGGTTCTTACCGTCAGATAACTACTACTTACGGCACAAGCTACACAGTTTCCGGTCTTACAAGCGGTTACAGATACGGCTTCGTAGTAAGAGCTTATGACAGCTACAACTCCGGCAACTACTCCAGCAGTGATGTTGTTTATGTAACTATAAACGGCGGCTCGGTATCTACTCCTACCGTATACGCTTCGGCAGGTGCAGGCAGTGCTACCGTTTCCTGGAACAGTGTTCCCGGCGCTACAAGCTATGTTGTATATAAGTACGTGAACGGTTCCTATGTAACACTCGGCAGCGTGAGCGGCACATCCTGCAGGATCAGCGGTCTTTCAAGCAACAGTACATACGGTTTTGCAGTAAGAGCATACAACGGTCAGTTCTCCAACTACTCCAACGTTGCATATGTAACTCCCTACTGATAAAACTTAGTTTTCCCGGGCGGACAGGTCATCCTGTCCGCCCTTTTTTGTGCAATGTGGTATAAACTAACAATATTTTTCGGAAAATATGGAGAATTTTAGGAACAATATCTGATTTTTACAAAAAGTTCATTTACAATATGAACAAATATGATATAATAATATATATGTTTCATTTTTGTGTGCATTTTCTTGCCCCTCGGGTGTGACAGCCTGTATGGGGCATAACAAGGAAGTGGTCAGCATGACAAAATCTACAAAAAAGCTCATATCTTGTATCAGTGCGGTCGCTGTCATGATGAGTCTTATGACTCCTGCCTATGCCGAGGCCGTTGATACGGGAATATACATCGGTACCGTCGGTGAGGATACGGACGGCACGGCAGCCGTTGTGTCGGAGAATGAAGAGACCGACGGGTATATCTCCCCCACAGATATACCCTCTGAGGCTGACGAAACACCCGATGACCCTGTGTCCGAGGAACAGACGTCTGACGAATGCGGCGATGATCTTTCCGAGACGGATGAAAACGATATCACCACCGAAACACCGACAGAGGAAGAAGCCGCTGAACAGGCTTCTGACGGGATATCCGATGTCTCTGTGATGACCATACAGGATGCTGTCACATCTGAGAAGACAGGAGACACAGACGATATATCCGAGCCCGACGATGCTCATATGACCATTGACGAGGCATATGAGATAGTGAACTCCATAGATGAGGAAGACTATGACGGCTTTGAACCCTACGGCATCGCCCTTACGGAAGAGCAGAGCGAAGCTGTCAGCAGGATCATATACTATGACCGTACAGGCGACGAGGATATGCCCGATGAGGGATATGCTGTTGCTTCACTGAGGCATTACGGCTCTCATGCGGACGGCTCGTCTGATTACTATTACAGTCAGATGAACGCTGTGCAGAAGGATGCATATGACCGTATGGCGGCTGCCTGTGATGAATTTCTGTCTTCCGGTCAGGATATAAGCTCTCAGTATTTTGCTGAGGTAAGGTTTGCTTCTCCCCTGTCACAGACAGAGGCATACAATCTTTACTGGGGATTTTTCTATTCCAATCCGCAGTACTTCTTCCTGAGAAACGCTTTTTCCTATTCATATAATTCAGCGGGTCTCACCAAATTCACTTTGCTCTGTTATGACAACTGTTGGTCGGGCTCGTCAAGACAGACCTTATGGACAGGCATAAAGAACAAGACCGATGCATGGATATCCGATGCGGCGGTGTATGATACGCTGGTTGAGAAGGAAACGTTCCTTGCGCAGAAGATATCTGAGAACGTGGATTATCAGTTCTCAGACTACAACCAGTCGATGATGGGTTCTGTATATTTCGGTGAATCTGTCTGCATGGGCTATGCGTTCGCTTTTGAATATCTCTGCAACCGTATCGGCGTTGACAGCTTCATACTGTCCTGCTCCGAGTCACAGACGGATCAGAATGCACACGCATGGAATGCAGTAAAGCTGTACGGCGAGTGGTATTTGGCAGACCCGACTTTCTGTGACATGAGGTATTATCTGAATGGTCAGCTCACGTCACGTTTTGATGAAAGATATCTCAACAAGAGCAAGGCTACGTTCCTCATCAACGACATGGATCTTAACAGCCGTGACTCTCATCCCATGTATAACTATCAGTTTGATTATTCTCAGTTCACCATGCCGGCATTTGACAAGGATTTCACGGGTCAGGGCTCTGAATGGTTCTCATGGGACAGTGAAACTGGCACGCTCAAACTTTCAGGCAAGCTGCCTGATACATCCTACGGCAACGGGCTTGCCGACCTTGCCGAAATAAACAAGAGCAGTATAAAGAAGATAGAGATACTCTCAGGTACAGAGGCAGGCGTATCGATCTGCGGCGCATTCGGCGGGCTGGCATCCCTTGAGACGATAGAGGGGCTGGATGATCTCGATATCGGCAGTGTCACCGATATGAGCTATCTTTTCCACGATTGTTCATCACTCGGTTCACTTGATCTTACGGGTCTGGATATCGGTACTTCCGTAAGGACACAGGGCTTCTTCTCAGGCTGTTCGTCTCTCACGTCGCTGGTACTCCCGTCGGGTTTTGCAGTAACGGAGGACATGGAGCTTGAAAACAACGGCGGCATATATCTCGGCTGGGCAGCTGACGGTTCTTCGGCGGTCATCAGTGGGAACGGGACATATGCGGAGTTCACATCCGCTTCTGAGGGAGTATATGTGCGCACACTCAGGTGGTATGAGTATTCATCCGGCGTGCTCACGCTCTCGGGTCAGCTCCCCGACACGTCTGAGGGGTCAGACCTTGCGACCCTTGCGGGCGTGGATAGGACGGCTGTCAGAAAGATAGTGATAAGCGGTGCCAAGGCCGGTACATCCCTTGACAGTGCATTCAGCGGAATGACATCCCTGACGGAAATTGAGGGTCTGGCACAGCTTGATATGACGGATGTTGCCGATATGGACGATGCATTCAGCGGCTGTTCATCACTGACATCGCTTGACCTCAGCGGAGTTGATATGAGCGTTAGCGCACAGGGCATCTTCTCGGGCTGTTCGCTGACATCGGTCATACTGAGAGAAGGCACTGTGGTGACCGCAGATGCCGCTCTTGTGAACAAGGATGACACATACAGCGGCTGGGCGCTCTCCGGAACAGACACCGTTATAAGTGGAGACGGCGGATATGCAATGTTCACAGCGGCTCGGGGCGGCAAATATGTTCGCATAAGAAACATAACATACACAAAGCATGATGCGGTCCCTGCCAGCTGCACAAGGACAGGTTATATAGAGTACTACACAGGCAGTGACGGAAACCTTTATGTATACACTGACGGTGAATACTTGCAGATATCGGAGTCCGACACGATCGCACCGAAGACCGCACACACCAAGGGCAGTGACGTGGTCGAGAACTATGTTGCGGCTACATATGAGAGAAACGGTTCCTTTGACAATGTTGTATACTGCACAGAATGCGGAGCAGAGATAAGCAGAAAGACCGTTATTATCCCTATGTATGTGCTTGATAAGCCTGTATTCACGACAGCCGCAGGAAGCGGTTCTGTTACCGTAAGCTGGAGCGCAGTGAACGAGGCGAAGGCGTACAGGGTGTACCGCTATGAAAATGGTGCATTCAAGTGCCTGAAGGAGATAACCGGGCTTTCATACACCGATACGGGGCTCACAAACGGCAAAAAGTACGGCTACCTGGTAAGGGCGTTCAACGGCAGTACGGGTTCAGCCTATACGACCTCGGATATTGTCTATGCAACGCCTGTATCGTCTGTTACATCGCTTGAAAAGCCTGTATTCACAGTGACAGCGGGCAACGGATATGCGACCATTAAATGGAGCGCTGTTGACGGTGCGGCTTCATACAGGGTATACAGCTATGACGGCGCATTCAAGTGCCTGAAGGAGATAACAGGGACTTCATACACCGCCGCAGACCTCACGAACGGCAAGCGCATAGGATTTCTTGTAAGAGCATTTGACGGTAATGTCGGTTCACCGTATACAACGGCGGATATAGTATACACAACGCCTTTCGGTGTTCTTGCAAAGCCCTCGTTCACGCTCACGGCAGGAAACAGGCAGGTGAGCATCAAGTGGAACGCCGTCAGTGGGGCAACGTCTTACAGAGTATACCGTGTAGACAACGGAAAGTATGTATACCTTTGTGAGATCACAGGCACGAGCTATACCGCAACAGGTCTGACAAACGGCACGAAGTACGGTTTTCTTGTAAGAGCATTCAACGGCAGTACAGGTTCGGCGTATTCATCGGCGGATATTGTATATACAACTCCTGTTGGCTCGCTTGCAAAGCCGTCTGTAACGGCAGTTGCAGGCAGTTCGGCTGTGACCCTCAGATGGGGGGCTGTGAGCGGTGCATCGACATACAGGATATACCGCTATGACAGCGGCAAGTATACAGCCCTTGCCAATACGTCGGCTACAAGCTATACTGTCTCAGGCCTTTCAAACGGAACAAGATACGGGTTCATGGTAAGGGCATTGAACGGAAGTATCGGCTCACCGTATACAGCGGCTGATGTGGTCTATGCGACCCCTGTTGCATCCGTCGGGAAGCCCTCTGTAACGGCTGTCTCGGGCAATACCGTGGCGGATGTTACATGGAGCTCTGTAAAGGGCGCTACAAGTTACAGGATATATGTATACTATCCCGAAACGAAAACTTATCAGTTCCTCAGTGAGACATCGTTCGTCGGCACTGTTCATGTGTCGAAGCTCATCAACGGAAGGACATACGGTTTTCTCATAAGAGCCTTCAACGGAAGCAACGGTTCGCCATATACGCTTGCAGACGTGGTCATGGTGACACCTCACGCATGATCTGATACAAGCCGTTCTTTCGCATATCTTGCGGAAGAACGGCTTTTGTAAATTTTATTTTGACACGCTTTTTCTTAAATGTATATTTTATTCCGGAAATATATTGACAAAAGACCGGCATTGACATATAATAAAGGTATATTTTGGTTTGTGGAGGGAATTATTATGGATATGGAAAAAAAGATCCTGTCTCTGCTTACTGCTGCGGCAATGATAACAGGCTATTCCGCTCCCGCATATGCGGATATGACAGGACCGTACGGCTTCGGCTCGGAGACACTCACGCTCGGTGCATCTCAGGAGGTGCTCCCCGGTGATTCGTATGACCCATGGGAGGCGTATTTCAACTTTGATGACAGCACGGGTATGCTTTACTGGGATTTTCCTGATGCAGCGGCTGACTATGCTTCAAGCGGGGATGATAACTATGTGCAGTTTGATGTCTATGCGCAGAGCGGCTCTGATGTCATATTCCTGGGCTGGGTACACTCCGACTATCAGACAAATGAAGCAGGCACACGAACAGGCGTGACACAGCCCTCCTTCAATGTTATGGGCAGACTTGCGTTCATGTGTACCAAGGGCTATGATATAAGCGGCGATGTAACGATATGCGTTTATGCATCAAAGGTAAACGGCGAGACAGACCATACCTATGACAGAAGCGCACATACCTTTGAGCTTCCCGACGGTTTCCACGGCGGAAATATCGACAATACCCTGAAAGCTCCCGATATGTACAGATATGATGCAGATAACAGCAGGATATACTGGGACGAGCCCGACGGTGCCGCATCGTATATATACAACGTCGTTGAAGAGGCCATCAGCAATCAGGTGGACAGCAATGAGATAACTAACCTGCCCGCTTCGGCGATAGACGGCAGATACATCATGATAATGTCGGTGGATAAGGACGGCAATATGTCCGAGCCTCTGTGCCCCGTCACAGACATGACCGTGAAAACCGCTCCCGACAAGACGGTGTATTCCGAGGGCGAGAGCCTTGATCTCACGGGCGGAGTGGTGACACTCAGCCGCATAAGCTCCGATACGGTGGGCAAAATATCGGTAACCAAGGAAGATGTGACCCTTCCCGATGAAAGGATCACCGCCGAGGGCTTTGACCCCGAAACAGCAGGTGAACAGACCATCACCCTCAGATACGGCGACTACACCGCAGAGTTCACAGTGACAGTCGTCACATACACCAAGGTAGATAAGGAAGATCCGTCCTGCACTGTTGACGGACATATCGAATACTACACAGGCAGTGACAACAAGCTCTACAAGCTTGAAGACGGCATATATACCGAGATAGAACAGGCTGACACTATTATCCCCGCAACGAGACATATCCCTGCAGATGCAGTCAGGGAGAATGAAGTCACTGCAACATATTCTGCACCCGGTTCATACGATGAAGTGGTATATTGCAGTATCTGCAATGAAGAACTGAGCAGAAACACTGTGACAGTACCCATGCTTAAACTCAATAAGCCCGTTGTCAGGGCTACTCCCGGCGACAAGCAGGCTACACTCAGCTGGGATGCTGTGACAGGTGCGGCACAGTACAGGGTTTATCGCTATGAGAACGGGAAGTACACCGCTCTTGTAAACACAACAGGTACAAGCTACACGGTAACGGGACTTACAAACTTTAAAAAGACAGGCTTCCTTGTAAGAGCTATCAACGGGTCGAATGCTTCGGAGTATTCAAGCGGCGACGTTGTATATACCACACCCGTCGGCACACTTGCAAAGCCAAAGGTAACAGTTACACCGGGCAATAAGCAGGCAGTTGTAAAGTGGAGTGCAGTAAGCGGCGCAACATCTTACAGGGTATACCGTGTTGACAATGGCAAATATGTGTATCTCGGTGCGGTAACGGGCACAAGCTACACGGCAACGGGACTTGCAAACGGAACAAGATACGGCTTCCTTGTGAGGGCGTTCAACGGAAATGTCGGCTCTGCATATACAAGCGCAGACATCGTTTATGCAACGCCTATCGGCACACTTGCAAAGCCAAAGGTAACAGTCACCGCAGGCAATAAGCAGGCGGCCGTAAAGTGGGGTGCAGTGAGCGGCGCAACATCGTACAGGGTATACAGGGTCGATAATGGCAAATTTGTATATCTCGGTGCGGTAACGGGCACAAGCTACACGGCAACGGGGCTTGCAAACGGAACAAGGTACGGCTTCCTTGTAAGAGCGTTCAACGGAAATGTCGGTTCGACGTATTCAAGCGCAGACATCGTTTATGCAACGCCTTTCGGCACACTTGCAAAGCCAAAGGTAACAGTTACCGCAGGCAATAAGCAGGCGGCCGTAAAGTGGGGTGCAGTGAGCGGCGCGACATCTTACAGGGTATATCGTGTTGACAACGGCAAATATGTATATCTCGGTGAGGTAACAGGCACAAGCTATACTGCAACGGGACTTGCAAACGGAACAAGGTACGGCTTCCTTGTAAGGGCGTTCAACGGCAATTCGGGTTCTGCATATACAAGCGCAGACATCGTGTACACAACTACAAAGTGAATATAATGCAAAACCTCCCCCGTCCGATGTGGCGGGGGAGGCTCTATATTTCCGAGATGCAGGCGGCAAGCCTTGATAGTATCAGTTTGTCGTGATCGGTCAGCGAAGCAAGAAAGGAGTGAAGCTCCGCCATATTGTCATTCTCAGTATCATGCAGGCCTTTTTTCTGATTTGTCAGCCCTGCGATGTAGTCAAGGCTCACGTTGTAATACTTGGCTAGCATAATGGCACGTTCAAAGGGTATCTCTGCGTGACCGAGCTCATATTTGCCGTAGTGCTGGGCTGATGTGCCGAGATATTCGGCGATCTCTGCCTGTGTTTTGTCATTGTCTTCGCGCAGGTCTTTTATTCTGTTATAAATTGCCATATATGACACTCCTTTTTTATAAATTGTATCATATTTGACTGATACATATTGACAAATTAATCTTATTAGATTATAATATTATTATAAATCAGCCTGAAAAGGTTAAAAAATAAGGAGGAGATCATATGAGAAAGAAGATACTGGCTGCATTGACAGCGCTGTTGATGCTCACAGGCTATTCTCTGCCCGCATTTGCGGAGGAGATATCTGCCCCCGACACGGAACAGGTCTCGGAGGATGTGCAGTCTGACATCACATCTGATATCGTCGGGGATGATGCCGAAGTCACTGACGCAGGCGAGACAGCCTCATCGACCGAGAACGCTGTGAACGATGAGAACACCGCCGCAGATGATACAGAGCCCGTTGAGGATGTATCCGATACACAGACAGCGGATGCCGGGGCGGATACCGATGACAACGCCGATACACAGACAGAGGACGCCGAAGCAGAGAGCGGCGATGACAGCGCTGACACAGCGGAGGATACCGATGACACCGATGACACCGATGACGCAGACGGCGAACAGACCGAAACTGCGGCAGAGGGCGATGAGACCGGGACAGAGCCTGTCGGCGGCACGGATGAAGCAGGGACGGATGTATCTGCCGATACACAGACAGAGGACACCGAAGCGCAGAGCGCCGATGATAACACTGACATAGCGGCAAGTGAAGAAAACGCCGATGTAACAGCGGCTGATGACACCGCAGAGGATAAGGATACAGCTGAAGATGAAGAAACTGCGGAGGAAGAACTGGAGCTGTATGCAGGTGACTGGTATACATGGGATGCGTCAACGGGTACGTTCACTCTGAAAGGACAGCTGCCGGATACGAAAATAATAAATGAGGGACTTTGTGGCTTTGATTATTATGCAGACATAGATAGGGACAAAGTAAATAAGATCATCATAATGCCCGGTACAAAGTCAGGTCGGTCAATGTTTGAAGCATTTATGGATTATTCTAATTTGAAAAGCATTGAGGGACTGACAAATCTTGATACGAGCAATGCCACAGATATGGGAGGTATGTTTGCTCTCAGTAACTCACTTACCCGTATTGATGCATCTGGATTTGATACAAGCAATGTTACAAATATGAATGCAATGTTTTACGGTTGCACAGGGCTTACATCACTTAACGTATCAAGTTTTAATACTGGAAATATCACAGATATGGGCTATATGTTCGCCGGTTGTAGATCTCTTACATCTCTTGACCTTTCCGGCTTTGATACTTCAAAAGTTGAGTATATGAATGATATGTTCAATGGCTGCAGCTCACTGACGTATCTCGATGTGTCGTCATTCAATACAAGCAAAGTGACATCAATGAGGCAGATGTTCTTGCTGTGTTCGTCCTTGAGATCGCTTGATGTATCGGGATTTGACACCGGAAGTGTTGAAGATATGTGTGGAATGTTTGGGGAATGCTCCGGTCTTTCGTCACTTGATCTGTCAAGGTTCAACACAGGTAGCGTAATGAATATGTGGGCGATGTTCCTAAATTGTAGCAGGCTTTCGACAATAACCGTATCTGATCAATGGACTACATCGTCAGTTACAAATTCAACTGATATGTTTTACGGCTGTACCAATCTGAGGGGCGGCAACGGTACGGTGTATAACAGCAACGTGACCGACAAAACATATGCACGCATAGACAGGGTCGGGGCGTATGGCTATCTGACAGGTACTGCATCTGCATCTGTCGGTAAGCCGACATTCACCGTTACTCCGGGCAATGCATCAGCGACCGTAAGGTGGGGCGCAGTGAGCGGTGCAACATCGTATCGTGTATACCGTGTGGAGAACGGTTCGTTTATCTATCGCACAGAGACCACATCGCTGAGTTATTCGGATACGGGTCTTACCAACGGCAAACAGTACGGCTATCTTGTAAGAGCGTTCAAGGACGGCACAGGTTCTGCGTATACCAACAGTGATATAAAGTATGTGACACCTGTATTCACACTTGCAAAGCCGAATTTCACCGTTACCGCAGGCAATAACAGCGCAGTTGTAAGTTGGAGCAAGGT
>JAGAZJ010000031.1 GCA_018110925.1 Oscillospiraceae bacterium | reverse complement strand
TACCAAGACAGAGCCGTTTCTGAGAGTATACTTTACTGTGATCAACGGTGTGACGGAGGTTTCTCCGAGGGTATTGCCGGTGCAGTATCTGTGCCACTCGGTTATGACCCCGATATCATCGGGAGCTTCCGTGTGAGTGGGATAGTATTCCGGCGGCATACCGGACACATTGAATCCGATCCAACCGCTCAACAGACCGTTGTCAGAGCTTGACGGAGCAATCCCGTATGTTGATGCGGAGTCATTCCATGTAATATCTGCACCTGCAACGGCATTTACATCGGGTACTGCCTTATCAGCGCCGAAATGTTCTGTCGCTCTGACCGTGCCGAATGATGCAAGAGACACGACAGCGGACGCCGCCGCAAATGACGCTGTGACCTTCTTGTTCCTGCTCATTGCCAGAAACAGCACACATACCAGCAGTGCGAGTGCAACGAACAGAATATTCGTGTTGGTGTTTGTCAGATCCTTGTCAAATGCAAGGAACACGCCTGAGGCAGCCGCCGGGACTGTCACCGCTCCGAGAAGCACGGGTGAGGCGTAGTTTGTGCCCGACTGCTCTGCGTTCCTCTTTCTGAAAAGTATGTATGCGAATAATGTGTACACCGCAGATACGATGCATATCAAAAGAGGCACGGTAAACCTTGATGCCGCAGGGAAAAGCTCGTTGTATCCTAGGGAGTTTATCACTGCGAAAAAGAATGCGCCATATGGAGAGGTATATGGTATCAAATGAGAGTATGCAAGGGATGAGTCAGCACCGTATATATCCGAAAATGCGGAATGTATCACAGCCACCTCAGCGGCGGGTATCAGAAAGGCGATGCCTTCCGTGATGAATGCGGCGGTGAGTCTCTTTCCTGTTGCGGTGACGGCGAGCACGGAAACGGCATACATCATAGCGAACGACATCACAGATAACACAGCTACCGGTAGTATGCTGTCATGAGCCGAGGAGTATATCCCTCTGATTGCGTTCCCCATAGGGGTATCGTCGGTAGCTTCGGTTACCGTCGGCCTTGCCGCAAAATATCCGATGATGCCTGCCGTATGCGCAAGTATCTGCGGCACGATGAATACCGTGAGCCCTGCAAAAAAGTCGGCCAGAAACAGCGCACGTCTCGATATCGGCAGAGCAAACACCATATCCGCATCCGGCTTGCGGAACAGATATGAAAACAGCTTGTGTGACACTGCGACAGCCCCGACAAAGCACATCAGCGCTGAAAAGAACAGCATTATCATCACTGTCATACCGTCTGCGATCAGACCCTCAGACCTTAAAAACACGGGAGAAGCGTAGACGGCAGGCCAACCGATGAGCCCCAGCATGAACAGCACTGCCATCAGCGGCAATTCATTCTTTACAGAGCTTTTGAAGCGATGGATCGCCGCCCTCCGGTCACTCGATCTTTTTGAGTTCGCCTGCGTCATAACCCAGTCCCTCCATTTCATATATGAATATCTCTTCAAGTGTCATCGGGATGATGTCGAAAAGCGTGGGATGCATATCCTCAAAGGCCGCACGGATATTCTCTTCGCTTCCCTTGATGATAAAGTAGTATATGCTCTGATTTCGCTCAAAGTGGAGAATATCGTTCTGCCTGAAATCAGCTTCGCTGTACTCCTGTGGGAATGCCGCCTGCACCTTGTGGATATTGCCCTTTACGCTGTCAAGGTCTCTGCTGAATATCACCTTGCCCTGGTGTATGAGCGCCACACTGTCGCATACTTCGTTTATCTCCTTCAGGTTATGGGATGATATTACTGTGGTCAGCTGTCTGTCGAGCATGGCGTCAACGAGCATACGCTTTACTATTATCCTCATGGTGGGGTCAAGACCGTCAAATGCCTCATCAAGCAGAAGATAGTCTGTGCGTGCCGCAAGGCCTGTTATGACCACTGCCTGACGTTTCATGCCCTTTGAGAATGTGTCTGTCTTTTTGTTCATCGGCAGTTTGACACGGTCGGCAAGCTCATTGAAGGTCTCGTCGGAAAAGTTGGGGTAAAATCCCTTGTAGTAGTCTTTCAGCCCTTTGAGCGTAAATCCGCCGAACTGCACTGTTTCATCGTTTATAAAAAATACCCGTTCCTTGACCGCTTCGTTGTCATACACATTTGCCCCGTCGATGAGCACCTCACCCTCTTCGGCACGGTAGACACCCGACAGCAGGCGGAGTATGGTGGATTTGCCCGCTCCGTTTGAGCCCAGAAGGCCGAATGAAGTCCCTGTCGGGATCGTAAGGTCAACACCGTTCAGAGCGTTCGTATTGTCGAAGCGTTTGATGACGTTGTTAAGAGTTATCATTTTTCTTCCCCCATTTTATGGATTATGTCTGTCATATCCTTCTCTGTGAGTCCGCTTGTCCGTGCTCTTTCCACGGCGCTCCTGAATTCCTTCACGGCATTTTGTCTGATTATACCGCCGTGGTCGTCTGACAAAAACGCCCCCCTGCCGGGCACAGAGTAGATTATCCCGTCTCTTTCAAGCATACCGAACGCCTTTGATACTGTGTTGGGGTTTACTCCGAGATCCTTTGCAAGCTCTCTGACCGACGGTATCTTGTCGCCGGGATGCAGGATCTGTTTTGAAGCAAGCTCTGTTATGCCCGAATAAAGCTGTTCATATATCGGGACCCTGCTTTGCAGATCAATGCTGAACATTCACTTCTCTCCCTTCGTGGTGAACTGCTGCAATAGAAGCTGTGACAGCCGCCTTACAGCACCGATACCGTCTTATACTAATTCTTCCTCGATGTATAGACGGTCTCCAAGCCTCAAATCTCTTATATTCAAGAATTTGCGGCTTGTTTCTTGTCTATCTTCGTCAGAAGATAATTGCATCGGTCAGAAATTAGTATTACGATGACCGTTCTCATATTCTTTATAGGTGATCGCCTTTGAGACAGTATCACATTTCTTTTGTTCTGCGTGTACTATGTGTATTAACTGTACTAACTGTAATAATACACTTGCGTTACGCTTTTGTCAAGTGTTTTTGTATAGTTAGAATAAACAAATATCGCGTTTCTTTTATGTGTAATTTAATCAAAAAGATAGTTGAAGTTTTTTTACCGTAATGGTATAATTCATATTGTATATTATGATGAACCGCACCGCAGAGAACTCTGCGGTCGTTTTTGCGGGAGGAATAGAATTGGACAGGATTGCATTTTTCCGTGACCTTGCAGTGATCATCGTTTCTGCAAAGGTGTTCGGACTGATAGCGCAGAGGCTGAAGGCCCCCTCCGTGGTGGGCGAGATAATCGCGGGGCTTCTGCTGGGACCGTCGGTGTTCGGCCTTGTGGGGCAGTCGGATTATCTGTCGCTTCTGGCGGAGATAGGCGTTGTTCTGCTGATGTTCGACGCAGGTCTTGAAACAAATATGAAAGACCTGCTCAAAACAGGTCCGAAGGCATTTGCGGTCGCCTGTTCGGGAGTGTTTGTGCCGCTTGTGGGCGGAACACTCCTGTATATGCTGTTCTACGGCGTGGATATGGCGGACAAGGAGAATTTTTACCGTGCGGTGTTCATTGGTACCATAATGACAGCCACATCCGTTGGCATCACCGTCAGCGCACTCAAGGAACTGGGGCACCTTAAAGACAGGATAGGCACTCTTATAACAAGTGCCGCCATCATCGACGATGTTATCGGCATCATAGTGCTTACCTTTGTTATAGGCCTAAGAAATCCCGATTCCGACCCCATAACCGTCCTCTGGAAGACGGGACTTTTCATAGTGCTGAGCATCGGTATCGGATTTCTCCTGCACTATGCATTCAAGTGGGCTGACAAGAAATGGCCTCATCAGCGCAGGATACCCATACTCGGTCTGGCACTGTGTATGTTCCTTGCCTTTGCCGCAGAGACATTCTTCGGCATTGCCGATATCACTGGCGCATATATCGCAGGCCTTATACTCTGCACCCTGAGCGACTCCGATTATATCGCACGAAAGGTGGATATAAATTCCTACATGATCTTCGGTCCCGTGTTCTTTGCCAGCATAGGTCTCAAGACCTCCGTAAGCGGTGTTACGACCGAACTGCTGCTGTTCTCTCTCGGTTTCATCGCAGTGGCTATGGTAACAAAGATAATCGGCTGCGGCCTTGTGGCGAAGATATTCGGCAATTCTTTCAGAGACAGCATGAAGGTCGGCGTGGGCATGATGACAAGGGGAGAGGTGGCCCTTATCGTGGCTCAGAAGGGTCTGTCGGAGGGAATGCTCGACGCAAAGTATTTCACCAGTGTCATACTGCTGATAATCGTGTCGTCCATCTCGGTGCCTATAATACTCAAACTTCTCTACAAGGGCGAGCCGGCGGAAGAAGCCTGACGGGCTGTGACCGCATATGAAAGACAATTCCCGAAGCGGTCTGCTGACCGCTTCGGGAATTGTTGTCGGTATCATCTGTCTGACAAAGCCAGATATTCTTTATGGGCATTCACGTTCTTGTATGCGGGGCGGATTATCTTGCCTGCGTTGGAAAGCTCTTCTATGCGGTGAGCAGACCAGCCTGCTATCCTGCCGATGGCAAAGAGCGGTGTATACAGCTCTGTGGGCAGACCGAGCATACTGTAAACGAAGCCGCTGTAAAAGTCCACATTTGCGGAAACGCCCTTGTAGATGTGGCGCTCACTGCCTATCACCTTGGGGGCGAGCCTTTCAACGGTGTGATAGAGCTCCAGCTCTTTCAGAACGCCCTTTTCCTCTGCGAGCCTGTCAACGTAGGAATGGAGGATATTCGCTCTGGGGTCGGAAATGGAGTATACTGCGTGACCCATGCCGTAGATAAGGCCTGAGCGGTCGAAGGCTTCCTTCCGCAGCAGTTTCAGAAGATATGCGGAGACCTCATCCTCGTCGCACCAGTCGGATACGTTCTCCTTGATGTTCTCAAACATCTCAGATACCTTGACGTTCGCACCGCCGTGCTTGGGACCTTTAAGAGAGCCGAGAGCCGCCGCTATCGCCGAGTAGGTGTCGGTGCCCGATGATGTCACCACATGGGTGGTAAAGGTGGAGTTGTTGCCGCCGCCGTGCTCTGCATGAAGTACCAGGGCCATATCGAGCACCTTTGCTTCAAGCTCTGTGAACTTTGAGTCGGGGCGCAGGATATGGAGTATATTTTCGGCAGTGGAATACTCCGCCAGCGGCTTGTGTATGATAAGGCTGTCGTCGTCCTTGTAGTATTTCTTTGCCTGATAGCCGTACACCGCAAGGAGCGGCATGAGCGCTATCAGCTCCAGGGACTGCCTCAGAACGTTCGGTATCGAAGTGTCGTTGGGGTAGTCATCGTAGGAGAAAAGTGTCAGCACGCCTCTTGCGATATTGTTCATGATATCCGTGCTGGGGGATTTCATCATTATATCTCTTACGAAAGCGGAGGGGAGCCGTCTGTAATCCGACAGCAAGGCTGTGAATTCATCCAATGCCTTTTTATCGGGCAGCTCTCCGAAGAGGAGCAGATATGCGGTCTCCTCGAACCCGAATCGGCCGTCCTTTTCAAAGCCTTTCACAAGGTCGTTTATATTGTATCCCCTGTAAAACAGCTTGCCGTCACAGGGTATCATTTCGCTGTCCTCAACAATATACGATACTATCTCCGATATCTCGGTAAGTCCCGCAAGGACACCCTTGCCGTTTATATCCCTGAGACCACGCTTGACCTCGTATTTGGTATAGAGTGAAGGGTCTATCGCCCCGTTCTCGGTGCATTTCTGTGCCAGTGCCTCTATCTGCGGTGTTACGTTTGAAAAACTGTAATGTGATGCCATTGCATGACTCCTTTCCTGAAAAGATCCCTATAAACCAATCTTCGTGACGTATAAAAAAACGGACCTTCGGTTCGGGCGTGTCCCTAATACGGTACATACGCCCTATGGTCGTTATGAAAAGTATTATATCACAATTTTGAAAAGTTTACAAGACCGTTGTGTCAGATTTCATAATTAATTCACACACTCCGCGCTGATCTTCAATAATGCGTGAACATC
Organism: Oscillospiraceae bacterium; assembly: GCA_018110925.1. Lineage (GTDB taxonomy): Bacteria > Bacillota > Clostridia > Oscillospirales > Ruminococcaceae > Huintestinicola. The sequence continues at coordinate 20,398 of JAGAZJ010000031.1, read as the reverse complement.
GTTCTGCTGACAACGGCTTTAAAAAACAATTGACATATTGAATAAAAAGTATTATAATATTCTATGGGTAAGTATATCATAAACGGATCGGTAGAGATCGGTAATGAGGAAAGTATATGTCTGAGAAGAAGGAACAGAACTCTGTCGGCACTGTCATTGCCGATACCATAACAAATAAATACTTTGTGATAACGCTCCTGATACTTCTGGCAGTGCTGATATGCTCGTTCATAGCGACGGGTGATATGCTGACGGCAGTATTCACAGACCTGTGGGAGATTCTGTTTGCGTCTGCCTGCATCTCTGCGGCGCTTCTGTCGGTCAATATAACGCTGGTCAGGAGCGGCATTTCAAGAAAGACCATAAACGATTCGCTCCGCTCTGTTGACCCTAAGCTGACGGGGTTCATCACCGATTTTTCGGGCATAGGCAGTCTGCTCTCGGCTCTTGCGGCGGTTGTGTATGCTCTTTCAAGGATGTATATGTCTGACAGCAGTCTGTACAGCGGCGACTTCATCATCTCTGTGGTGCTGATAATCGCAAGGGCTCTCATGCTGGGGTGCAGTCTCGGTCTTCTCACTTCAAGGGATGAGCTCTATCAGATGCTTTTCCTGACGGTATCGAGAATGTCGGGCGCAAGGGGCGAGGAGCTTGTCAAGAATGTTTCAAAGACATCACATTCACCCAAGATAATGGGCGCTCTCAGGAGAAATCTTTTTATAGACATATCCGTTCAGACTGGCGTTTCCCTTGTCTGTATGATATCGGCACTGACAGCATCGGTGCTGCCCTTCCCTGTCTCTGCCGCAGGGCTTTTGTTCCCGATAATTACTATAATATCGGCAGGAGTGCCCTCGGGCGACTCTATGGAGATAAAAGACGAGATGGAGAAGTTGGGCGCAGGGGGATATTCCTTCTGCATCATCAACACTGTCATGTATGTGGTAATAATATGCATGATGCTGTTCTCGTTCCCGTTCAGGAGCGTTTATACAAACTATGTTGCAAAGAGCGATTTTGCATACTACGATGAAGTCTTGCCGACCATAAAGGTGTTCTCCGTGCCGGAGATCTCGGATGAGACCATGCCCATGTTCATAGGCATTTTCACCGTAACGGTGCTGTTTATCGTTGTTGAGTCACTTGCATCCTCGACCTATGACACAGCGACATTCCTGCTCAAAGCCTCACTCAGAGGGCTTGCGTCTCAGGGCGCTGTGCTGCTGATAATGCTGTGCTACTGCATACTGTATTCCGTTATTGTGCCGCAAAGCACGATGAATGCGGTCATGTGGCTGGTAAGCGTCAGCATATCATGTCTCATGCTCGGTATAAATCTTATACATATACTCGTCATGTCCGCAAGGAACAGGACGAACAACCAAAGAAACGGAGAGTGAACTGATGGATTCCTTACTCACACTTCTGAAGACCAATGCACGTCTCACAGCGGATGAGCTTGCCACGATGACAGGACTCACAGCCGCCGAGGTCGCCGCAAAGATAGTCGCCTATGAAAAGGAGGGCGTTATAAGAGGATACAAGGCGATAATCAACGAGGAGCTCGCTGATAAAAACGCCGTTACAGCATTTATAGAGGTAAAGGTCGCCCCCAAGGCGGAGCAGGGCTTTGATGACCTTGCAAAGACCATAATGTCATTTGACGAGGTAGACAGCGTTACGCTCATGTCGGGCTCCTTTGACCTTGCAGTGACCCTCAGCGGCACCGATTACAAGGAGATAGCGCTGTTCGTCGCACGCAGGCTCTCTACTCTGGAGGGCGTGATCTCCACTTCCACGCATTTTGTGCTCAAACGCTATAAGGAGAACGGAGTGCTCATGGATAACGATAATGTTGATGAAAGGAGCTTAATGTCTCCGTGATAGACTACGATAAGCTTATCGCCGATAAATGCAGGGAAATGAAGCCGTCGGGGATAAGAAGATTTTTTGACCTTGCAAACCAGAGGGAGGGGGTTATCTCTCTCGGAGTGGGTGAGCCCGATTTTCAGACACCCTGGAATGTAAGACAGGCTGCAATAACCTCCCTTGAAAGAGGAAAGACGAAGTATACCGCAAATTCGGGGCTTACCGAACTCAAGCACGCCATAGCCGGCAAGATAAAGGATCAGCTCGGCGTGAGCTATAACGGCGACACGGAAGTGATCGTGACGGTGGGCGGCTCCGAGGGCATAGATATAGCTATACGCTCTCTCGTGAACCCCGGCGACGAAGTGCTCGTGGTAGAACCCTGCTTTGTGTGCTATTCACCGATAGTGTCTCTCTGCGGAGGAGTGCCCGTGCCCATCGCTACAAGGGCAGAGGATGATTTCAGGCTCACTGCGGCGATGCTCAAAGAGAAGATCACAGACATGACAAAGCTGCTGATACTGCCGTTCCCAAATAATCCCACGGGTGCTGTCATGGACAGGCATGACCTGGAACAGATAGCAGAGGTACTTGACGGCACGGATATTCTTGTGCTCACCGATGAGATCTATTCCGCACTCACCTACGGCGGTGAACACTGCTCTATAGTACAGATAGGCGATATGCAGGAGAGGACCATATATGTAAACGGCTTCTCAAAGGCATACTCCATGACAGGGTGGAGACTCGGCTATATAGCCGCTCCCGAGCCGCTGGCAAAGCAGATGCTGAAGATACATCAGTACGCGATCATGTGCTCGCCCACGATGTCGCAGTATGCGGCTGTGGAGGCACTCAGCGCCTGCGACAAGGACGTTGAGAAGATGCGCCGTGAATATGACCAGCGCCGCAGGTGGCTGGTAAAGGCGCTCAACGACATAGGTCTTGACTGCTTCGAGCCGAGAGGGGCATTCTATGTGTTCCCCAGTATAAAGCGCACCGGAATGACGAGCGAGGAGTTCTGCGAAAGACTTCTCAACGAGCGTGACGTGGCTGTTGTGCCCGGAAATGCGTTCGGCGAAAGCGGAGAGGGCTTTATCAGGATATCCTATGCATACTCTCTCAAGCACATAATGACGGCTGTCGAGAGGATAGAGAGCTTCATAAAATAAGCTCATCAAGAATGACTGTGTGGCGGTGATGATCATGCTTGGCAGACTTATCGCAAAGATAAACGTTAAAAGAAACAACGATGCTGTCAGACCCGAGGGATTCATCAACGGTCAGGGCATATGCACCGTACATTCGTTCAGGTTCGGACTTGGCACCGTTGCCGCCAATGGCTGCGGCGCCATAGCTGTATATAACGCTCTCAAACTCTGCGGATATACTGCGGACTTCACAAAGATAGCATCGGGACTGGAAAAGAGCGGGCTTGTGCTTTTCGGCTGGCTCGGAGTCGCTCCCGACGGCATAGGCAGGTATTTCAGAAAGGCTGAAATATCAGCGCGGAAACTGCACAGATATGATGAGTTCGTGAAGTCGCTGGAGAACGGAGGAGTATACATACTCTGCTACTGGACGAGAAAGCCGTGGCGCTCTACGAGCCATTTTGTGGCGATAGAGCACAGGGACGGCAATAACATCGTATACAACCTCTACAACAATTCAAAAACGGAAAGACCTGTCGGTGACATTGCCAATATATGCAATGAGGGGCAGTTCATCCGTGCTTATGTAATGGAGAAGAAATGACCGTAAAAGCATATGCAAAGGTGAACCTTTATCTTGATATAACCGGCATCAGAGCGGACGGCTATCATGAGATCAGCACTGTGATGCATACCGTGTCGCTGTGCGACGATGTGACTGTTAATATGGCTGACGATATAAAAATTTCCTGTGACGCTCCGGATGTGCCCTGCGACGAAAGGAATACGGCGTACAGATGTGCGGCGGCGTTTTTTGACAGTACGGGTATACATGGCGGAGCGCATATCGGGATAACAAAGCGTATACCCTCACAGGCAGGACTCGGCGGCGGAAGTGCGGACGGTGCGGCGGTGCTGAGAGCACTGAACGTGCTGTATGACACAAAGCTTACCGCAGAACAGCTTGCTGTGACAGGTGCGGTATGCGGTGCCGATATACCATTCTGCGTTGTGGGCGGCTGTGCCTACTGCGGCGGTATAGGCGAGATAATGACATCACTGCCTGTGAAAAAGGGCATCGTTCTCATCGCAAAGGGTTCTGACGGCATCTCCACGGGGAGCGCCTATAAAATGATAGATGCGCTGGGTGAGCGTGGTCATATCCCGAAAGAGCGCATCATAGCCGATTTTTCGGGCGAGACTGTTCCCGGCGGATATTCATTCAATATTTTTGAAGAAGTCACTGACAACGGCGATATAAAGCATATAAAAAAGATAACGGCGGATATGGGCTGCCCTGCGATGATGACGGGGAGCGGATCGGCTGTGTTTGCGGTCTTTGATGACAGGCAGAGGGCTGAGGAGGTCTGTGTCCGTCTCAGGGCTGACGGATATTTTTCGGGGGTATATGACCTTACGGAACAGGGGATAATATGAGATTTCGACCATGTATAGACATACACAACGGCAGGGTAAAGCAGATCGTCGGCGGGAGTCTTGCCGACAAGGGAAGTGCCGCAGAGGAAAATTTCGCATCTGACAAAGGCGGAGGATACTATGCAGAGCTGTATAAGAGCAGGAGACTTTCAGGCGGACATATCATAATACTGAACCCTGCCGGCAGTGAATATTATGAAGCAGACCGCTCACAGGCAAAGGAAGCGCTCTCGGTATTCCCCGGAGGGATGCAGATAGGCGGCGGCATAAACGATGAGAACGCCGCAGAGTATATTGAAGCAGGCGCTTCTCATGTGATAGTCACTTCCTTTGTTTTCAGAAACGGCAGGGTGGATGCCGATGCCCTTGCAAGGCTCAACAGTGCTGTGGGCAGGGAGCATATAGTGCTTGACCTGTCATGCCGCAAAAAGGACGGCAGATACTTCATAGTCACCGACAGGTGGCAGAAATTCACAGATACCGTCCTGGATAGTGAGACACTGGAGCTCTTTGCCGCAAGCTGTGATGAGATATTGATACACGCTGTGGACGTTGAGGGCAGGAAAAGCGGCATAGAGCCCGACATCGTGGAGCTTATGTCAAATTCGCCCGTACCCGTGACATACGCAGGCGGCATATCCTCCTTTGAGGATATGGAGCTGATAGACAGGCTTGGCGGCGGCAGGGTGGACTTCACCGTGGGCAGTGCGCTGGACCTTTTCGGAGGAACGCTTTCGTTTGACAAGATTTGTGAGAAATACGGAGGATAATATGTCAACTATACTTAAAGCAGAACATCTTGTGAAAAAATACGGCAAGGGCGAGAATGAAGTCATTGCCCTCAATGACGTAAGCCTTGAGGTTGAAAAGGGAGAATTCGTGGCGATAGTCGGCAGGAGCGGAAGCGGCAAATCCACGCTTCTTCACATTCTCGGCGCTATGGACAGACCCGACAGCGGTACGCTTAACGTTGACGGCAGTGATGTTTTCGCCATGAATGACGAACAGCTCGCCCAGTACAGACGCTCAAAGGTGGGCTTCGTGTTCCAGTTTTTCAATCTTCTGCCTGTCATGACAGCCAAGGAGAACATCCTTGTGCCCCTTGCTCTTGATTCAAGAGAGGCAGACAATGAGTATCTTGAACAGCTCTCAAAGGCAATGGGCATCGAGGAAAGGCTCGACCACTACCCTCATCAGCTCTCGGGCGGTCAGCAGCAGAGGACTGCCATAGCCAGGGCCATGATAGCAAAGCCCTCTGTTATACTCGCAGACGAGCCGACGGGAAATCTCGACTCCTCGTCGGGCAGGGAGATACTTTCACTCCTTCGCTCGTCCATAAAGCAGTTTGACCAGACGCTCATACTTATTACCCACGATCAGTCGGTTGCGAATACGGCGGACAGAGTGATAACCATATCCGACGGAGTTATAGTCTGATACGGCTCCGCTCATCCTCATATCTGACCAATATGTGAATAATGCACAAATAATATGCTGAAATTTCATAGAACAAATTCTTCATATATTTTTGACAAAATAAGATAAATATGTTATAATATATGTGTGTATACAAATCTGATTGACTAATTATTGCAATTAAATATGACAGATTGGTTCAAAGACTGCCGTTGCGGCACTACTTTCTATGGAACGGAGCATGAAATATGAGTACTCGTAGTTTAACTGATGTATATCAGGAAAAAAGGATAGCGGCGTATGAGGGCTGGTTCAAGGAATCGTCATTTTCCAAGCCGCAGAATGTTTACCTGACTATCACCGTCGGTCATCTGTTCGGCGAGGCATATATCATGGAGCAGGAGGGCACCCAGGAGGGAGACCCTGTTTATCAGCGTTTTGTATGTTCTCTCGAAGAGATCACCAAGGTCTATGTGAATGACAATGTCAAGTCAAGTCCTCTTTTTATACAGTGCGATACCGACATCAAGGGTGTGGTGCACAGAAAGAGGATAATCATACCGTGTCTTGAAAATGTTCACGACATCGTCGAGCAGATAAAGAGCGTCCATGCGGCTCATATGGAGAAGATACAGGCAACTGCCGCTTTCGAGCGCCGCAAGGCCGAAGAAGCCAAGAAGGAGCGCCTGAAGGAGCAGAGTGCCGAGTCGCGTGAGATAATCCCGCCCCTTCCTTCTGTTGAGAAGATAAAGTTTGATCCCCTCATCCCTGCATCTGTTCCCAAGAAGAAAGCAAAGGCGGCTCAGCCCGAGCAGCCTGCCGCAGAAGCTCCCGTTGAGGAGAAGAAGAGTATACTCAATGTTCTCGATGAGGATATGGAGAAGGATCTTGCCGCTCTTGAAAAGATATCGAACAGCCTTGAAAAGGGCGGCTCTGACACTATCGAGGAGATACACGCCGCAAAGAAGCGTCTGTCCAAGGCAAAGTCGGCAAAGCCCGACATCGTTCCCGAGCTTGATGTTACTCAGGCAGGACCAATCGAGCAGAAGCCCGAAGTGCCCGATGAGCTTGAAGCTGTCCTGACCGATGCCATTACAGAGGCTCAGAACATACTCATGAATGAGGCAGAGCAGACTGCGGAGAAGATAGAGGACTCCGTAGAGGCGATAGAGTCCAAGAAGCGTATACGTCTTCCCAAGGTGAAAAACGATACAGAGGATGAGCTTGTTTCCATAGAGCTCCCCGATGTTTCGGCGATACCCGATGCGGTGAGCACGGATTACACCGATCAGCTCCCCGATATAAACGACATCCGTGAAGAACAGACCGCCGCAGAGATAGTTGAAGAAGCTGTGGTCTATGAACAGCCCGTTGAAACGGCTGAGACTGTCGTTGAGCCTGAACCTGTTGCGGAGACTATCGCAGAGCCCGAACCAGTGGCGGAAGCAGCTGTAGAGCCTGTTTATACAGCTCCCGTACAGCCTGTTCAGGGCGGTCTGGCAGAGTTTGAGACAGCCATGAGAGATCTCAAGCGCAGGAAGGCAGAGGGGCTTGTCTCCCCCGAGGAATTTGCAGCAGAGAAGAAACGCCTGATGGCGATGATATGACAGGACTGAGCCCGCTTTACGGGTCTTGCGGCAGTCATCGGATAAACCGGATACCGGTATGAAAATGCTCCCGAGCGTTGACAGCGCCCGGGAGCTGTGTTTATTTATGCCGGTTTAGACAGAGATCGTCCATAAACTTTGGAAGAAAGTTGGGATTAACTCTATATCAGCGCCGCCTTATGCACATGGCATATCCGCTCTGATCACTTTACCGTAAGACCGATAGGGCAGTGGTCGCTCCCCATGATATCGTCATATATCACAGCGTCGGTAACGCAGTCAACAAATGCATCGTTAACGATGAAATAGTCTATGCGCCATCCCACGTTGTTCTGACGTGCCTTGCCCATGTAACTCCACCAGGTATACTGCACCTTGTCTGGGTTGAAGTGCCTGAAAGTGTCGGTAAATCCCGCCGCAAGCAGTTCCGTCATCTTGTTCCGCTCCTCATAGGTGAACCCTGCGTGGCCGATGTTTGGCTTGACGTTCTTTATGTCTATCTCCTCATGTGCAACGTTCATATCGCCGCACACCACTACATTCTTTTTCTTTGAGAGCCCTGAGAGATATTCTCTGAACAGGTCTTCAAATCTCATTCTCGACGGTATCCTGCTCAGGTCGTTCTTGGCGTTGGGCACATACACCGTGACAAGATAGAAACTGTCAAATTCAAGCGTTATGGTTCGCCCTTCGTTGTCATATTCCTCGTCGCCTATGCCGTATACCACGGACAGGGGCTCTGTATTTGAATATACGAGCGTACCAGAATAACCCTTTTTCACCGCAGGATACAGATACTCATAGGGATGCGATGATGGGTGGAATTCATTCTGTTCGGCGGTCAGCTTGCTTTCCTGTATACAGAAAACATCAGCGCCGACACTGTTGAAAAACTCTGCAAAGCCCTTTTTCAGACAGGCACGAAAGCCTGCTACGTTCCATGAAACTATCTTCATATGCTGTATCAGCCTGTACTGCCGAATCCTCCTGTTCTCTGACCGTCTGCGCAGTCGTCCTCTGTTATCCCGTAAGGGATGAATATTCCCTGGGCAAAAGCCGTCCCTGCCTTGAGAGAGACCGTTTTTTCCTCTGTTGAGCAGTTTGTGAGCTTTATTATTATGTGACCCTCATTTGAGGAATAGTAGTAGTCGCTGTCGATGATGCCCACAGTGTTGTCAAGCTGAAAGCGGAACTTTGTGCCGAGGCCGCTCCTCGGAGCTATCATAAGAAACCATCCGTCACTTATCTTTGCCCTGATGCCTGTGGGGACGGTTATGCTCTCTCCTGCTCTGATATCGGCATCAAATGGCATATACAGATCGTACCCTGCCGAGCCCGATGTTGCCCTTTTGGGCAGCGGCACAGATATCTGCGCTCTGAGTCCCAGCTCGTCGAGCTTTTCTTTGAAGATGCTGTCGGATACTTTTTCAAAGCGGGCGCATCTCTCAGCCATACTGCACCTCACTGAGCAGGCGGTCGTAGTCCGCCTTTTCGCAGAGCTTTCCCGTGAATGCGGTGGCGCTTCCTGCCGCTGTGCCGCGTCTCAGGGACTCTCTGAAATCGCCCGTCTCCTCATATCCTGCCAGAAACCCCGCAAGGAGAGAATCGCCTGAGCCGACTGTGTTCACAGCTTTGCCAACAGGTGCGGTTATCCTGTACACCCTGCCGTTGTCTGCGGCGAGTACAGAGCCTTTGTCGCCCATTGAGATAATGACGTTCATGGCTCCCATAGCACGGAGTTTCGTGGCACATTCTTCGGCGGTCTTATGGGAGTCTATCACAGTTCCGCAAATCTCGCCCGCCTCGGTGTGATTAGGCTTTATGAGCCACGGATGATAGTGGAGTATATTTGTGAGAGGTGCGCCTGCGGCGTCCGCAACTATCCTTACCTTGTTGTTGAACAGCATACTGCATATCTCTTCATAGATATCCTTTGACAGGGACCTGGGAACACTTCCTGCAAGAAGCAAAGTGTCGCCGCCTTTGAGAGCCAGAAGCTTTTCTTTCAGGGCAGACATCGCTTCCTCGGATATATCGGGGCCCGATGCGTTGATCTCGGTCTCTCTGCCATTTTTCTCGCCGAGCTTTACACATATCCTCGTCATGCCTTTTTCAAGGCGGATAAAGTCCGTTCTGATTCCCTGTGCCTTGAGCCGTCTTTCAAGCTCGTCCCCCGTAAATCCTGCTATAAAGCCGAGAGCGGTGCTTTGTGTGCCGAGATTTCCGAGCACTGCGGATACATTTATCCCCTTGCCTCCGCAGCGGATATGTTCGTCCCCTGTCCTGTTCATAGAGCCGGGCACAAGCTCGGCGAGCCTCATGTTGTAGTCGATTGCAGGATTAAGTGTGAGTGTGTAGATCATTATGGGCCTCCTGTGATCTTATACTGATTCTTTCTCGATGTATAGACGGTCTCCAAGCCTCAAATCCCTTATATTCAAGCATTTGCGTCCTGTTTCTTGTCTATCTTCGTCAGAAGATAATTGCATCGGTCAGAAATCAGTATGATGTATTTTCTGGTCATATCGAAGCGGATTCCCTGACGATGATACCGTATTCCAGGTATTCTGTGCCATAGGAGCGCATCCCTGTTTTGAGTGAGTCTATGAGCCGCCTTGCGGTCGTCCTGCCCATGCGGTATGCAGGCTGTGAGACGGTGGTTATCATCGGCGTGAACATCTCGCACAGCGAGATATTGTCAAAGCCGCAGACCTGAACGTCCTTCGGCACTTTTACGCCAATGTCGTTACAGCCCTTTATAAAGCCTGCCGCAAGCAGATCGGAGATGCACAGCACCGCTTCGGGCGGGTCTGACTGTCTCATGAGCTCATGTGCCGCCTGTATGCCGCAGGTGTAGTCATAGTTGCGCTTGAATATGTACTCTTCTCTTACCTTGATGTGATTGTCGGTAAGCGATGAGAGATAGCCTGCAAGTCTGTCCGTGGAGGACGGAGCTATTATCGTCTCATCAGTGGTGACAAAGGCTATCCTTGTCTTTCCTGCCGCAATGAAACGGTTCACCACTTCATAGGCAGCTTTCTTGTTGTCTATCATTATGGTTAGAGCGTGCGAGCCCTCGATGCTTTCGGAACAAAGTGCAATGTTGTACCTGTCTGCAAGGGCATCGAGCGTCTGTGCATCGACTCTCGTGCCGAGCATCACAGCAGCATCCACAGTGTGGTTGGTGAGCATACCCAGAAGTCTCAGCTCCGTGTCTCTGGTGCTGTATCCTGCCGCCACAAGTATATCATATTCATTGGATGCCTCGTCCTGTATGCCCTTTATGATGTCGCTGTACAGTGAATGGCCGATATACGGCACTATGACAAGGATATTGCGGGTCTCTCTCTTTCTGAGATTTCGCCCGAGAAAGTTGGGGCTGTACCCCAGACGGGCTATGACCTCATGTACATTTTCGGCAGTATCCTCCGATACAGCCGCACTTCCGTTGAGTACCCTCGACACGGTAGCAACGGATACGCCTGCTTCTCTCGCAACGTCCTTTATCGTTACGCTCATTAGTCACACCTCATTTAAGGTCATATGATAAGCGGCCTGGCCGCCGCATCCAAAGAACGGCGTCTGCGCTTACAAGCATCAAATGGTCCTGCGCATGATATCATTATACTATCTTTTCGTCCTCATGCAGTGAACGGTTTTTTTCTGCGATGCGCTCCGAGCGCCTGCGTTCACGCTCATCAATGCGCTTTTCGCTCATTATGTCGCCGATGACGGCGAGTGCCAGAAACAGCGTGACCGCCACAGACGGATATATCCTCGATGTCATCCTGTCTATCGCCTCTTTCGGCACGGCGCTGTCCGAAAGGGAATTGAGCGCATTTATCGGCATGGCATACATAAGTGTTGCAGCGCCGTTCAGCACCAGTGAGAGTATATTTGTCCATACCTTTCTGCCGTAGGCGGTGATAAGCGCCGCAAGGAACGCTCCCGTCGATACCAGCAGGAGTATGCCGACAGCTTTATACTGCTCTCCGCCGACCGTGATTATCGCCGCACCTGCAAGACCGTTCAGAAACAATGAGCACACAGCAAAGGCGGCAGTGCCGAGTATCAGCATTATCTTGCGGAATAATTCCATACAGTGTCGCCCTCCGGGTGTTTGGAAATCGTTATCATTAGCTATTATAACATATAATGCTGAAAATTGCAATAGAATTTGTACAAAAAAGCTAATAGGTGATTTTGGTACGGTTTTCGGGATGTTTTCTCAGAAATATATGTAACAATCTGTACCATATGTCCGTCGGCTCATGACGTGTCACAAGATATTCATATCATCTGCTTGACAAAATGTTCCGTATCTAATATAATTAAGACAGGACATATGATCTGCACTGTATATTCACGACCTTGCCGAGGACAAATTCTAATCTGATTTTAATGTTTTTCAAAGGACAGTTTAATGTTTGTGAGTTATAGTAATAACCGGAACGACGAAAGAGTATCGAAATGCCGTATCGGGCGGCGGACTCCGACGTTAGGGATATGGTGTTGATCACGGGAGGTCTATATGTCTGATCTGACTGAGATAAAAAAGATAAGCGATGCAACAGGCGCAACATTTTCGGATGCCAAGGAAGCATACTATGCCGCAAACGGCAATTATGCCCTGGCGGTGAGCAATATTTCCCACGGCTCATACAACTACGGGCAGAAAGTGAATTCTTCCGAGCCCTCATGGTTCGAGAACTTTCTTGCAAGTGAGCTCACGGTTTTTTCAAGACCCGACAAGGGAGTGTCTCTCCCGCTGATACTTGCGGCAGTGATAGGCGTGGTCTGCATAGAGTTCATCATCCCCGTGCTCATAATAGCGTTTCTCGCCGGTGTGGGCTTCAAGCTGTCAGGCCCCGTATTCAAAAAAGACGTGGTACTGGCAAGACGTGAAGTGTCACAGCCGACGGGTGCCTCGCAGGAGAAGGCATACGATTACAGAAGCTCATATGACTACAAGGCAGAGTTTGAGAAGCAGGAAGCACGCAGACGTGCCGAGGAGGCTGTCCGCAGGGCTAAGGCAGAGTCTGTGAAGTATGAGATGCCCCCGAAGTATGACTATGACTATGCATATACTTCCGGCAAGGAAGCAGAGCGCACGGGCGAAGAAAAGGGCTTTTTCTGATAGGAGATAGTTATGGACAAGCTGCAAATGGCTGAGATTCTTGTGAACAAATGCGGCATCACATATGAAGAAGCGGCGGCTGTTCTTGAACAGTCGGGATATGATATGCTCGAAGCGATGGTCATCCTTGAAAGAAACGGCAGGATACGCGGCGGCGGATACTCGGGCAGACGGCAGTATGTGGTGTCAAAGCGCAGGGCATCCGATGCAAACTCCCTCGGCGAATTTATCAGGATGTTCTGGAAGAACTTTGTTTCAGGTGCGGAGCATCTGATTAAGAGCCGTCTTGTGATAACCATGAAGAATGACACTGTACGGTTCCCGCTGATAGTTGCACTGCTCATGGTGCTGGTGATAAACATCCCCATGGCGATAGCGGTAGTGATATCAATGATCTGCGGATGCAGATATTCGATAGAGATAAGATGATACTCAAAGAACAGTTTTTGAACACAGCTGTTCTTTGAGCCTTTGTCGTTTATGACAATCAAAATTCAGCTTATGAGGTGAAGGATATGTCAAAGATACTTGTCGTTGAAGATGAACCCCAGATAGCAAGATTTGTGGAATTGGAGCTAAAACACGAGGAATATGAAGCTGTCACCTGCGGCGACGGCAGACAGGCTCTCGAGATGATACAGAAGGATACCGAGGAGTTTGACCTTGTGGTGCTTGACATCATGCTCCCGGGGCTTAACGGCCTTGAAGTCCTGCGCAGGCTGAGAAAGGACGGGATAAACATACCTGTCATCATGCTCACCGCAAGAGACTCCGTTATGGACAAGGTATCGGGACTCGATATGGGCGCCAACGATTATCTTACCAAGCCCTTTGCGATAGAGGAGCTCCTTGCCAGGATCAGGGCTCTGCTTCGTGCGCCCAAGGCGGAGAATACCAATGAGTCCGACATAATCCGCTATGAGGACATCGTTATGGACACCGCAAAGCATTTTGTGACCGTGAATGACGTACCTGTTGACCTTACTCTCAAGGAATTCGGGCTTTTGCAGAGCCTGCTCGAAAACCAGTCTATCGTCCTTACCAGAGAACAGCTTCTCGAAAGGGTATGGGGATATGACTATTTCGGAGAGACGAATGTGGTCGATGTGTACATAAGATATGTCCGCAGCAAACTGGAGGAAGTCAGCAACAGAAAGTATATCCAGACCGTCAGAGGTGTTGGCTATAAGATAGGCAAATGATCGGAGTGATGCTTTATGAATAAGAGCCGCTCCATGGCAGGCCGCCTCACGGCTTCGCTCCAGCTGGAAAGACTGTTTATATGGATATTCTGCGATATGCTCATATTCCTGTTCTCCGTCGCAAGCTGGTGTGTCTGCGCCGAAATGATACATATGGGCGGGGTCTATCCTTCGGTGGACAGGACGTTCTCATGTGCGGAGGGTCTGACAGGTGTGTGGAACAAGCTTGGCGGCGCTTACTATGAGTTCGGGCAGTATTCCGTTCCCTGCGGCGCATTCCTGCACGGTCTGCTCACGGCGATAGGCATAGTGGGTATGGTGCAGACGCTTATATGGACGTTTTCCTTCGTGCCTGTCTACTTCAAGATAAAGAAGAATTTTGACCCCCTCAATGAGATAGCGGTCACCACAAACCTCATTGCTTCGGCAAAGTACAAGGGCTTTGACGATATCGAGACCGCCATAGACAAGCTCGACCCCATGTCGGATATACATATATCCACGGGCAACAGAGACCTTAAAAACCTTGAGAACTCCATCAATATGCTGCTTGACCGTATGCGTGATTCCTATGCGAGCCAGGCAAGGTTCGTGTCGGATGCCTCTCATGAGCTTCGCACGCCAATTGCGGTCATAAAGGGCTATGCCGATATGCTCGCCCGCTGGGGAAAGAGCGATGAGAGCGTGCTTGACGAGGGCATCACCGCCATTCAGAATGAGTCGGAGAATATGAACAAGCTGATAGAGCAGCTTCTGTTCATAGCAAGGAGCGACAACGGCAGACAGCCCATGACTATATCCGAGTTCTCGCTGTCCGACCTTATCAGTGAGATATGCTCTCAGGCGGCTATGATAGACAAGGATCACGAGTATGTCTGTGATATCAAGGACAGCATCGACATAAATGCGGACGTGTCCATGATAAAGGAGACCATACGCATACTGTCAGACAACGCAAAGAAGTATACACCTTCGGGCAACAAGATTACCCTTCGTGCTATGATGAACGAGGAGAATGAGCCTTGCTTTGAGGTGTCGGATACGGGTATCGGCATAGACAGCGAGGATGTGCCGCACATATTCGACAGATTTTTCCGCTCCGACCCTGCCCGCACGAGAGAAACGGGCGGCACGGGTCTGGGACTATCGATTGCAAAGCTCATAGTGGAGCGCCACGGCGGATATTTCAAGGTCGTGTCGTATAAGGACATAGGCACGAGGATAACTGTCTGCCTGCCCCGTTCCGCACTTGCAGATGAAAAGGAGAAAAAAGATGAGAACAGCTGATGAGACTAACGGGATAACCCTGCTTGGCAGCAACAAAACAAAATATCCCGACAACTATTCCCCCGAAGTGCTGGAGACCTTTGTGAACA
This sequence comes from Oscillospiraceae bacterium, assembly GCA_018110925.1. GTDB lineage: Bacteria > Bacillota > Clostridia > Oscillospirales > Ruminococcaceae > Huintestinicola. The sequence continues at coordinate 5,203 of JAGAZJ010000031.1, read as the reverse complement.
AGCATCAGGAGAATGACTATTTCGTTAAATTCAACTGTCCCGAGTTCACGTCGCTCTGCCCCATAACGGGTCAGCCCGACTTTGCGTCCATATATATATCCTACATACCCGACGTTAAAATGGTGGAGTCAAAGTCCCTGAAGCTGTATCTTTTCAGCTACCGCAATCACGGCGATTTCCATGAGGACTGCGTAAACACCATAATGAAAGACCTTGTGAAGCTCATGGATCCGAGATATATTGAGGTGTGGGGCAAGTTCACGCCCAGGGGCGGCATATCCATAGACCCCTACTGCAACTACGGCAGAAAGGGTACGAAGTATGAACAGCTTGCGTGGGACAGGCTTGCTCATCATGATATGTATCCCGAAAAGATAGACAACAGATGACCTGATGCTTTAAAGATTGATATGTCTGTGCAGGAGGAGCGTATGTCATTCGTAAATCTTCATGTTCACAGTGAATACAGTCTGCTTGAGGGTGCGTGCCGTATACCTGATATGGTGGCGTGTGCCCGTTCTCTCGGGCAGACTGCGCTCGCTCTCACAGACCACGATATGTTCGGTGCCGTACAGTTCACCACAGAATGCAGGGAGCAGGGGATAAAGCCCCTGATAGGCTGTGAGCTGTCGGTGAGCGGCGACGGTGCGGACAGGATAAGAAGCTATCACATTACGCTTATCTGCAAGAATGCGGCAGGGTATAAAAACCTCTGCAAGCTCGTCTCCCTTGCCTACAAGGAGGATGAGAACAGATCGCAGGTGACATTTGCCGTGCTTTCGGCCCATGCAGAGGGGCTTGTGTGTCTTTCGGGCGACAGACAGGGCGAGGTGCCGTCGAGAGCCGCTTCGGGGGATATGAAGGGTGCTGTCTCGGCGGCGGAGCGTTATAGGGGTGTTTTCGGTGAGGACTATTACATAGAGGTCTATGACCATTTCACAAGGTCTGACAAGATACTGCTCGATAGCCTTTACCGCCTTTCCGACAGTACGGGTATACCTCTTGCGGCATCAAACGACTGCCACTATGTCAGAAAGGACGAGGCAAATATCCAGCGTATACTCCTTGCGGTGAGGGATAATGTGCCTGTGAGCAATGCATCCGTCTATGAGACCGATGAATACTATATAAAGAGCGAGGCGGAGATGCTCTCGCTTTTTGCCGACAGACCCGATGCGGTGGCGAACACCGCTGTGATAGCCGATAAATGCACCTTTGAAATGGAGTTCGGCAGACTTCATCTGCCAAAATACGACCTGTCCGAGAAGCAGAGCGCCGTGTGCGGCGGAGACAGTGCCGTGTATCTCAGAAAGCTGTGCGAGCAGGGACTTGCAAAGCGTTACGGCACCCCCTCGGATGAGTTGAAAAAACGCCTTGCCTACGAGCTTGATGTCGTTATATCAATGGGCTATACGGATTACTATCTCATCGTGTGGGACTTTGTGACATATGCCAAGAAGCACGATATACCCGTCGGGCCCGGCAGGGGGTCGGGCGCAGGCTCTCTTGCCGCATACTGCATAGGCATCACGGACATCGACCCCATACGGTTTAATCTGCTCTTTGAGAGATTTCTCAATCCCGAGCGTGTATCCATGCCCGATTTTGACATAGACTTCTGCTATGAACGCAGGCAGGAGGTCATAGACTATGTGGTTCGCCGCTACGGACGTGACAGGGTCGCCATGATAGTCACATTCGGCACTATGGCGGCAAAAGCCGCCGTAAGGGATATAACAAGGGTGCTGGATATGCCCTACTCTCTCGGTGACAGGATATCAAAGAATATCCCCTCATTTGTGCATATATCCCTTGACGATGCGGTGAAGCAGTCAAAGGAGCTGAAAGAGCTTTATGAGGGCGATGCATCGGCACGTCAGATAATAGATACAGCAAGATACATAGAGGGGATGCCGAGAAATACATCCACTCATGCGGCAGGCGTCGTTATCTGTGATGCACCTGTCAGCGACTATGTTCCCGTGATGATAAGAGACGGCGTCGCCGCCACGGAATATACCATGACAGCCCTTGAAAAGACCGGGCTTCTGAAAATGGACTTCCTCGGTCTTCGCAATCTCACCGTCATACATGACTGTGAGCGGTTCATCAGGCGGATAGATCCCGAATTCTCCGTAAAGGACATACGGGACGATGATGAGCAGACTTACCGTATGCTCTCATCGGGAGATACCGCAGGTGTGTTCCAGTTTGAAAGCGCCGGTATGACGGAGCTTTTGCAGAAGTTCAAGCCCCGTTCGGTGGAGGATCTTACCGCCGCACTGTCTCTCTACCGTCCCGGACCCATGGACAGTATACCGAAATATCTCTATAACCGCAATCACCCGAATGAGGTGACATACAAGCATCCGTGCCTTGAGCCGATACTCGGGGTAACATTCGGCTGTGTGGTATATCAGGAGCAGGTCATGGAGATATGTCGCACTATGGCGGGCTATTCCTACGGCAGGGCAGATATTGTCCGCCGAGCCATGTCAAAGAAAAAGGCTGACGTTATGGATAAGGAGCGCCCGGCGTTCATTGAGGGCGCAAAGAGCAGGGGTATACCCGAAGAAACGGCGGCATCGGTATTTGACGAGCTGTCGGGCTTTGCGTCATATGCCTTCAACAAATCCCATGCGGCGGCGTATTCGGTGGTGGCGTTCACGACAGCCTTTCTGAAATGCCATTACCGAAAGGAATATATGGCGGCGCTCATGAGTGCCTTTTCGGAGTATACGGGCAAGATATCCGAATATATGGCTGACTGCGGACGGCACGGGATAAAGATACTGCGCCCCGATATAAATGAGAGCGGTATGGGCTTTACGCCCTGTGCCGAGGGCATACGCTTCTCGCTGTTGTCGGCAAAAAACATCGGCAGGAATATCATCGGCGATATACTGCGTGAGCGTGAGAACGGCAGGTTTGTCACCTTTACCGATCTGATAAGCCGTGTGAGTATGCCGAGACGGAGTATGGAGAGCCTTATAAAATGCGGTGCGCTGGACAGCTTTTCTCTCAACCGCAGGCAGATGATCGAAAATCTTGAGACCATAATATCTGCGGCAGGGGAATTCAGCCGTGACAGGGTAGAGGGACAGCTGGATTTCTTTGAACTGTCGGACGACGGACCGTCGGATATAGAGCACACTATAAAGCCTCTGCCCGAGTATCCAAGAAGCGTGCTCCTTGCAGGGGAATATGAGATACTGGGTATGTATGTGACAGGTCATCCGCTGGAAAATGCCAGTGCCGCCGCCCGTGCGGCAGGGTACGGGGACATATCCCGTGCGATATGCGGCAGGGCGGGGGATAAGCTGTCCTTTGCGTGCATGATAGAGAGCATAAAGGAACACACCACCAAAAACGGCGACAAGATGGCATTTATGACTGTTTCCGATATTTCGGGACTGATAGAGTGTGTGGTCTTCCCGAGCGTATACGCTCAGGCAAAGCCCTGTCTGTCGCAGGGAGCGGCTGTTTTCATAAGCGGCAGGCTCACCGAGGGCAGGGACAAGGAAATAAATATTGCGGCGGATGACATCATCTCGGCGGATATGTTTGAAAAGAGTCTGTCGGGCGGACAGCTTTTCATAAGGTGTAAAAGCACCGATACCGATGTGATGCGCCGATGCGCCGATGTACTCAAAAACCACAGCGGCTCTCAGCCGGTGTATTTCGTGCTGTCCGACACAAAGCAGACGATAGCACACAGAGAGATAAAAAGCTGTGCTGTGACGGGTGATCTGTTGAGAGAGCTTTCTCAGGCGGCAGGCACAGACAACATAAGGGTCAGGGTGGCAAAATGATCTGGAATCCGTGGCACGGCTGCAAAAAGATAAGCGCAGGCTGCATGAACTGCTATATGTACAGGCGTGATGCACAGTTCGGCAAGGACAGCAGTGTCGTTGAAAAAACGTCATCATTCAGACTGCCTTTACAGAGGCGGCGTGACGGCAGTTACAAGCTGACGGATGATGTCGTGTATGCCTGCATGACCTCTGATTTTTTCATAGATGAAGCGGATGAATGGCGCAGGGATGCGTGGCGTATGATAAAGGAGCGCTCCGATACGGAGTTTTATATCATCACAAAACGTATACATCGATTTGAGGTGTCACTGCCCGACGATTGGGGCGACGGCTACGACAATGTGACCATATGCTCTACCTGTGAGGATCAGAGAGCCGCAGACGAAAGACTGCCCGTGTTCCTGTCGCTTCCCATAAAGCACCGTGAGATAATCCACGAACCCATGCTGTCGGATATACATGAAGAACAGTATCTGTCAACAGGTCTTGTTGACAGGGTGATATGCGGCGGTGAATCGGGAGATGAAGGCAGAAAATGCCGCTATTCGTGGGTGCTGTCCGTAAGGGAGCAGTGTATGAGATGCGGTGTTCCTTTCTGCTTCAAGCAGACGGGAACTCATTTTGAAAAGGACGGCAGGGTCTATACGATAGAACGCAGGTATCAGCACTCACAGGCAAAGCGTGCCGGGATAGACACATAAAAGAAGGGTGATAATATGAAAAGCGGTAACAAGGTGCTGGATCGTCTGCTTGAAATGAGCGACATTGATATGAGGCAAAACAGTGTTCTTATCAGAAAACGTGCCATAGCATTGTACAAGGCATTTGCCAAAAGAGAAAAGGGCAAGCCCCGTGCGGTCACGATGCATACACTCGGGGCTATCTATCCCTGTATATCGTTCTACAAGGCAGTATCCCTCTGCACGGGCGAAAAAGAGCAGGCATACAGGATCATGGAAAACTTTTTTGCGGAAAGGGCGGAGAAGCGTGCCGCAAAGATCAGAAAGATATGCGCCGTGCCCTTTGTATACAGGGCAGTTCCGCAGATCGTGGCAAAGATGATACACGGCTTCTTTGGTGCAAAGTCGGGCTTTGAACCGGTTGACCGCATTCTGGACAGGGAACTGTGTCACATAGATATGCTTTCATGTCCCTATAACAGCATATGCAGGGCGTGCGGCTGTCCGGAGCTTACAAAGCTGTTCTGCGCAAGCGACGACATAGCCTACGGAAATATGCACAAAAACCTGTCGTGGGAGCGTACAAAGACACTCGGCAAGGACGGCGACTGCTGTGATTTTGTTGTCAGGGTATGCGGCAGTAAAAAATAAGACAAAACTATTGAAAAATCAGAAAAGTTGTTGTATAATCAATAGAGCGGCCATGCC
>JAGAZJ010000030.1 GCA_018110925.1 Oscillospiraceae bacterium | reverse complement strand
CCATTGTTTCAAGACATACAAATTCAAGCTGATCTCTTTCACTTTTATTCTTTTCAAGCATTTTTATCACCCGTGTTTATTATACCATATCAGACGCAAAAAAGCCAGCCTTTCGGCTGACTTTTTCGACAGACTGAGCCGACCTGATGTCAGGTCGGCTCTCATTTTATTAAGTCTGTTTCTTTATGCGGTTCAAGATCCACGGGACTATGCATATTATAATACATACAACCGTCAGTACGGGGCTTGTGGAAATATCCGGCATCACTACAATATGGATCCAGAAAAACAGTATCAGCGTGCTTCTTGTTATGTCAACGGCAATCATAAGATCTTTCCTGCGTTTAATGACTATATCTCCGATGATGCATATTGCTATACTCAGTACGGCAGGGAGAAGATACAGAAACTTCGGTGCATTGATCCCAAGGTCTGCAAAGTATATAAGTGCAAAGGGATCTGTTGTTTCTGACCCTTCCGGGAAACGCTCCCATACAACAAGTATCAGCGGGATATTGGTCAGGGCGGTCAGCCATGCCGCAAGCCTGAGTATGCGGTGCAGGGCATCTGTGTTCTTTTTTCCGCGGGAGAATATGAGCTTTGTGAGAAATGCGCCGGTGATCATAAGCAGGATCACCATACCCATCAACAGGAAAACTATCATCATTACCGTTATATTCAGCGGTATCTGTTTTATGACAGAGTCTGACCAGTTCAGAGCGAATATACACATCAGTATCTTGATGAGGTCACTTGATGTGTAAAGAATGACCTTGAAGACTTTTTCGCCTTTTTCTCCGAGTGCCATCCCGCTGTTCCGCTTGCCGCTCACTTTGTCGGCGCAAAGCAGTAGTGATATGGCGACAAAGCCTATGATAAAGGGATAGAATCCGTAATACTTTGACTCATAAACATCGAAATTACCGCCACCGTCAAAGTGTACCCCTATCACATCTGGCATACCCGTAATGGCGATGACAAAGCGTATCATCCCTGCGAGAAACACCGCAATGACAGCTATGTTCACGGCTTTTCGTACTGTCATGTATGTCCTGTTCATATACTGCTCCCCCCATTTGTATGATGTAAATATTATACAGAAAATTCATCATATTGTCAATAGTGGATGCAGTTCTTGGTGTAATATATAAGAGATAAAGCAAAAAAATATTGAAAGGCTGACGTGATGATATCACTTACAGATAATATAACCTCAGTGCCTCAGATAGGAAAGAAACGTGCAGAGCTGTATAACAAGCTGGGCGTGTATACCGTCGGGGATCTGCTTACATTTTTTCCGAGAGACCATACTGATATGACAGAGATAACTTCCGTGGCGGATGCACCGTATGATGAACCTTGTACCGTGCAGGTCACAGTGACCGGCAAGATGGCGGCTCAGCGCATCAGGAGCGGGCTTATATTGTATAAAGCCGTTGCTGAGGATGAGTCTGACAATATGAGTATCGTTTTTTACAACAACCGCTTTGCTTTTGATGCACTTGAAGAGGGCGGCACATACAGGCTGTACGGCAAGATGAGCGGCAATATGGTGCGCCGTGAGATGAATTCTCCTCTTGTTGTGACGGATGGTATGCCGCTCATACGTCCCAAATATCACCTCACAGAGGGGCTCACAGCGCCTATGGTGATGACTAATATATCATACCTTCTAAAATGCTTCAACGAGCGTATAGATGACCCCATGCCGGATATGGTGCGCTCACGCTTTGAACTGACCACCGAGGAATATGCGCTGAAAAACATACACTTCCCTGAATCCATGCACGCACTGGAGATATCACGCCGGAGACTGAGCTTTGATGAGCTTGTGATAAATCAGGCGGCAATGCGTCTTTTAAAGGGGGCAAACAGCGTTACCACCGGCTGTGTGATGAAGGAAGTGCCGATAGAGGATTATGAAGCGGCACTGCCCTTTGAACTGACAGCTGCTCAGAAGCGTGCCTGTGCGGATATATTCGCCGACATGAAAAAAGACACCCCCATGAACCGTCTCGTTCAGGGAGATGTGGGCAGCGGCAAGACTGCGGTAGCCGCCGCTGCCTGTTATATGGCATATAAAAACGGCTATCAGTCCGCACTTATGGCTCCGACCGAGATCCTTGCGGTACAGCACTGTGAAACACTGAAAAAATTCCTGTCCCCCCTCGGCATAGAGGTTGGGCTTCTCACCGGGTCAATGACGCAGAAGCAGAAAAACGAAATTAAGTCAAAACTGATGAGCGGTGAGCTTATGGTCGTGACAGGTACCCATGCGCTTATTTCAGACAGTACGGAGTTTCTCTCACTGGGTCTTATCATCACTGATGAACAGCACCGTTTCGGAGTTGAGCAGAGAAAGCTCCTTGCAGGAAAGGGGATGCATCCCCATAAGCTTGTCATGAGCGCAACACCTATTCCGAGGACACTTGCACTGATAATGTACGGCGACCTTGATATATCCGTCATCAACGAACTGCCGAAGGGCAGACAGAAGATAGAGACCTATGCCGTTACGGGAAAACTTCGCGACCGTGCGTTGGGCTTTGTAAAGCGTGAGCTTGACAGCGGCCATCAGGCGTATATCGTTTGCCCCATGATAGATGATGATCCCGAGAGCGAGATACAGAACGTAGAGAGTTATATGGAGCGCCTGAAAGAGAGCGTTCTCGGAGGTTATCCAACAGGGCTCCTGCACGGCAGATTGCCTGCCGCCGAAAAGGATCAGATAATGACCGAGTTCAAGAACGGTGAATTGAAGATACTGGTATCCACCACCGTCATAGAGGTCGGGGTAGATGTTCCCAATGCCACCGTCATCATGATAGAGAGCTCAGAGCGTTTCGGTCTAGCACAGCTCCATCAGCTCAGAGGCCGTGTCGGCAGGGGACAGGACCGTTCCTATTGCATACTCCTTACAGACAACGCTACCGATGAGGTCAGGTCAAGGCTTCGTATCATGGCTGACACATCCGACGGTTTTGCGATAGCGGAGGAGGATCTGAAAATGCGCGGTGCCGGCGAATTCTTTGGAGTCAGACAATCCGGCTTCGCACCTTTCAAGATAGCCGACCTGTCAGACAGGGAGCTCCTTTCGGAGACATCATCGGCAGTGACCATGATAATGGAAAAATGCCCCGACCTGTCGGAGTTTCCGCTGCTCAGAGAAAGAGCGCAGGCACTTATCGACAGAAACGGAGCAGAGGGGATGAACTGATCATCTTCCGAAAAAGCCGAGAAATCCTTTCTTTTCACCGCGGCTGTTCATCGGACGAGTGCTCAGCTTTCCGAAATATTTGTTTGCCGCACCGAACGCATCACGGAAGCTCTTGTAGATAAGGTCAAAGTCCGATACCCCCGTGGAGTACAGACCGTGGTGTGCTTCCGGTGCCAGAGGATAGGAAAATGTATTTCCCTGATCGGTGAATATAAAGCACCACACTCGTCCCGCAGGATACATCTGCGGGGCGTTTTTTTTCAGAGCCTTGGCATCACGGACAGCCTCGGGAGTGCCGAGCTTTTTTATCTCCAGCACTTTCTGTTCCGTGAATGTCTCACTGTCAAGCACATTGAGCCGTATATCTTCAAAGGGATACTTCTCATACATCATAACATCGTATTTGTCGAGGTCTATCTGTGCGATAGGGATACTGCCCGTGCCCGTGCTGATGGTCTCGGCGGACTGATAGCCTTTTCTCAGGTCGAGCATAAGATGGTTCTTGTTGAAATTCGTCATTGCAAAGCTGAATGGCATCGCCGATTCCATCATATCCTTGCCTATCTCCCGGAGCCTGTCCATATACAGGCTTCCGGGCAGCTTGTGCTCGTCGAGGGCGTTTATCTTTTCAAGAGCGGCGGCAGCAAGGGTGTTTATATCAGTGAGCGATATGCTTACATCGCCTGTCCTGTTCCACGATGTAGAGCTTATCAGCAGAAGCTGCCAGCGTGCAAAATGCCATGCGGTACGCAGGTCTCCACAGCCGGGTATCAGAAAGCCGCCCAGAACGGCGTGGCGCATTGCTTTGTCAAGTCCTCCGGTGAGCATGATATACCCTTCCGGTACTACCAGACCAAAAACGCTTTCACGCAGATTGTCTATGACAAATTCCTTTGTGTCCGAACGGGATATCTCCTTTTCAAGAAAGAGGAGTATATCGTCAAGTATGCCCCTTGTGTCCGATGAAAGGCTCTCCCATGTACCTATATCATCAGGATAGGGCACAGCCCCGTTTTTATCGCCGCCGAAAATGTGCAGGGCTCTGAGTGTGATGTTGAAAACGTCCATCATCACACCTCCTCTGTGAATGTGAACGACCCGTTGACGGTATCCCACTGCATTTTAAAGGTAAAGAGCTTAATGGTTTCAGTCTCAGACAGCATCCTTCGCACATCAATGCCATTCTCGGGTATGGGGAACGGCGGCTCGCTCGTCAGCACATCATCGGGGTCATTGCTCGACGGAGAATACAGCTGCCAGCATCGTCTCGGCATCTCGCCCGTGTCGGTTATCATGCGCAGTACATGGGTCTTGGTGTTGCCTATCCTCGTTTTGCGGCTGATGAGCGTCATATCATCAAACGGGTCGTGTATATCTTCATCTCTGCATTCCGTGGGGAAAAGCTCCGATATATTGTAGTCAAAGCGAAGCGGATTGTAGAAGCACTCTGCGAACGGTCCGAAGAGAAAGTGGAATATGCCGTTTGAACAGCGTATCTTTTTTACCAGCATATCCCATGCTGCTTTGCTGTCGGAAAGTATATCACCGAAGCTGTCGGGCATGGGCGTATCATGATAAGGATTCATCATAAGGTCGCCCGGTATCGTGAGAACTCCGCCTATTTCCTCGTCAGAGAATCTTTTGTATAAAGAGCCCTTGTTTTTTTCAAGCCAGAGTATCATCGAGGGTATCTGTGCAAAGAATTCCTCCTTGCGCTCAAAGGGAGCGCAGAAGCCCTCAAGAGACCATATCTCCTGATTGCGCACTTCTCTCAGCCAGCTGCCGTCATCTCCCATTACCCTTGTTGTGCGCAGAAGCGCACAACAGTACGGGGGCGGCATGGCTATGAAAATATATGTTCTGCCCCATGGGTCGGCACCTGTGAATTTATCGGGGTATGCATCCGACAGGTCGCCGTTTGACCACATATGATAGAATGAGTTCATCGCCGTGAGCATCTCATCCGTCCAGTACGTCGGTGCGGTAAAGGTGTGATAGCCCTCAAGCCTTTCCTGACCTCTGCCGTATATGATAACATCAATATCCATTTTTTGCTCCGTTACCGTTGTTTTCTTACCTTGACATCGCCCACGACGGTGGTCTTTTCAAGGGCACATTCTCCCTCAAATACCTCCTCAAAAAGCTGTGGGTCCGAATGAAGTGCGTCTGCTATCGCTGAAAGATCGTCTATCTGTGAGCAAAGCTCCGAGAATTTTTCCCTCTCAGCCTTGTCCGCAAACAGCTTCGGTCTTGCAAACATACCGCATAACGAATCACGCTCCCTGCTGAGTTCCTTTTTTCGGGCGAGAGCGCCGTTGTACAGGCAGAAAAGCACTGCTGTGTCTATCCCGTGGGGGGATATTACGGCATCCTCTATCAGATTATTGAGCTTATCCACATTTGCCGAACCGTCACGCTTTGTGCCCACAGCCGTCACAGGCAGAAGACCGCTGCTCCATTTTCGCATTGCCGCACACTGGAATGTGGGGCGTAGAATGTTCTTTTTCAGCTCGGTCAGCGGCCGCCTGAAATTGTTCTCGCTGAGACGCTTGTCTATGAACGGATTATCCGTCTGTGTGAGTGCGGCGACGATAGTGAAGTCCTTCTTTTCTCCCATACTGCGGAACAATGAGTTTATGCTGTCTGCCGATATGGAGCGGTTCACGCCGACCGCTCTGAACATACTGGAGTTTGCATCAAATGTGTCGTCGATGTGTTCCTCCATAGCACGCACATTGGCGAGGATGATAGCTCCGTCGCTGTTGTAGATGTGGTTTATGAGTTTTGAGTACACGTTCTGTACAGTGCCGTCGGGGTCGTCTATAAACTCACCGCCGTAGTCTGTGATCCTGAGCTTTGCTCTGGGAACGTCGTTGATGATGACTTCAAAGGTCATCTCGGCAAAGCTCACCTTGTCCGTGGGGGCATGGAAGCCTGCCCTTTTGGTGCCTGCGTTCTCTGCCGATAATATCTGCCATTGACGTATCAGTCTTTCCACCTGCTGTGCGGTGCCAAGCCTGTCGGCACCCTCTTTGTCGGTCACATTGAGTGAGGGCACCTGTGCCTTGTCTTTCAGCGGTGAGGGTGCCCCTCCCACTGCGGAGAATGCACCGCCTCCGCCGCCAGCACTCTGTGACATGAATGGGCTCGATATCTGCGGTATGGCTTGTGCGGCTGTTTTGACAGGTTCAGGGCGAGCATCTATCTCTCCGCTGCCTACTGCAACGGGTCTGAAATAGATATACTTTTCATCGCCTGCCTTGCCCACAGACAGCCCCTGACTCACCAGAAGCTGTACCACTCCCGATATGAACGATGTCTTGCCCGATGCCGAGCCGCCGACAAGTGATATATAGAATTCACAAAGATCACTCTCGTGTTTCATCATCAGATCTCCTTATGAAATGCTTATCACAGCTTTTTCATCAAAAGCTGTTCGACTGTGCCGTATACAGTTTTACAGTCATCTGTTTTCACAAAGCCGTACTTTTCGTACAAGCCCTGTTCTTCGCTGATTATGTATATAGCATCAAAGCCCATGTGTTTTGCGAATGCTTCTGCTTCTCCTATCATCTTCTGAGATATGCGTCTGCCCCTTGCCAGCTCGTCCACAAACATAAAACCGATAAACGGCGTATAAGGAGCATCGTCGGGAAGAGAGTCCTTTTCCGAAAAAGTACAGAACCCGATGATCCTGCCGTCTTCTGTTGCGGCGAATACCCGTTCGTTGTCAGAGAAACGGTTGTCTCTCATCTGATGTGCCAGTACTTTGCCGGCACGCCAGGAGCAGTTTTCCGCAAAGTCGGCAGTCTCATCCCACAGGGGATGACCATAGCTCATAGTGTATATCATCATGCTTCACCGTATTCGGGCAGATCGCTCTCTGTAAAGACATATGCTCCGTCCGGCACTTTCACCGTTCCCATAGCACGGGCGGCGGAGGCTTTCTTGCGGTTTTCTGCCGTATCCTCTCCGAAGCGCTCTGCGGCGATCATTCTCAGTATGCGCTCATATCTGCGCTGTTTCATGGTATCTGTCAGCTGACGTATAAGCCTTGCGTTGCCTTCGGATGCCCGACCGGACAGATACAGCCTGTCGATATACTCCCTCGCCGCCGCCTTGCATCCCTCTGATACCTCATCACGGGATTTTCTGCACATGAGCAGGAATATCTCATAGAGCTGTTTTGCGTCGTAATCAGGGAATTCATATACTTTCAGCCTTGATGCCAGTCCGGGATTTCTGTTCAGGAATTCCTGCACCTTGTCCTTATAGAGTATGAGTATCAGATTGAAATTCGCCCTGTCTGTCTCCATGCGGTTGAGCATGGCGTGTATGGCATCTTCTCCGCCCTTTTCAAGCAGCTGATATGCTTCCTCGATTATAAGCACGGCGTTTTTCTGGCACGCTTCGTCTATCTTTTCGTTCATCTTGCCTGCACTTCCACTCACATACACGCTTGTGAGCTCTGATGCATCGACATATATAGGTTTGGACGAGCCGAGTATGCCAAGACTGTGATACAATTCTGCGGTGAGCTGTGCGGCGGTGGATTTGCCCGTACCAGGGCTTCCTGCCCATATCATGTGAGAAGGACCGGGATAAGGGAGTCCCTTTTCCATACACTCCACACGGAGCGCCAGCTGGTCGTTGAACATATCTTCAAGAAAGTCCATTCCCACATAGTCATGGAGCTTTGAATATATGTCCTCGGCGGAAAAACCTCTCTTTCTGAAAAGTTCCGCCCTGTCCTCAAAGTCACAGCGCTCGACTGTTATGACACCGCCTGTCAGTCCGTTACAGGTACTGCGGTATGAAGCGGCACGCTTCACATCACTGACAAGGTTGTTTACATCTCTCGCATTGCCGAAATTCTTTCTGTCACGGTCTGCAAAGTAGTTCTCAAAGAATACGGGCAGATCATTTCTCACATCGTCGGACAGCACTGTTCTTGTGCCGCTTATGCCCTCCGGAGTCCCAAACTGTGACTCAAAGATATTTTGCAGCAGTGGAGGCTCATATTCATTAAGGCTTATCACATTTGATGCACCGAAACGTGAGAACAGCCCCTCGTTCATCTTCCAGACCTCGTTCATGCGGTCTGCATAGCCTGCGAATATAACGCAGAAATGATAGTTCTTGTTGGTCATCGCCGCAACTATGGTGTTGAAGACCTCATCGCAGTAGGATATGTTCTGCCCGTTCTGCTCAGCTATGGAGTACACCTCATCCACCAGCAGAACGCCCTCCTGTGCCTCCTCTATGAGCGAAGCGGTGCGGATGGCGGTAGAGCCTACATATTCACCGACCAGCTTGTCACGGGAGCCTATAACGGTGTGACCGGAGCGGATTATACCCTCTCTCTGGAGTATGCGTCCGATAAGGTTCGCAATGGCTGTCTTGCCCACGCCGGGCGGCCCTTCAAGAACGAAATTCGGCACACTGCCTATGTTCCTGCTGTCCGAGACAGGTTCAAATCTGTCAACAGTCAGCTCGGTGCCCCTGTCATCGTTGTCTGCGCCCTCGGGATAGAGCATACGCCAGCCGGTAATGAAACTGTTTATAACATTGTAGGCAGGTTCCCATCCCCGCTTTTCTCGCAGTATCTGCATGGGGTCCGTGTCGTCCTTTGAGCCTGCCGCAGAATCGGGATAAAGGTGGTCTATTGTCTCGGGGGATATGGGTACTTCCTCTGTGCCTGCGCTTTCCATATACCGTTCTATGATCTCTTTCATGGATTTCAGCTGAGTAAAGCCGCTGTCACGGCTGCAAAAGCTGAGCGTCCTTATTATGCGCTTGTATTGATCTCTGTGAAAGCGCAGATATGAATGCTTTTCCACACCGTTCACGGTATAGGTGTGACCTGCTATGCGCAGATATTCAAGCAGGTTCTCTATCTCGTCGCTGAGGGGCGTTCCCACGCAGAGACTTGCATTGCGGTTGAATTCGTTCTTTCTGAGAAATAGGGATTCAAGCACCGCTACACGGTTGTCGTGGAGCATATTCTGAAGTCCGCAGCTGTCGAGCGTCTTTGAGAGAAGTATGCATATGTTCTTATTTTCATTCGGCAGTGATTTCCACTCTTCAAATCGTTCAAGAAGCCGCCTGCCTTCGTCTGTCGAGGCAAGGCGAATCAGATCCTCAAGCGATGTGAACACTATCGCCTTGGGCTCGTCTGTATCACGCATATATCTGTCCGTTGCGACAGACAGCTGATCCTTGGCGATATTTCTTGTGTATTTCAGCTTCTCCTCTTTCTTCTTGGGAGAGGGAGCAGGTTCTGAGGGTGCATCATCGTCAAGCCAGCTGTAATCATCTGATACAGGTTCCGGTTCTGTCGGCTTTGCTGGCTGTGCTGAAGGCTTTTTTCTGCCTGTGAGTATATCCGTTGCACGTACTCCGGCGGCATCTGTGGAGTACACCATATTCCGCTGTGTTGAGCAGAATACCACTCCCGAAAAGCCCATTTCTTTCAGCCTTATGCTCAGAAGCTCGTCAAAATTCACTATCCACCCGTTGGGCAGACAGAATATGTCGCTCAGCTCACCTGAGATACAGAATATTCTGGTGGAAGTGTTGTTGAATATCGAGGACATCGGTTACCTCCGTCATTCGGGTCTGTATGTGTCGATCACGCCCGGGTTCTTGCACCGCTGTTTAAGACCTATCGCTTTGCCCACGGCCGAGCTTTTTATGGCTTCACAGTTGGCTTTGCGTTCTTTTTCACGGGCAAGCTCTACCTCATCGAAACCGCCCTCATAGTCGGTATGGTCTTCTATATCTATTTTCATATTCACATGGCCGCCGTTCTCGTTGGCATCGAGGAACAGATACAGCCTTTCGTCCGTGCCGTTTTTCTGAAAGCGCAGAACTATCCTGTCAAGGGGGGAATACTCCTTGTCCTTTGCCGTCAGCGGTATAAGGCTGTATCCCTTTGAACGGTAGCGTGCGGCAAGCACCTTGGCGGTCTCTTTTCTCAGAAGTTCATTGTGCATACGCTCATATGCGGTCCGTGTGCAGGCGGTGAAATCTGCACCGATCCTTGCCGTTCTGCGTCTTATGTCGGCAAGTTCTTCCCTGCCTATGTCGGTGTATGAGCCTTCAAGCATTTTTTCAAGAACGGCTATCTCGCCGCCGATACGCTCATAGTCGCCCCTGAAATAAAGCGGCATATCATCCGTTGTTTTAGTGATGGGAGTGCCCGAAGCAGTGCTCTCAAAGGTCATCTCACCGTGCTTTGCGGCGTCATATGCCTCTCTGAGCTGTGTGAGGGCTGTTTTGGCATTGATATACCTCTGTCTGTTCGTTGCCTCGGCAGTCAATATGTCCTGCAATCGCAGATAGAAGGCATCCTCAGCAGAATACACATCTATCAGAGCGGCTTCGCTCATACCCGAAGCAAGGCGCTGTTCGGCTTTGTCAAGCTGTTCACTGCACAGCCTTACCGCTTCTGCCGCCTTTTTGCTGTCCCTTGCGTCAAGGACTTCAAGGGCGGATCTCAACGATGCTATCATCTTTTCGGCATATCCTGCCGCCGCTTCTTTTTTCTTCTCATCATTTTCCGCGCGGGCGATGATATCTTCGGCGTTTCTTCTGAGTATGGCGGTCTCTGCGGTGCATTTCTTCATTTCGGTGTTTATGGCGGATATGTATTTCTCATCAAATTCCTTCTGCGCCGCCTCTATGTCATTGCACAGCTTTTCTGCCGCCGCAGAGCATTCAGCGATGAATATATCGGTGTCACCGCTGCTTTCAAGTCTTTTCTGTATCTGCGACAGGCTCTCGGAGTATTGCCTGTCTATATCCGCACGGGCGGAGGCAAGCTCGGCGCTTACTTTCTCGTCAAAATGAAAAATATTGGTCATGGCACTGTCAAGTTGTTCGTTCACGCCATGAAGCCTTGCGCTTGTTATAGCATCGGGTATGCGGGCAGGGGCGGTCGCCACGCCGAAAACGGCTCTGCCGACATTTCCCACTGTAAAGGACAATACCCCGAAAGCAAGCTCTGCCACCAATGGCACAGTTTCTATCTCACCTGTATAGCTCATAAGTCCACCTCTCTGTATGTTTTGTCGCATTACACTAATTCTTCCTTGATGTATAGACAATATCCAAGTCTCAAATCCCTTATATTCAAGCATTTACGGCTTGTTTCTTGTCTATCCTCGTCAGAAGATAATTGCATCGGTCAGAAATTAGTATTATCAGTTGAGTCTGCCGTTGACGAGCATTATCTTGTCATTGCATACGGTGTGTATCTTCTCCTGCATATCCTGCTCGTCTGTTCTGCGGTAGTCTATATCTATCCCTCTTGCTGTTATCACCTGTGCAAGAGCGCTCCTCACCGCATCATACCTTTCCTTGCCTATCCCATCGGGCACATAGCACGATACGAGGTTTATCCATTGTTCATCCTGTCTGCGGAGCACGGGGACAAGTATGAGTTCAAACCCGTGAACATCCATATCATCGGAAAATGTGATGATATGTGTGTCTCCGCTGTCGGACAGCCTGCATCTGCATCCTGCCTCCGCCAGTGCGGAGCGGACATCCTTATATATCTCCAAACGTTCGTTCCATGCCCTCATACGGCTGTGCATGGTGCTTATGAGTTTTCTCTCCGCTTTCTGTCTGTCTACAGCCGCCTGTATCATCTCATACATCATCAGGTCGTCAGCCTTATCAGACTTTTCCGGGTTTTCTATCATATAATGCCTTATATCTTCTTCCGTGTCGGGAATGCCCTGCTCAAAGATACGGGCGGTCATATCATATTCCCTGTGCATTGCGGAATATCCGCCGTCTGTGTATTTGTCGAGTATCTCGTCAGACAGCCGCAGATCCTGTATTTTCAGATATGCGCCGAACAGCGGCATATCCTCGGGCAGTCTGTGAGCCGCCGTGAACATCTGTTCTTCCTCTTTGATGACCGCTTTGAGAAGCTCATGCCAGTGTGACCATTTACCGAACCGTTCCTCGGTCTCCAATGTGTCAAAGCTCAGCTGCATCAGCAGATCGTCGCCTATGCCTGCCGCACTTTCATAAAGTCCGTTCCTTATCCACCTGTCTATCTCGTCGGCTCGTCTGCGGTAAAGGTCAAGATGCCCGGGCAGAAACCATTCCAGCGGCACATCCGATATTACCTCGGTCAGCTTTTTTGTAAATCTCGACTGCACCTCCAGAGCCTGTCCCTTTGCAAATTCAAGGCGTGACCTGTATGCTTCCTCAAACTTCTCCTGCATCAGCAGAAGTTCTTCTCTTTCCTTCTGCTCTGCGGCGAGCTGTTCGGTCATTTCGGAGCTTAATCTGTCATATTCCGTTCTGAGTGCGGACAGCTTTTCCTGCAATGCCTTTTCCGTCTCTGAGGTATGCCGTTCCAGAGCCTTGCGGTATGCGCTGTCTGTCTGACTGTCGTGAGCCTCTATGCGCTCCGTTATACCCCTTGTCAGGTCTTTAAGACGCCTTGTGCTCTCGGCAGTGTAAGCTGCTCTTTCGTTTTTTAGCTGTGCCTGAAGCAGCTCTATCCTTTTGTTTATCTCACTTTGTCTCAGGCGCATTACGGAAACATCTGTGGCCATATGCCCTCCCGGTTGGTTTTTATATCTCCGTGCGGTATTTTGTAAGATCGTCATGTGAACGCTTAATCAGCTCAGCGATCATCCTTTCGGCTTCGTTCACTGTCGCACGGGAGTTAAGAAGCTGTTTTGCCCTGTTGACTTCGGATGTGCTTCCGTAGTATGAGAGCATTTTCAGATCGCTGATTATATTACCGTCTATGTCGTCAGGCGAAAACTCATAACGACTTTCGTGCTTTATTTCTTTCTCATCGTCTGTTACGGATATGCTCCACCCGTCGGATACTGCGGTGAAGATCACTTTGTCTCCGCTCAGACGCTTGCAGTCATATTCACCCCTGAATGCTGCCTGGGCATCGGCAACGCTCCATTCCAGAAAAGGCAGACTGCCCATCAGTGACTTTATGTTCAGCACCAGGTCGACCGGTTCTGAGGTCTGACCGAGAAAGAGAGTACCGTCTGACTGGTTTGCTATTATTATCATGCCGTCTGCATCGGTCTGACCGTCGTTGTTTATCATCACTGTGCCGTCGGGCGTGTTAAGTGTGAATTCCGTGCTGTCTGCGCAGTCCGCCCAGCCTGTCAGTATAAAGACTTCATTTATTTTCATATGCATCTCCGTTTGACATCATATCTATCAGAGCCTTAGCACCATCGGACGGTATCCCCGTCATTCTGAAGCCCTTCTCCGTGAATATGAACCTGTTCTGTCTGTTTGCAGGCAGATCCTTTGTGTCATATCTGTCTGTGAGAAAAATGAGCCGTTGATTTGATGAACCTCTCATCGGTCTGCCGTCGTCCAGTTCCTCGATGTATTCACCGTCTATGAGCAGATCCACACGGCTCGTCAGCGGGTCGGATGATATATCCTCATAGGTGTTGCCCGTGTAGCATATCACACCTGTCTGCGGTCTTGATGTGCGTACAGTGTCTATCAGTACACAGAGCGCCTCCGATTGAAGATACGGCTCTCCGCCGCTGATAGTCAGGTCCGCCCCGGATGATATGATAC
Source organism: Oscillospiraceae bacterium (assembly GCA_018110925.1). Lineage (GTDB taxonomy): Bacteria > Bacillota > Clostridia > Oscillospirales > Ruminococcaceae > Huintestinicola. Next base: position 41,524 of record JAGAZJ010000030.1, on the reverse strand, counting down.
TTTTCGCCAGGTCTGATATCTTCATGACCTCGCCGCCGTCCATATCCCGAAGCGAGGGGGCTATGCAGCCCTTGCAGTTTCTTTTGCACCCCTGCACCCACAGCGCGAACCGCTTTCCCGGGCCAAGATCCTCTGTGAGAGTGTACCATGATATCCTGATATCGGTCATCGCACTTCCGTCCTTATCTCCTGCGGCTTTTCCCATTCGTCTGCACCCGTTATCCTGCCAAGGAGCCTTCCGACAGTTCCCTTTCGGCGGTGCGCCTCGGCTGATGCCGATAAATTTACCCCGTCGGTCATGACCGTGAAAACTATCCTGTCGTCATCATCCATGCCGTTCGGTATATCTGCGGTAACACGACCTAAATAGGCAATCGCACTTCCTTCGGGGTCATAGGGGCTCTTGACGTGCTCCATGCCCTTTTTACGCTTGTATATTTTCAGTATCAGCTGCTTTCTGCCGTCCTTTTCCTCGGGTCTGAGCCCCTCTGAGGAATATGTGAACCTGCAATCCGATTTCGGAGTGCCTGCCTTTATCAGAGTGCTGAATACGGGCATACTGCTGTTTATAGGTATGCTGAGTACGCCTATGTCAAAGCCGACAGCATCATTCACAGATGTCGGCATATCGGCACGGACCGCACAGCCCCGTGCCGCCGTATGACGGCGGATATAAACCGTTTCAACGTTTTCCGTCTCAAAAACAGCTCTAAGACAGGGCATACAGGCCGCACCGCCGCTCACGGCTGTCGCCCTCAGCTCCTCACGGCTCGTTTTTGCGGTGTTGAGAGCTTCGTCAACGGCGCTGATAAGGTCGGTGATGATATCCCTCACCATATTCTCAAAGCGGTATCTGTCATAGGCAAAGTCAAAATGCCTCATTTCACCGTTATACATTATTTCGGCCGAATTTTCGGCAGACGGCGAGAATGACAGCTTCTTTATCATATCATCCGCCGCCATGCGTATCTTATCCAGCGCATCCCTGTGGAGCACCTCGTCCGACAGGTCAACATGATAGGATATCCTGAGGGTAGAGAGCATATCCTTTGTCATTATCTCCGACATCTTTTTGCCGAGGGGGACGGTGACACAGCTTTCCTCAATGCCGTATGCACATATGTGTGCTTCGCTTCCGAGACAGGCAAAGAGAGATGGCCGCTCTGTCTGATATACTCCCAGCGCACTCCCGAAGGGAACTGTTGCATCCGCCCGAAGTGCTGTGCGGTCGGTAGCGGCGATCCTGTCCTTGGCGGCGTCATATCCGTTTTCGGATAATATCCTCTGTGACAGACAGGATATGTCCTCCCCACCATGCAGAGGTACATCGGCTATGTCGGACAAAGTACCGTCCGTGTCAAAAAGCGCCGCCCTCAGATGAGAGCCTGCATCAAATGCGAATATCCTGCCCTCCGTGTGTCTTTCCCTATGCTCACACGGGGCGCTTTCGGTGAGACTTACAGGGCATATGTAGCTTTTTATTACCCTGCGGTACGGTATCTCTATCTTCTCACAGCCGGGAAATATCTCCGCTGTGTCTGTTTCCTTTTTTGTCGGCACATATACCGTCACAGCGCTGTCAAGCGGTATCTCCTCAGAGAACAGCACTGTGCCTGTTTCCTCCTCGGTGTAGTCTATCCTTGCCTTTGAGCGGTATTGCGCCAGCATATCGAGCGCCTGATATGCGCTGATCCTGTTTTCGGGCAAAATGCGTGTCATCGCTTTTATGATCCCGTCGGCAGAGGTCGAGGGGCATGAGCAGAGGCTAACACTGTTATCAGACCTTGCTCCCAGAAGCAGCAGAGCTGTATTCGCCATGTCGGGCAGTTCGCCGCTCAGCTTGTGATAAAGCATTATCCCTGCGGCAAAGACAGCGTCGCAAGGAGCGTCCTCTGCCTTTATCGGACGGTAGTTCTCATCAAATCCGTATGACCGTCTGAAAACAAGCTCACCGTCGTCTATCGAAATATCCGCAGGGTCTGCAAAGACAGCACCACTCTTGTCAAGATAAGCCAAAAGCTGTGCGAACACATCTGCGGTGTCGCCCTCGTTTATATCAAAAGCCCGTATACCGAGCCATTCTTTCAGAGTCATTTGTTACCTCCGAGCCTGACATCGAGCCTGTCTGTCCTGCCTTTCTGCTTTACGGTCAGGTCAAGTATCTTGTCCTCGCTGAAAGCCGCTTCCAGCATGAGTCTTACAGGTCTCTTGAACAGTGTGAAGCCCCGTTCCGCTATGGGTATGTCCCCGGATAGTATGACAGTGTATCTTTCGGGAGAGAACTCACCCGTATACTCCACTATCTGTATGCGGACGGCAGTAGCATCCGGCTCGGCAGGGGACAGCTCAGCGGTGAATATCTCACCGGTCTTTACGGTACAGCCCTCTTTGATGATGTTTTCCACTGCTCTGCCATTGTCTTTCAAAAGTCCTATCGAGGTGTATGCACGGTTCTCCACCGCCAGCTTCAGATCGCTGTTGCATATTGCCGCACCCTTTGAAACAAGATACATGGCATCTTCGGGGACTATGAGCCTGTTCTCGCCGAACATACGCATGAGTATCCGTCTCAGACATATCTCATGAGCCATACCGCCTACCACTATCACATGGTCAACATCCTTTGGCGAATACCCCGTACCCACGAATATATTGCCGAGACACCGCTCATATCTCTTGTTTATGTCTGCCATGAGCGACATATATTCATCGGGAGATATGGTGAAATCAAGGTCAGCCTTGCCGTAAAGATCTCTTATATACGCATAAGCAGAACGGTCGGGAGCGGAGTAGAGCTGTTTTTTTATGTCTATTGTCAGCGAACGCAGACGCTGTCCGGCGGAGGCTATCTGCATATCACGGAACTGCGTTCCCTGCGGATGGTCGAGGGGGATGCCGCCTGCTCTTACAAAACTGTCCGACATAGCCTTTACGAGTATGTCGTCCACATCATTTCCGCCCAGATGCATATCCCTGCCGTGACCCACGGGCTCAAGCCTGCCTGCCCCCGTGGAAGCACCAACGATGCTTGTTTTCATGAGCGACAGGTCGAATGTTCCGCCGCCAATGTCCACCACGAGCACCAGCTTGTCACCGTCAAGGCGTGTGCCGTATGCCACCGCTGCCGCTATGGGCTCATCGGTAAGACAGTTCTCGTCAGTTTCAAACCCTGCATCTCTCAGAGCCTGCTTTGTTGCCAGTCTTGCTTCTGTCATAAAGCCTGTGGGAACGGTCACGAATGCGTTGAATGTGCGCTCCTCGGGGAACTGACGTTCAAGCTCGCTGTATACCTCTTTGAGTATATGTGCCGATATTTCCTCTGCGGTCATGGTCAGACCGCCTATGTAGTATTCCTTATCGGGTTCGGGCATATTGGCTTTTGCATCGCACACCACGTCTGCGGGCGATGTAAAGAGCATCTCTGCGGCGGGTCTGCCGACGATGACCATGCCGTCCTTTACGGCGACTCTTGAAGGCAGGAAGTACCTGTCCTCACTGCTGCCGTTTGAGAAACTCAGCCTGTTCCATATGCCGTTTTCGTCTATATAGCTCACCACTGTGTTTGTGGTGCCAAGGTCGATGCCTACTCTCATTTTGTTATCCTCGGGTACATATATTTTTACATCCTATATTATATCAAATATACAGGAATGTGTCAAGATATTGTGAACATCATATCACGGCGGAAATACCGTCAGAAGCCATAAAAACTTTTTTGCAAAAAAGTCTTGACAAATGAATATTTTTGTGGTAATATTCAGGGTGAACATTTGATGTTAAATATTCATTATAAGGAGGGCGTTATGTCATCGGGTTTTTCGGATGAACAGAGGGCAGAGATAAGGAAGAAACTCATCTCTGTCGGTGTGGAGCTGGCGGCGCAGATCGGCTTTAAAAAGATGACCGTGGCTCTTGTGGCACGGTCGGCAGGTGTCGCTACGGGCACTTTCTATAATTTCTTTGACTCAAAGGAGAGCTTTGTCTGTGCGATGATAAAGGATATGGGCGAGATGAATTTTGTCGAATTATCCTGTTATATTGAAAGGGGAGTGACGATCGGGGATTTTCTGGCTCATTTGCGTGAGTTTTTCAGACCCGAAAACAATTTCATGCTCCGCATCGGGCTTGAAGATTGGGTGTGGCTCAAAACACACATCACCGACAGCAGGTTTTTCAATGACCCGTCGGATATGTCACGTATAGGGGAGCTGGTATCCCGGATAGAAGGGGTGCGGAGCGATGCAGACATGGGCGTGGCGGCGAATTTTATCAAGACCGTCTATGCCATGTATCAGAACAAGGAAACGTTTTATGAATACGCACTGCAGACAAATGTCGACCTGATATTTGATGCGGTGTACCGTTATATCAAGGAGGAACAGTAATGGGAACAGTTATTATCGAAGGGCTCGTTGCCTGCTTTCTGCTGCTTATCCCCTGTGTGGTCGGCATAGCAAACAGTCCTGTCAATATGGTGTTTTTTTATGAGAAGGAAGTGAAGGAGAGAGTCATCGCAAATGGGCTCACCACACAGGAAAAGATAGACAGGGGCTTAAAATTGTTTCGGCTTTACAGTATAATACCCCTGATCGTCTTTCCCCTTGTCGCAGTCTATGGGATAAACGGCACAGTTGGATTTACCGACGGCTTTATTCAGATATGTACCATACTTTTGATGATGGGGTTGTTTGACAGGATATTCATCGACTGGTACTGGGTGGGCAAGACCAAGGCGTGGATAATAGAGGGCACACAGGACCTGCAGCCCTATATCTACGGCAAGACACTCATTGGCAAATGGCTGTTTACCCTCATCGGATTTCCTGTTCTGGCGGCGGTGCTCTCTCTTATAATGTCGTTTATACTTGTATGACCGAAGGTCATACGCCTTATACTAATTCTTCCTCGATGTACAGACGATCTCCAAGTTTCAAATCCCTTATATTCAAGCATTTACGGCTTGTTCCTTGTCTATACATCGGTCAGAAATCAGTAATGAACATTGCTCTCCGCACATCTTTTCTGTCTGATAAGGCGCTGTTTTATAAGGGCGACAAAGCTTTCCGGGGCGGTCACCCTGACCATGGGACCGAATGAAAGGAGCCTTATGACCATTTCGGTCTCGTCATCCTTGTCATAGCAGAGTGAAACATGATATGTCTTATCACCCGTTTTGACCGCCTGCTTTTCAAAGTGCGCAAAGTGCATCATGACACGTTCAAGGGCATTGCGCTCGTTTGTAAGGTCAAACTCCACCGTTCTTGCGGTGTGGCTGTTTTTAATATCGGGGGGCTGTTCGTCGGTGAGCTTACAGGATAATATGCGGGCGATGTTGACAGTATTGCCGTGTTTCCCTGTACCCACCGCACGGAATTTATCATCCTTTTCGGAATATTCTATCACGGCAGGGAGAAAGACCGACTTTGTGACAGTGCCCTTTCTGCTCAGAGTGCATATTTTCAGAGGGCGTTTTTCCCTTACGGCTTTCAGCACCATGCGGAAATGGCGGATATAATCCTCATCCTCATAAGGGTCGCCGTCGGAATATTTGTCAAAGATGAGTATATCATCCGGATAAAACAGCGGCTCGATATCTGAGAGGTCGGGCATGACCACATCAAAGAGATTTATCCTCGGGTCGCTCTGTATGGCTCTGAGCCAGCGCTTTTCAAGGAGCGTGAGGGGCATTGTAGGGGCGTGCTGTATGTTGGTCCTGCCGTCGGCGGTCATGAGCTGCCACTTTTCGTCCTTTATACATTGCTCGATAAAGACACCGCTCTCGCCGAATGCGTGACCGGCTATTATCTTTCGCATCTCTGCCATATCTATGGGGTGGTCTGCGGCGCATCTCAGTATCTCCGCCATGGCGTTGAAGTAAACGCCGTATACCTCACTGAAGAACATCCTCATCCTCCTCCGTAATGCCGTACATCTTGTACATCCTGTCAAGATCCTCCGCAAATACTTCTTCGATATGGCTGTCAGAGCATGAGAACGAGGTTATGCGGCAGATGAACGTTCTTATCCATACCACGAGCTCACGGGCATCGAACACATCGGCAGAGAAAAGAGCGGTGTTATCGTCCAGCCTTGTGACAGTGCCGCATCGCTTCTCACGTTCAAGCCGTTCATAGATATACTGTTCACCGTCGGAAAATCTGACGGTGAATTCTATATGGTCCATTCCCGTGCCCGCACGGTTAACGGTGCTGACGCCCCAGATGTGGGGAAGCATACCGTCAAGCACGGAGCGGTATGTCTCATGCTCAACGCAGACCTCCTCACCGGTCACAGACGCTATGTTGTATGTCCTGACCGGGACGATGACCTTTCTTTGCAGATCATATACCATGACGTACTGTCTGCCGTTCTGTACGCTCATCATTATCTTCAGCGGCACTGCCTTCATGGGCTTTGCAGTGTCAGAACCGCTTTTATGCATCTTGAACGTCTCTATCGTTATACAGCGATGTTCGTGAATGGCTTCAAACAGTCTGAAAATTATCTCGCTGTCGGTCGCCGCCGTGATATAATGATGTTTGAAAGTGAATATATCGTTGCGCTTCGTCTTGTCAAGAAGATATGAGCCGACCACACCGCAGGGGGATACTTCGGAGAAAAACTCCAGCACGTCGGTGCAGTTCAGAGGGGTATCCTCCGTTCTGCTGAAAAGGATATTCCTGCCCCTGCCCTCAGAGCGTATCAGACCGAGGGATATATACTCTCTCAGCCTTTTTCTTACGGTGGACTCATCAAATGTTCTCGGAGAGGAGAACAGCGACGTGTAGTCCTCTATTTTATCAACGATCTCTTTCAGGCTGAGCTTTATCTCGGGCGAATACAGTATGTCAAATATGATGAAGTGCAGCGTTATCGCACCGTCGGTGAAGCTCTTGGCTTTCCATGCGGCATAGAGAGGGCATCCCCCTGTGCTTCTGCTGTCTATCGACAGGGAGAAGTTCTTTCCGTCGGGAGTATAGTTTATCCTGATATAATCGCCGAACCAGCTTTCCAGCCTGCGGCGCTCGTCGTCATAGGAACGAGAGCTTTTCTGTGTGTATTCCTCTCTTGACTTGAAGCCGTACACATAAAACTCTATCATATATTCCCTGATGCGGTCAAAGTTTTTTATAAGCTCACTGTATGACATATCTGTCTCCTGCCGATGATAATGCGGACTATCATTTCCGATCTGTTAATCTGCGTTTTTGTCACTGCAAACGCCTGTAATGATTTTAACACATTACACCGCAAATTGCAACAAAAACATATACACTTCATCGGTGAACGGGAAATCTCTTCCGAACATTCCGAAAAAACACTTGACACGGGGGATAGTTGTGATAAAATAACAGTATAAGGATAAACCACTGACCGTATTCCGATAGGAGATGATCACTTTGAGAAAGAATCTGGGCGTACAGCCTGCACTGTTTCCAATGCCTGTGGCTATCATAGCAGCATACGGGGCTGACGGAAGCATCTGCGCAATGAATGCCGCATGGGCACAGATCTGTGACATGGACAAGATCGCACTCTTTATCGACGCAGATCATAAGACAACAAAGAATATCATGGAGACAAAAGCCTTCACGGTGAGTATCGCCGATGTGCCGAATATGGAAACGGCTGATTTCTTCGGCATAGCAACGGGCAACAAAATGCCGGACAAGTTCGGGAAAAGCGGCTGTCATGCCGTAAAGAGCGAGTTTGTCAATGCACCGATCATCACAGAATATCCCGTGGCTCTGGAATGTGAGCTTCTGGAGGAGATAGACACGGAGAATATGCACGCCATAGTGGGCAAAATTGTGAATGTAAGCGCTGAGGAGCGTGTTGTCGGGGACAAGGACAAGATAATACCCGAAAAGGTGAACGCCCTAATCTTTGACCAGTACAGGAGCGGTTACTATGCTGTCGGCGAAAAGGTCGGCAAGGCATGGAACGCCGGTGCGGAGCTTATGAAAAAGGCTCAGTAAAACAAGCCCCACAGTATCTTTGTGATGCTGTGGGGCTTTAAGATACAGCCTTTTTACAAAAGTGTCCATATGCCGGATCGGGATCTGCCTACATCCTGTTTTTCTCTGAATGATATGGATATGGAAGTCAAGTACCGACTGCCCGGCACTCTTATCACTGAACAAGGGATATGACCTTGTTCCTGAATTCGTCGCTGTGGGGATCTTTGCCCTTTGCCTCAAAAAGTTCGGACACGGTGACGAGCTGGTAGCCCTGCTCCTGAAGTCCGGGGATTATGGTATCGAGCGCCATAGCGGTAGAATAGTTGTTGCCGAAGTCGTGGAGCAGTATGATAGCCCCGTCCTGAGCGGCATCCATCACGCCGTCTATGCGCTGTTCCTTTGTCGTGGAGGATACCCAGTCGTTCACACCGAAGCCGCATATGAACGGCATATCTATATTCTCATACATCGTGGTGCTGACAGCGATATATGGCGGCCTGAAAAAGACAGGCTCAACACCGATTATATCCTTTATGCGCTTTGAGGTCTCGGACATCTCGGCTATTATGTCGTCGGCGCTCATCTTGTCCATATATGAGTGGGTCAGCGAATGGCTCGCTATCTCACAGCCCATGCCGTAGGCACGGCGTACCTGCTCTGCACTCTCATCGTTGATGTTGTCGCCTATGAGAAAGAATGTGCCGACTGCGTCATATTTTTCAAGTGCGTCAAGTACCCTCGGTGTCACCGTTGTGTTGGGTCCGTCGTCAAAGGTCAGCGCCATAACAGGCTTTGTCGGGTCTACTGTGTGTTTCTTAGGTGTCAGAGCTTCGTTCTGAACGGTCTGCACGGATACAGGGGCGGTCTCGGTCTTTTCATTTTCGGGAGCGGTCTTCGGCTCGCCGCAGCCTGTCAGTATCACCGCACCCAGCAGAAATTCAACAAGTGCTTTTATATTCATAAGTGCAACTCCTTGTCCTGCCGTGCTTCATAAAAGCGGTGAAGCACAGCTTCTTTCGTCATTGAGTATAGCATGAACCGACGACAAAATCAAGACATTAAGGACTTAATCGCAATAATTGCCGAGAAAACGGCGGGTGTGGTTTTTACGGACGGTCACCTGTCCTTGAAAAGTATCCTGAAATAGTCATAGAGATGGGGCTTGACGCTGGAGTGGTCATGGCCTGTATTCTCAAGTACCTGTGTCAGATACTCCGTGCCGTTCTCATCCATTATGGCTCTGTATGAATCGGGGGATTCTCCTACAACGCCGTCCACCTTGGATGAGGTCACGAGCACCGCATATGCCTTGTCGCCGGTAAATGAAAGCTCCGACCTGTCTATCTGGCCCGGGAACATGGAGCCCATGCTGACAAGACCGGGAGCGGGGCATACAGCGCCTATATAACCGAACATATCGGGGTGGGTGAAGCCTATGAAAAGCGCCTCTCTGCCGCCCATGGAGAAACCTGTGATCGCAGTGTTCTCACGTCCCTTTGCCACAGAGAAATTCTCCTCGATGAAGGGGATGAGGTCTGTCATCATATCATTCACAAAGTTGTCGTAGGCAAGGCAGTTTGCTTCGTCCATACCCGTGCAGTACTGCATCTCTTTGCTGCAGAATATATAGGGGAGCACCACGATCATCTCCTCTGCTTCGCCGTCTGCCTGGAGATTTGTGAGTATCTGACTTAGCCCTACGACATCCCTTGCCATCCAGTCCTGATTGTCCCAGAAGCCGTGGAGGATGTAGAGCACGGGATACTCCTTGTCTTTGCTGTAATCTGCCGGTACAAGTACATTTACGGGTGTTTCTCTCTCTGCGGTGTTGGAGTAGTATATGAGCGTCTGGAACTCGGGATACTCCACGCCTTCCCTTGCCTCATCGTAGCCCTGCGGAGGGACTTGCACAACAAGGTCTGAATACTTTTCCATATATGACATAGTTATCGCCTCGGTCTGTGTGGTTTCTTCTGTCTGAGCGGTTGTTTCTTCGGTCTGTTGGGTCGTGGTCTCTGCGGTCACAGCCTCCGTTGTCTGTGTTTCTGTCGCCTGAGTTTCTGTCTGTATATCTGATGTTATCTCTGTCACTTGTGATGAGCCGCTGTCAGCACAGGCACACAGTATGACTGCCGCCATGCATGACAATATCAGTTTGTTTTTCATATATACCCCTCTTTAAGACAATATGGCACTATGCCATATTCATTATATCACAAACGGCTGATGCATCAATAACATTTTATCGTAAGATAGTAACTTATCATATTATTTTGACGATTTCTAATTTCCCAACCACGAATAAACGGCGATATGACAAGGCTTTCCCGGTTATAAAAAAATCCGGCAAATTTTTTTGAAAAAACTCTTGACAAACGTTTCTTTGTGTGATATAATCTAATAGTTGTTTGAGAGAACGCTCTCTGACATGAGTCGGGGTGTGGCGCAGATTGGCAGCGCGCTACCTTGGGGTGGTAGAGGCCGTGGGTTCAAGTCCCGTCACTCCGACCAGATCAAGCCCCGTCACAGATGTGGCGGGGCTTTGCTGTATCATGCCGCTGTGGTGGAATAGGCAGACACAAGGGACTTTGATGTTTGCACGCACTTGATGTGCGTCTGCGGTGTATCCGCAGAGAGTGCCCGCAGAGAAATCGGCGGTGCAGAAGTCGGCTAAAACGGTGAAGGCGCAGACAGAACGCCGTGCTAACCCGCAAGGGTGAGTGTAGAGACTTTATACCGGCTGCCTAAGTCCGTTAGGATATGGCAAAGACAAAGTCCGGACTACAACATACTTATGTATGGCTATGGCAACATAGAGTAGTGAGAAAATCCCTCGGAGTAATATCCGTACCGGTTCGACCCCGGTCAGCGGCACCATAAACGGTCGTTATGACAGTGTAAAGCGCAGGCATGACCTGCGCTTTTTCGCTTGTGTATTGTTTAAAGCCTTTTATCTTCGTACAAAAAATGCTTGACATTTGTTCAACATGGTGATACAATAGGATTTGTGGTGATATATCATTCTGTATCGGGGGGTGCTGTCTTGAAAAAATATGCCGTTTATGCGGGCGAGACCGGTTTTTACTGCTATGAATTCATAGACACTCCCGAAGCACTTGCAGAGACACAGTTCAAGGACAGGGTCGACCCTGAGATGCTCCCCATAGTACTTGACGGCAATAACGGATATTTCAGGTTCACATCGAACGATTACGGCTTTGTTCAGGTAATAGAATCGGATGACAAGTATCCCTTGCCGCTGGAGCAGATGTATTTCAAGAACGACGACCGTTTCAAGCTGGGGTGGATGTCCCCCGAGGGAGATACATATTCCTGTGATTTTACCAGCCATGAAAAGGCGGCGGCTATGATAGCCAACAAGTTCTTCCCCGATGCCAAATATCCGGAGAGGACGCTGGGCAGGGCAGGATGGCTCAAGATAATAGATTCGTGGGACGGAACACAGCGCAAGCACGGGCAGTTCGTATATTCATTCAGCGGCAGGATCACTTCAAGACAGTATGACAAGTTGTTTGACCTTGGGCTTTGCGGCAATGAGGAAGTAAAAAAACTGATCGCAGACAGCGACCTGTAAACACGGAAGGACTTTTTGGGCTTTCCGTGTTTTTTTTTTGCGGTCGGAACGTATATGGTCAATGCCTGTAAAACAGCTATATATTCGGACTATAACCGATTGTTGGTAAACATTTCATTTTTATAAACAAATCATTTATATAACTTTTACTCCATACTGACATATTATTAACCAATCTTGAACGCCACAGTGGTATCATTTTTATGTAATATACTTTTAGGGTATATTATAGGATAATCTTTTATGGGCTGTATGATATCGGTTTTTGCGTTTAGCAGGAGCTGGATGTCATACTCCTTGTTAATACTGATTTCTGACCGATGCATAGGCAGGAAACAAGCCACAAATGCTTGAATATAAGGGGTTTGAAGCTTGGAGATTATCTGTACGTCGAGGAAGAATTAGTATAATTCCCGTATTAGGGCCGGGAATAGTATCACACACGGGAGGACAATTACAATGACCATCACAGACATTAAGATCCGCAAGACGATCACCGAAGGCAGACTCAGAGCTATCGTTTCCATCACGATAGACAATGAGCTCGCTGTTCATGACATAAAGGTCGTACAGGGCGACCAGCGCCTTTTTGTTGCGATGCCTAGCAGAAAAGATGAAACAGGCACTTTCAGGGATGTTGTTCATCCTATCTCACCTGCTTCAAGACAGCAGATAGAGAACCAGATACTTGAAGCCTACACACGTCACATAGAGACCATGCAGGCAGAAGAGCAGGCAAATGAAATGGGTATATACTGATACCTGAGAGCTTGCTTTAAACTTTTATCGCCATATTATCTCTGATGCACGATCAGAGATAATATGGCGATTTGCGTTTATCTGTAGGCAGGCTCTGAACGATTCAGTCTTTCAGCCTGAATCTCATCACTACCGGGTTGTGGTCGGTGTACAGATATCCCGTCTCTATGTTCTGCACATAGGTGCACTCAATGTTGTCTGATATGATGAACCCGTCCAGTATCACCACAAAGCTGTCCTCGGAATAAGGGATGTTGGTGTATCTCGATGTGTGCATCATGCCCTCTGAATAATCGGTGCATTTGATGAATCCCTCAGGGATGATGTCATCGGGAAAGGGTGCGCACCAACTGTATGTCTTGTCAGTGCCGGGGTTGAAATATTCCTTTGAAGCGGAGGTGAAATCGTGGTTGAAATCTCCGCCTGCGATGACATAGTTGCCCTTGTCATATTCCTTTTTCATATCCTCAAAGAGCATTTCAAGCTGCGCATTGCCCTGTGCCGCATCCGTGCCGTAGGCGGAAAGATGCAGGTTTATGACCACAAGCTCCCTGCCGTTCTCCACGGGTATCCGTGAGACCGCATAGCATCTGTCCAGATCGAGTATCTTCTTGACGCCCTCCGCAATTGGCAGCTGCCGTCTCAGTGTCGATGTTATGTGGAACCTGCTTTCCGTAAGCAGTCCCGAGTTTGATGCGCCGTGGGGCTTTGTCAGCGGATACATGAGATATGCCGAATGATAGTTCTGCGTGAATACATCATCAAAGCTGTCACTGTCCGCAAATCTGTCCCGTATCAGGTTTGCTTCGTTGACATGAAAACTCCTTGTGGAGTCGGTGTCTACCTCCTGAAACAGCGCTATATCAGGCTCAAATGACAATGCCGTGTCGGCTATGCTGCTGATGCAGTTTATCACGCTCTCCTCGGAGCGGGCACGGCTCTCCTTGCCCTCGTCCATAAAGAACGTGAAGTCTGCCGTGTATGCGCCGAACCCGGCGTTGTACGATACAGCGGTGTATTCTTCACCTGTTTCTGCGGGGCTTTCGGCATTTCCCTCAGTGGATATCGTCACATTGTCCTCTATCCTTGAATATGTCAGGAATACCGATGCCACATATCCCGCCGCCGCTATGAGCACGGTGCTCACGCCTATCAGCGGTATTTTCAGCCATTTTTTCATCACAAGACCTCTTTCCGGGTTTTTGATATCAGCCGTCATCACATAGTATACCACAGCCTTAGTGATATTTCAAGATATGTCCCGATTTTTATTTCGGATATACTTTTCTTTACCGGTATAAGAGTTCCTGGTCCGTATACAAAAGAGTACGCAGAGATTGACTTTTAAGGGGCGGCATGGTATAATAATGGCAAATGAGAGAGCGATATGGCTTTCTCTGCTGATATGTAATTGTGATGAATAGAATGAATTATTGGGGGTAAAGACGTGAAAGTCCAAAAGATAGTTTCTCTGATCTCTGCAATTTGTGTATTGTTGATCGGTATAACGATCCTGATCGTTTCTGTTATGGATGTGGAGCTGCCGATACCGTTATGGATAATATTTTCGGTATGTAATATTATCAATGCGATTATGATTATTTCAAACTATAAGAAGAAGGATTAAATCTGTACAAGTTTTTACATCTACTACAAAATTTAACATTTTTAACCTTACGGACATATATCCGCTTTCGGATGACTGTCCGTAATTTTGTATAGTATTTCTGTTAAATATGATTGACTGTTCATATGACCTGATCATAGATCTTGGACATAGAAGACGGATTTTTTTCTTATTATGGTAGTGTATTTGTGTACTGCTCAGTCAAAGTTATAAACTGATAATATGGTGGTGTAACGCCGTGCTAAAAGAGACTGCAAAAAAATCGGAAAAGTGCGGATTTTGATCACTTTTTGATTGTAAAAATTATTGCAAGTAAACTGCAATAATCAGTTATATTGTAAAAATGCGTCTAAATATAAAACGCTTTTTGCATTGTCAAGTAAAGAGCCGTGAAACCGGATGATTATTTTCATGGCTCTCTCCTGTACCGATGATTTTGTTGTCATAGAAGAAATTTGCACAAAAAACTCTTTACAAACAGCTGACAATATGATATAATTGCTATAAAATGGCGGCTGTGTACCCCGCAGGATGGACCGCAAGGGGCGGCTCATGGCGGTGTATAGCGCATTTCGCCAATCGTAAGGGATAGATCATGATTAATTCACTTAAAACCATAGCTGTATTCGGCTGTTCATTTACAGGCAGATACAGACGAGACCTTTGCCGCACGCTGAATACCGTTGCCGAGCAAATGGGAGTGAACCTTGTATATTTCAATGCTCTCGGTAAAATAGGCAACAAAAATGCCCTTTATGCCGACTATGAGATCGAACTGATCGAGTCTGTTGACCTTGACGGATTTGACGGCATAATTTTTGACGGTGACAACTACAACCTTGAGGGAATGACCGAAAAGGTCATTGCGAAGCTGCGCACCGCCAAATGCCCTGTTGTGTCCATAAGCACCACAGTTGAGGGATTTTACAATATCGTCTTTGAGGATGCGGAGTGTATACGCACCCTGACAGAGCATTTCATAGAGAAGCACGGCATGACCAGGATTGGCTTCATGTCGGGCTATCTGACACATCCGGATGCTGTTGCCCGACTGAAAATGTTCCGGCAGGTGATGGCTGACCACGGTATGCCAGAAGACGGCGCAGGTGTCTTTGAGGGGGATTTCTGGTTCGGCAAGGGGGACGAGGCGGCGGACTTTTTCCTCTCTCTGCCGCAACGTCCGCAGGCGGTGGTGTGCGCCAACGACTATATGGCAATATCCCTGATAAACGCATTCAAGACAAGGGGGCTCAGCATCCCCGAGGATATAGCTGTGTCGGGCTTTGACGGCACTCCGGAGGGGCGTGAGTTCACACCGCATATCACGTCGGGCACAAGGGAGCGCTATGACATAGCGGTTAAGGCGCTGTCCCTCATAATCGACATCAGCGACGGCAAGAGCACCAAAGCCGACCTGCATATTGTCCCCAGACCTATATACACCCAGTCCTGCGGCTGTGAAAAGCTCGATTACAAGCTGGCTTCCGAGGATATAAACAATGCGCTGGAGTCAACACGAAATTTCAGCTATAACCTGTATGACACAGAGTCGATACTGTTAAAGCTCAATAATACAAGCACCATAGACGGTCTGAAAGATGTCTTCACCGAGAATTTCCTCAGCATAGGCGAATTCAATTCGTACTTCCTGATGATGCACACAGACCGCAACGGCAGACCTGCTCACGACAGTGACTTTATATCGCCCACAGGCAACTACCGCCCGATGACCGTAGTGGACTGGAACGATGAATACATCACGGAGGGCGAGACATTCTCATTCTCAAATATGCTGCCGAGAGCAAAGAACAACAAGCCCCGTGTGTTCTATATCACAAGCACTCACTGTGCGGAACGGATGTTCGGCTATGTTGCCATCGAGATGATGGACAAGGACATATACAACGAGTTTTTCAACATATGGGTGCTGACCATGTCTATCACCCTTGAGACCATGCTCAAAAACGACCGCATAAACAAGCTGGTGAGCATGCTGGAGGATCTGAGCGTGCGTGACGGACTGACGGGTATGCTCAACAGACGAGGATTTGACGAGCTGACACGGGATGCGATTGCGGCTATTGAGGACACTATCAACGTCTGCACCATCGTCATAGATATGGACGGTCTGAAACACATCAACGATGATTTCGGCCACCATGAGGGCGACAGGGCGATAAAGGCCGCCGCAAATATAATCACAAAATGCTGCAACTCGGGCGAGATCGCAGGGCGTGCGGGCGGAGATGAGTTCTATGTCTTTGCCGTGGATTACAGCGAAAAAAAGCTGGAACGCTTCATAGAGAAATTCCGTGACCTTATCGACAATTACAACGCCCGCAGTGAGAAATATGCCATCAACATGAGCTGGGGCGCATACATATGCGAGACAGACAGTTCGTGCAGGATAGAGGATATGCTCCGTGAGAGCGATTCGCTGATGTATGAGCAGAAGATGTCAAAACCAAACCGCAGAAAATGACGCAGAACAGCGGGCAGTGGTCAGTGATCGTCGCCGGCCGCTGCTTTTTGTGTGAGTATAAATACCGATAGCTTATTATACTCGGAGGGAAGAATGGGATATATTATTGAAACGGAGCATATTCGGGTGCGAAGATTTGAGACGACGGATGCCGAACGGTTGTTTGAGTATCATCGGGATGATGAGATGAAATGGTTTCCTAACGAGATATATGCCGATATTGATGAAGCACGGGATGCCATAGTTTTTTTCAGCGAATGTGCGGACAAGAAGATAATGCCGTATGTGCTGGGGGCAGAGCTCAAAGAGACGGGGGAGCTTATAGGTGATATCGGCATCAGCGACGAGGGAAACGGCGCTGAGATAGGCTATGTGATATGCAGGGAACACAGGGGAAAAGGCTATGCGTGTGAACTGGTCGGGGCAATGCAGAGATATGCCTGTAATGTCTTCGGAACCGAGACCATGTACGGACGAGTGGTGAAAGGAAACGATGCTTCCGCAAGGGTGCTTGAAAAGAGCGGCTTCATCTTTGTCGGTGAGGAGTACGGTGCGGATGACGACCCGCACGGGAACGGTATGCTGGTATACAGAAAAGACATATGAAAGGTGAACTGATATGCTGAGACTCAGACCATACAAGAGATGCGATGCCGAGAAGATAATTACATGGACGGGCGATGAGACCGCATTCCGCAAGTGGTGCGCCGACAGATACGAGAACTATCCTGCGGCAGCGGAGGACATGAACAGGCAGTATGACGAACAGGCAGACAATGACGGATTCTATCCCGTGACCGCATTTGATGAGGACGGTATCGTCGGGCACATGATAATGCGCTTTACGGATGAGAAAAAGACAGTGCTGAGATTCGGCTTTGTCATCGTTGACCCTGACAAACGGGGCAGGGGATACGGAAAAGAGATGCTGAGACTGGCTCTTAAAACAGCGTTTGATATACTGGGCGCTGAGAAAGTCACATTGGGAGTGTTTGAAAACAATCCGTCCGCATATCACTGCTACAAGGCGGTGGGGTTCAGGGATGCCGCCGCAACGGATGAAACTTACCATATCTTCGGAGAGGAATGGAAGTGTCTTGAACTGGAGATAACACATCGGTCAGAAGTTAGTATAAACAAAAGCTGATCTTATACATAAAGGCATCAGCGCCCGGATCCTGTATTCGGGCGCTGATATTAATAATCCGGATCATTGGGCTTTTTCGGCTTCTTCAAGGCTGTCAAAGCCGTACATATGAACGGAGTTTGTGATTATCCTTTCGGCAAGGTTGCCCCCCTCACGGTATATGCCGACTATGAAAGCGCCGTAGAGCGCCAGCGTATCCTCCGAATAGGTGGCAAGCTCTCCCCTGAGATATGTTTCATAGGACGTGGCGGTGGGGGTATCTTCGTATGTGTGGATGTTTCGTGCATTGCCTGCGAGTCCGGGATAGTTCACGGCAAGCTCCTCCATCCATCCGACCTGTATGGGGGCGATAGCATCAATGAGCGCCTGCTTCTTTTCGCCGATCACGGGGAGAGAGGTTTCTATCACGGCAAATTCGTCGGGTACGGTGTAGCGCATCATATAGGCATATTTCTCGGTTATGACATTGCGGCCGCAGTTTTTGGCGGCGGTGAAATCGGTCAGCACCGAACGCAGGAGCTCCTCATCAAAAGTGTAGTACTGGCTCTTTCTCATGATCGAGAATGTGGTATAGTCATCCTGACAGAAAGCTCTGCCGCCCTTGTTCTGCACCTTGTCGAACATTGCCCATTCTATGGCGATTATCTTTTCTGAAAGATTTATCCTGCGTGCAGTGTCAAGAAGCTCCTTTGCGATGAGGGCGAGGGGCATATCACTGTCGGATATGAAGCGGTGTCTCACAAGCTCTGACCTGATATATGAGTTGATGCTGTCAACGGCCTGTCTGCCGCCTGTCTGCACTGCCTTTGCGCAGATATCCGCAAAGTCGGGGGAGAGCCTTGCGGCGGAGGCGGAGAGCCATTTCATATACGGGGCAAAGCTCCCGTGTATCAGGTGCAGAGCTCTCATTGCACTCTGTATGTATTCGGACAGGCAGAACATAGCCGCTGTGTCATCATGGCGCTCTTTCATGCGAAGATAGTTGTATTCGCCGTGCTTTGACATTGCCTCGATCTGTGCAGAGAGCTTGGCGTATCTGTCGGCATCGGGGCGGTGGATGAGCTTTTGTCTTATCCCTGAGAACTGCCCCGAATAGTCATAGTATATCTCGCCGTTGACAGCGGCGGCGATGTTCTCATCGGGTATAAGCTGGAAGTCCTCGGATGTGTCGGGGATATTGCCGATCGTCCTGCGGAAAAAGTCTGAAACGGTCATCACACCTCGTCTTCCTGCGGAATTCTCATTTTCGGAATGTGTTAGCCCATAGTAAGTGGGTGGGAGCAGGGAGTATGCCTTTCTGAGCCGTTCCATGCTGTCTGAATCCATGTCGTCATCGCAGACGATGCAGAATGACGGTCCGAAATCGTGGTCTGCCGAAAGCTCGTCATCAAAGCCGAAGCACTCGGACCCTTCACCGAAAAGACCGCAGGCTGTTTTTTTCGTGAGCTCGGGGAAATTCCTTTTGAGAACGGGCTTGCCGAACTGCTCAAAGTATCTTCTTGAGAGCTCCGTGCCGCTGAGGTGCGGACGCTTTCCGCCGTAGCAGTGAGCCAGCTTCTCTGCGACTATGTCATAGAAATTGTTTCTGCCCATGTGCAGGAGTATCTCCGAAAGGGCGGCTTCATAGTTCAGTGCCGCTTTTTCCTTATCGCCCCTTGCCGAATATATATCGCCCATTGCGGCAAGGGCGGCGCTGTAATGGAAATCGGAGGGGGAAAGTCCCTTGAAATACGCAACGGACATATCGGCGGTCTTTTCTGCTCTGTCAAGGTCGCCCAGTCTGCACAGGCAGACGGCAAGATTGGCCCTTGTTATAGCGGATTTGCGTTCGTCGTTGTCCTTTTCGCAGTCAAGGGCGAGCTCCAGCGCCTGTGCCGCTTTGTCAAATTCTCCGCTGTCCTGATAGAGAAGGGCTATATTGTTCTGATAGCTTGAATAGTACTGTCTGTGCTTTTCGGCGAGGGGGAGTATCTTTTCATAGACCCCGAAGGCTCTTTTGTCGCCTGCCGCCCTGTATGCGTTGGCAAGGTTCAGGAGTGCGGCTGTATAGGGGGCGGAGGCCTTTTCACCGTCGGTGAACATACTCTCCGAGCGCTCCGCACAGGCTACGGACTCGGCAAATCTGCCGCAGTCACGGTAAAAGCCTGCCATCTCATTCAGAAGATAGAGCGTGGTCTCACGGTCATCCTGTGCTTTTTCAAGCTCGGCGGTCATGTATCTTTCGGCTTCATCGAGCCTGTATTCACGGAGCAGTGTGTCTATTGTTTCGGGTATCTGTTTATCCATATCATCACGTTCCTTTTTAAAAATGTCCGCTCCGGTCACGGAACGGACATTTTGTCAACTGTTTATCTTGGTCTCCTCTGCGTCGATCATGCTGAGCAGGTCGTCCACGGATACCTTTTCTTTTTTCTTTCTGACCTTTTTGACCTTGACGGTCTTTACGGGTTCGGGCACGGGCTCTTCGCCTCTGCTGGGTATATCGAGCACGGGCTGTTCGTGAGCCTGCTGTGTGCTCTGAACGTCCGGAATATCATGGGTCTCCGTCTCGGAAAACAGGTCAAAGCTCTCAAATTTATCATCGGAGGGCTCTGCAAATACTGCCGTATCTTCAGCGGTCTGCTCGTAGACAGGCTCTGAAGGTATCGGCTCTGCCGCGATCCCTGGGGCGTCGTCCGTCACGGACCCTGTCATATCAATGACAGTCTCGGCTGTTTCGGCAGTATCCTCTGCGGCATTGTCCGACAAAAGCACAGCATCGCCCTGATACTCCTCGTCGGGGATAAGCCCGGTGTTCACGGGATCTACGGTCTGAGGCTCTGACTCTTCAGATTCAACAAGTGTCTCGTCCAGACCTGAGAGTATTGAGTCTGCCTTTGAGTCAAAGGAATTGACGAATGCATTTCCGCTGGCGGCTTCTTCCTCTATCCTGCGCTTTTCCTGATGCGAGCGGACCTCCTCGGTTATGCCGTAGAATTCGCTTGCAAGCACACTGTCCGGAGAGGGAGGAAGGATACTGTCGGTAGGCTTCTCTTCGGGCTTGTCGATGGGGAATATCTCACCGTCGAAAACATCGAAGCTTTTCTTCCCGGGCTTTTCAGCGAAGAATTCCTCGTCCTCGGTGAAGATATCCACTGCGGTGGGTCCCGCGAAAGACACGCTCTTTTCGCTGTCAAGGTCGGCAGGGGCATCCTCAAGTAGGGGAGAGGATGAAGTCTTGTTGTTGACAAAGGCTATCTCTGTCGCTTCACCCTCAGCCACGGGCTGACCGTTAAGGGGAATACCCTGTGATATGGGCAGGAACGTTTCCTCGGGGTAATCGTTTGAGCGCATTATATCGTTCAGCTCATCGAGATTTACCGCTTCTTCCTTATTGTGCTTGGAGTTGACAATCTTGATTATCTGAAGAACGATTATGACGAAACTGGGAATTATGATAACGAGCATTATACCGAGGGTGGATGTGGCAAAGCTCAGCAGTCTGCCGAGAGAGACGGATTTTCGGATATCACCTGCGATTATATCCGTGGGAGATATCCTGTGGGTGTCATTCTCTGCCGCCGTGTCAAATCTGACATTGTAGTAGAGCGTGCCGTTCTCATTGATTATATCCTTTATCCTCGCTACAACTATACGGTCATCGAGTTTGCACAGCACTACCTCGCCTGCCTTGGCTTCGGCGGCGGCAGAGCTCTTGCCTATAACCGCATCGTCCTTGTTTATGGCGGGCTGCATATTCACGGCCTTTGTCTGATAGACCACATGACCGAACAATGTGGGCGCCGCCCCCGCATCGCTGAACGTGAAGTAAAGAAAGAGCATACCTGCGATAAATAGTATGAATATCGCTATCAGAATGCCCTCAATGACCGAGAAGATCTTTGATGATCCTGAAGATTTCCTTGCCATATGAACCTCCGATTAAACTATGATAATAAACCACAGTATATTATAGCACATATGACAGAAAATATCAAACCTTTTTGCAAATTATTTTTTGGAAAAAAGTCTTGACTTTCTGAGATATTTAGTGTATAATCTAATAGTTGTATGCTGGAATAGCTCAGTTGGTAGAGCAGCGCATTCGTAATGCGCAGGTCGCGTGTTCAAGTCACGTTTCCAGCTCCAGCGGGAAGTCCCCGCAGGCAAGATCGCGTTCCGCATATGGGGAATGCGATTTTTTGTGCCTGAACAGTGCATAAAAAACACAGTGATGTGTTTTTTATGCGGGCGTTTGATGCAATGAAAGACCCCGACACGTTCGGGGTATCGGGTGATATGAAAGGATGAACGGAGCAGGCGGACCTGCTCCGTTTTGTTTACATGGTGTGTATCTTGTTTACGGCATCGGAATTCTTGTCTATGCCGTACTTCTTGTTTCTTCTCTTCTCAAAGAACTTGGGTGCGATCTTCGGGAACATAGCGTAGGTGAGTACGTCCTCCTCCTGCTCCGTCCACTCTGCACATTCCTCTCTGAGCTTGTCGAGCTCGGGCTCGAGAAGGTCTGCGGGGCGGCATTCGATAGCCTGCTCGTCGCCGAGGATCTTCTTTCTGAATTCAGGGTCGATAGGAGTGGGAGTTTTGCCGTATCTGCCTGCCACAACGTCCTTGAACTCCTTGGTGGTGGTCTTGTAGCGCTCGCCGTTTATAACATTGAACACTGCCTGAGTGCCCACGATCTGGGAGGACGGTGTAACAAGGGGGATATTTCCCGCATCTGCACGAACTCTGGGAACTTCTTTGAGAACGTCTTCAAATTTGTCTTCCTTGCCTGCCTGCTTGAGCTGGGAAAGAAGGTTGGAGAGCATTCCGCCGGGAACCTGATAGATAAGTGCGTTTGCGTCGGTAACGAGTATCTTGGGGTCGAGAAGACCGTTGTCAATATACTTCTGTCTGAGCTTCATGAAGTAGGAGCGTATCTCGGTGAGCTTCACAAGGTCAAGACCTGTGTCATACTCCGTGCCCTGGAGAGCGGCGACCATAGACTCGGTGGGAGTATGGGATGTGCCGTGTGCGAGAGGGGACATTGCCGTATCAACGATGTCACAGCCGTTCTCGATAGCCTTCAACAGGCACATGGAAGCAAGACCGGAGGTGTAGTGGGTGTGTATTCCCACGGGGATGTCGATATTCTCCTTGAGCGCCTTGGTGAGACTTGCGGCTCTGTAAGGCGTGAGAAGTGCCGCCATATCCTTTATGCATATGGAATCTGCACCCTCATTCTCACACTGCTTGGCATAGTTCACATAATACTCATCCGTGAATACATCGCCGAGGGTGAAAGACATCGCTACTTGAGCGTGTGCGCCCTCCTTCTTGGCGGCAGTGATGGCAGTGTGGAGATTTCTTATATCATTGAGGGCATCGAATATCCTGATGATATCCATGCCGTTGGCTACGGTCTTCTGAACGAAGTATTCAAGCACATCATCTGCATAGTGGCGGTATCCCAGCATATTCTGACCGCGGAAAAGCATCTGGAGCTTGGTGTTAGGCATATTCTTTCTGATTATGCGGAGCCTTTCCCACGGGTCTTCGTCGAGGAAGCGTATGCATGAGTCGAATGTCGCACCGCCCCATACCTCGGCGGAGTAGTAGCCGACCTTGTCGAGCTCCTGCATGATGGGAAGCATCTCATCTATGCTCATTCGTGTGGCGATGAGCGACTGGTGAGCGTCTCTGAGGACTGTTTCTGTTACTTTGATCTTCTTCATGCTCACACTTCCTTATGCGATGGTGGCGATGACATCATCAGAGTTGACAGTATCGCCCTTCTTTACGGTAAGTGAAGTGATCTTGCCGGATGCGTTTGCAACGATGTCGTTCTCCATCTTCAGAGCTTCAAGAATGACGAGAACCTGACCGACAGAGACTGTATCGCCTACACTTACTTTTACATCAAGGATATTGCCGGGCATGGGAGCCTTTACGGGAGTGCCTGCGCCCACAGGAGCGGCAACCTTGGGAGCCGGAGCGGCGGGTGCTGCCGCAGGTGCAGGAGCAGAGGCCGCAGGAGCAGAGCCGCCGACTTCCTCAACTTCAACATCGTATGCCTTGCCGTTTACGGTTATATTATATCTTTTCATAGTAAGTCACCTTCGTTATAAATTTTACATGGGAAGCAGGCTGTGCTTTCTGGGCATCCTGCGGAGAAGTCTCTTTCCTGCGGAGAAGTCAAGTGCAGACGCTACTGCAGCTCTTGCATTCTCTGCGGTAACTATGGTATCGACAGCACCCTTTTCGGCAGCACAGAATGCAGATGCCTCGTTTGCGGCATATTCATCAGCTATCGCCTGTCTTGCCGATGCAGTGTCGGGAACGCCTGCGAGCCTGTCATGATACAAAAACTCTGCGGCGGTGAGAGGTGCTATCGGAGCTATGACAGCTTCGGGCAGAGCATACACGGCATCCGCCGAGATATTCTTGCCGCAAAGTGCAGTGAAGACAGGGCCTGTTGCCGTGCCGGAGATAAGTGTTATCTTGGGGCAGACAGCCTCGGAATAAGCGCCCGAGAGCCTTGCGAGGGAGCGGAGAGCTGAGCCCTTGCTGTCTATACCCTGAGTATCGACCACCGTAACAACGGGGATGCCGTATGCATCACAGAGACGTACAAATCTGGCGAGCTTTGCCATATCGTCCGCAGTGAGCTTTTCCTTGCTCCTGTTGGTAGCGGCGATGCCGACTGCCGTGCCGTTTACAGTAGCAAGTGCGGTGTAAGCCGCATCTGCGTAGCAACAGGAGAGTTCGAGCACCGAGCCCTCATCTGCGAGAGAGAGAGCCGACTGCTCGGCATCTGCAAATGAGGCCGAAACAGGTGCGTCATATTCATATTCGGGTGCGGCAGAAAGATTGTTCTGCGGCATGAGGGAGATATACTTTCTCACCTTTTCAAATGCTTCGCTGTCATCGGCGGCACACATCTGAAGTACACCGAGTGCTCCTGCGGTCTCCTTGTCGGACTTGTCGCCGCTGTCAAGGTAAAGTTCAGCCTTGTCGGTCATCACCGTGATGTCGGCAGATGCTGCTATGAGTGACATTGAGCCGGAGCAGATGCCTGAGATCACTGAAACGGTGGGCACTACACCGGAGAGCTCGGTCATCTTGGAGAGTATCAGGCTGTATGCGTTGAGAGCCTCTGCGCCGTCATCGGTAAATGCACCGTGTGAATCATATATGCCTATCACAGGCATACCGTTCCTGGCGGCAAGGTCGAGAGCGGCGGCTATCTTCTCAGCGTGCTGTCTGTCGACTGCGCCACCGAAAGAATCGCTGTTCTGTGCGAATGCATATGCAGGAGTGCCCCCTATGTATCCGTATGCGGTTATCACGGAATCGCCGCTCCTGCCCCTGAAGCCTGAGCCGAACTCCGTATACTGCCCCTCATCAAAAAGGAGAGCGAGCCGATCGTGTGCGGGTGTACCGCGCTGCATATACTCGGCAAGCTGCTCCTCTCTGCTTTTAGTTATCATATATCTTCCTCCGTCTGAGTAAAAATTGAACGAAAACATACCCAATTATGATTATACACCAAAACTTGAAAATATACAATAGCTAAACGAAGTTTTTTTAGTAAATTCAAAAAAAATATCAAAAGCTCTTGATTTTTTCGTTGTTATGTGTTATAATACACTTTGTCTTTTACGGAGAGGTATCGAAGTGGTCATAACGGGGCTGACTCGAAATCAGTTTGCGGGCAACCGCACAGGGGTTCGAATCCCCTCCTCTCCGCCAGATGAGCGGACAGTGCCTGTATCGGCGCTGTCCGATTTTTTTGTGTGACGGCCATTCGCACATATACAGAGAGTAAGAATGATTACAAATAATACAATTCGGTATCAAAATACGGATATCTGATTAAAGATTGAATAAGATTGTCTTACAATGTGCATAATATGGTTGACATAGGTCTTCCTTGCTGTTATTATGACAATGAGCTTTTGTGTGTACAGGGAGGTGCTGTGCGCCGGCGGCTCATTTTTCGGAAAGGGGTAAGATCTTTGCCTCAGCTTGATATAAAACTTTGTATGGGGTGTATGGAGCCGCTGGAGGACGATGAAAAATGCCCACGGTGCGGATACATCCCGAACACCGCAAACCCTGTGTCATACCTTGCGCCGGGGACTGTGCTCGCCGACAGGTATGTTGTGGGGAGGCTTCTCAGATACAATGGTGAGGGTGCAGAGTATATAGGATATGACACAGGCACATCCTCAAAGGTGACCATAAGGGAGTATATGCCCGATACGCTTTGCAGCCGCAAGGAGGGATCTCTTCTCTCTGTAAGGGCAAACTGCGTGGCGCAGTACAAGGCGTTCATGTCTGAATTTGTGGAACTGAACAAGACCCTTGCAAAGATGAGAACGCTCAGCCATATCAATCCGCCGATAGATATGTTCGGCGAGAACAACACGGGATATGTGGTCTTCAAATACATCGAGGGCATAAATCTCGGCAAGTATCTCAAAGAGAACGCAGGGGAGCTGACATGGGAAGAAGTCAGGGATTCGTTCCCGCCGATATTCACCACGCTCTCTCTTGTTCACAACGCAGGGCTCATACACAGGGGCATCAGTCCCGACAACATCATAGTCGGCAGAGACGGCAATATGAAGCTGATAGGCTTCTGCATAGCGGACGCAAGGACAGCGAACACCGAGCTTGCCTCGGAGATTTACAGGGGATATGCCGCCCCCGAGCAGTACAGCTCCAGCAACTGGCAGGGCACATGGACAGACGTTTACGGTGTGTCCGCACTGCTTTACAGGATACTGACGGGCACAGCGCCTATGGACGCTATGGACAGAGTGGCAAATGATGCACTTCCTGAGCCCAGAGCCCTGAATTCGAGCATACCGCCGAATGTATCCAAGGTCATAATGAACGGCATGGCTCTTTCGGGAGACCTGAGAATACAGACGGTGACGGAATTTGTGACACAGCTCTTTGAAGAGCCCGAATTCAATAAGAAGAAGCAGGTAACGCAGACAGTGTCAATACCAAAACAGAAAAAAAGCACAGAGAAGTCAAAGAAGAAAAAGACCAGCAAGGGAAAGGTCTTCTGGCTCGTGCTCATCGCATCGGCCCTCAGTATGATGGTGCTGCTGAGCATACTTATCATGTCGCTTGACGACAACAGCAGCAATGTTCTTGTGGGCGTGACGACCACGACCAAGCTGCTCACGGAATTGCCTTTGGATACATCGGACACGGACTCCGAAGAAGTCACCGATCCCGATGTGACGGAAGCACCGAGGGATACTTCATCGGGAATGTCCGCCCAGCCGACACTTGCGGTGATAGAGAGCGGCGGTGAGAACGGCACGGGAGAGACGAGCTCCGTTTCAATAAAGAACGGCGGCACGGTGTACATCATGAACGACCTCACGGGCAAGACCTATGACATGATAAAGAACACATCTGTCAATGATAACCTTGTCATCATACCCGACTATGTTTATACAGACGAGTATGAGAGAGGAATGATCTTCTCACAGTCCATAGAAAAGGGCACAGCATACGAAAAGGGTCAGGAGTGTATCCTTTCGATAAGCATGGGGCCCGGCAAGGCGATAGTTCCCGAGTATACGGGTCTGAGCCGTAAGGACTATTTCGACCTGCTCAACAGCAAGGGCATAAAGTATGAGGAAAAGTCCTATGAGACCGAAGATGTGCTCAACGGATATGTCGCATGGATAGGCATGGAACCCGGCGATGAGATAAACATCGAGGAGGGCGAGGTGCTGGAGGTATTTATCGCTCTCAATAACAGGACGGAAACTACCACTGTCAGCACCACGATCGTAACGATACCAACAGAGCCCCGTGAGACCGCATGGATCACCACGGAACCTATCATATTCACAACGACCGAATTCGTCCCCCCGGATATGGATCCTGCACCCTTTACGGATGATATATTTGAGCCTGATGTGACTATCAGGGGAGATTATTGATAAGACTGATAAGCCGCTTCCGCATATGTGGGAGCGGCTTTTTTGCAGGGTGATTACAAAATTGCCAAAAATCGGTATATCGCAAAGTATTTGTCAAAGGGTATTGAAATTTTCATACGAATGATGTATAATATATTCACTGATTATTATATTCGGAGGTCTTATTTATGAAAAATACTGCCAGAATTGCAGCTGCCGCACTTGCTCTCATGCTTGCAGGCGGTTCTGTGATCTCTGTTCCGGTGTTCGCTCCCGAGACTGTGGTCTGCGCTGAGGAGCTTCCCGCTCCCACGGATGTTAAGGCTGTTGCATCTGTTGACTCCGTTACTCTGACATGGACTGCCGTTGAGGGCGCTGATGCATACCGCATATACAAGTATGACAGGGTGTCACAGAAATTTCTGAAAACTAAGTCAGTGACCGGTAATTCCGCATATATCAAGGATCTTCAGACTAACAACACATACTATTTCAAGGTAGCGGCTCTTCGCAAGGAGGGCAACAGGTATGTTCTCGGAGGCATCAGCGAAAAGGTCACGGCAAAGACAGGCACTGTCACCGTTGCAAGCGATGACTATGTGGGTCTTACCTATAAAAAGGGCAGAACTTATTACATGAAGAACGGCGAATATGTGACCGGTCTTCAGAAGGTCGGCGATTTCTACTACTACTTCTATCCCGACAAGAACTATGCCGCTATGAAGGAATGGGTACAGATAGAGGACGAGTACTACTATTTCGCCGATAACGGCAGAGCCGCAACGGGTACCAAGAAGATAGACGGCAAGTCATACAGCTTTGACCGTAAGGGCAGATGTATAAACTATGAGCAGGTAACCAAGAAGACCGTAAAGGGCAAGACAGACAAGGATACGGAGGCTGTGAAGTCCCCTGAGCTGCCGGAGCCCAAGGATGCGGGTCTTAATGGAAGCGCTACAAAGAGCAATATCACCGTGAACTGCGGACCCAAGGACAACAAGACCGACCTTCAGGCCAAGGATGATGTTATGCACGCATTCTCTGCGTACCGCTTCAAAATCGTGAACAAGTACGGTGTAGGCAGCGTGAAGCCCACTACGTCAAAGTCTGATGTAAACAAGTTCGATGCTTACTACGACATCTACTACAAGGGTCAGAAGGTATACTCCTATCATGAGTACTATGAGATAACACCCAACAAGTACTGCAAGGGAAATATCGAGATAACAAAGAGCTGATCCCGTTACGATAACATAAGTGTAATGCCGCAGTGTCCTGCACGGATACTGCGGCATTGAGTTTATCATACTTATTTCTGGCCGATGTATAGACGAGACACAAGCCGCAAACGCTTGTATAAGGAATTTGAGGATTTGGAGATTGTCTATACATCAAGGAAGAAATTGTATCAATCCCCGGTGCGGGGCTTGAACTGTTTCTGAGGTGTCGGGATGTATCAGCTGAGTTCAAACATTCCCGTATAGAGCTGATAGTATTTGCCCTTTTGCTCGATAAGGGTGTTGTGGTCGCCTCTTTCGATGATCCTGCCCTGTTCGAGCACCATGATGGCGTTGGAGTTCCTTACGGTAGACAGCCTGTGGGCGATGACGAATGTTGTCCTGCCCTCCATGAGCCTGTCCATGCCCTTTTCAATGAGCGATTCCGTTCTGGTGTCGATAGATGACGTAGCTTCGTCAAGTATCAGCACCGGTGGGTCGGCAACCGCCGCTCTTGCTATGGCGAGAAGCTGTCTCTGACCCTGTGATAGATTGGCACCGTCGGAATACAGCATAGTATCGTACCCTTCGGGCAGATGCCTGATGAAAGTGTCTGCATTGGCGAGCTTTGCCGCGTCTATACACTCCTCGTCCGTGGCATCCAGCTTTCCGTAGCGGATATTGTCCATGACCGTTCCCGTGAACAGATGCGTGTCCTGAAGGACCATGGACAGCGAGCGCCGCAGGTCATCCTTCTTTATCTTGTTTATGTTTATGCCGTCATAGCGTATCTTTCCGTCGGGTACGTCATAGAAGCGGTTAATGAGGTTGGTGATAGTCGTCTTGCCCGCACCCGTAGAGCCGACAAATGCGATCTTCTGTCCCGGCTTTGCCCAGAGGGATACATCGTGGAGAACGGTCTTGTTCTCATCATAGCCGAAGGTGACATCATCAAACTGCACCTGCCCTCTGACGGGAGTATATGTCACAGTGCC
The DNA here is from genome assembly GCA_018110925.1 of Oscillospiraceae bacterium. Classification (GTDB taxonomy): domain Bacteria; phylum Bacillota; class Clostridia; order Oscillospirales; family Ruminococcaceae; genus Huintestinicola. The sequence goes on along the minus strand of JAGAZJ010000030.1, from coordinate 11,809 downwards.
ATCCGCCTTGTGAGGATGCTTCCATGCCCACTGTCCCGTGTGTTCCTCTGTTTCGGTTACATTGCCGTCTGCGTCTATGTGGGCATTCACGAGGGTAACATATCCGTCGTCCACTTCGGAGGGCTCGTCTATCAGCGCAAATACTCTTTCAGCACCTGCGAGTGCGGACATGACCGTATTTGCCAGCTGTGCCAGCTGTGAGAGCGGCATGGTGAAATTCCTTGTGTAGAGGAGAAACGACACGACCACACCCACCGTTACGGGTCCTGAAAATCCCACAACGCCGTTTATGGCGAGTATACCGCCTATTACTGCGGTTATGGCATACTGTATATGACCGAGATTGTTGGTAACGGGTCCCATGAGGTTTGTAAAGGTGTTGGCGCTGGTGGATGCATTGCAGAGCTCCTCATTGAGCTTGACAAATTCCTCTCTTGCCTTTTGCTCATGAACAAAGACCTTTACTACCTTCTGACCTTCTATCATTTCTTCGATATAGCCGTTTACAGCACCCAGAGCCTTCTGCTGCTTGACGAAGAATTTGCCGCCGTTGCCTGCGATGAAGCCGGTTACGCCGAGAACCACTATCAGCATAACTACGGTCACGAGGGTGAGCTGCCAGCTGAACCATATCATCATCACGAATACGCTGACCACAGTGATAAACGAGGATATAAAGCTTGATACGGAGTTTGAGAGCATTTCTCTGATAGTGTCTATATCATTGGTATAGCGGCTCATGAGGTCGCCGTGGGTGTGAGTGTCAAAGTACTTTATGGGCAGGGACTCCATATGGGTGAATAGGTCTGTCCTCATCCTGTACAGTATCTTTGTGGACACGAACAGCATTATCCTCTGATAAACGAAAGAGGACAGCGCACCTATGGCGTACACGATGACGAGCTGACCCAGACAGAGCATAAAGCTTCTGTACAGTATTGTGTCGGAGCTGTCTGCGATGAGCGGTGTGAGGTAATCGTCTATTATCCTCTTGATGAACGATGTGCCTATTACTCCTGCGAGAGAGGAAAGTATTATCAGCAGTACGACCAGGGCGAAGAATGCCTTGTATTCCTTGGCATAGCCAAGTATGCGCTTGAATGTGGGCAATGCGTTCTTCGGTTTCTGACCGGGCTTTAAAGGACCTCTTGGCATTATTCGTCACTTCCCTTCTGCTGTGACTGGTATACCTCACGGTATATCTCGTTTGTCTTCATAAGATTTTCATGTGTATCGAATGCGTCTATCCTGCCGTCGTCAAGTACGATTATCCTGTCGGCGTGCTGAACAGAGGATATACGCTGTGCGATTATGATGGTGGTGGTGTCGGCAAGATTTGCGGCGAACGCATCCCTTATCTTTGCGTCGGTGGCAGTATCGACAGCGGATGTGGAGTCATCGAGTATGATTATCTTCGGCTTTTTAAGGAGCGCTCTGGCGATGCACAGTCTTTGCTTCTGGCCGCCCGAAACGTTTACGTCGCCCTGACCCAGGTCCGTATCATACTTGTCGGGAAAGCTCATTATGAAGTCATGAGCCTGTGCCTGTCTGCACGCCTCCATGATCTCCTCGTCCGTGGCGTTTTCATCGCCCCAGCGCAGATTGTCACGGATCGTACCCGAGAAGAGCACGTTTTTCTGTAGCACCATTGCTACATTGTTTCTCAGGGCATCAAGGGAATAATCCCTTACATCCCTGCCGCCGACCCTTACAGTGCCGTCTGTGGTGTCATACAGTCTCGGTATGAGCTGAACAAGAGTCGTCTTTGATGAGCCCGTGCCGCCTATGACACCGATGGTCTCGCCGGAACGTATCTTTATGTCTATGTCCTTCAGTGTGAGATTGTTCTTGTCGCCCGAATAGCTGAAATCAACATGGTCAAACTCTATGGAGCCGTCTGCGGGGACAAGGGTCTTGTCCGCCCCGTTGTCGTTTATGTCGGGCATCTCATGGAGCACCTCGGATATTCTCTTTGCCGATGCGATGGATATCGTGGTCATAACAAACAGCATGGAGAGCATCATAAGCGACATGAGTATCTGTGTGATATAGCTGATGAAGCTGGAGAGCTCACCGACGAGCATACGGCCGTCTATGACCATATTTCCGCCGAGGTAGAGCACTGCGACTATGCAGGCATACATCGTTATCTGCATTGCCGGCATACCGAGTATGACAATCTTTTCAGCTTTTACCTGAGCGGCTCTTACTTCCTCGGCCGATGCAACAAACTTGTCGCCCTCGTGCTTCTCACGGACAAATGCTTTCACGACGCGGATACCGATAAGGTTTTCCTGTACTCTCGAATTCAGGGTATCGTATTTTTCAAGCATACGCCCGAAACGGGGATATGCCGTGATGGTTATGAATGCCATGACACCTGCAAGCACGGGTATCGCCGCAAGGAATATCATAGCGAGCTTTGCGTTTATTGATATCGCCATAGCCAGCGCACAGACGAGCATGAACGGCGAGCGAACCGCTGTGCGTATGAGCATCATGAACGTGTTCTGAACGTTTGTGACGTCTGTTGTGAGCCTCGTGACAAGGGATGCGGTGGAGAATTTGTCTACATTCGCAAAAGAGAAATCCTGCACCTTATTGAACAGTCTGTTTCTGACATTCTTGGCAAAGCCCATGCCTGCCGATGCGGCAAATTTACCGCCGAGAGAGCCGCACAAGAGTGAGAACAGAGCCATACCTATCATCGTAAGTCCAACCCTCACCGTAAGGGAGGTATCACCCATATTGATGCCCTCATCGACTATCATAGCCATTTTCTTGGGTATCATCACCTCCATGGCAACTTCGCCTATCATGAAAACGGGGGTGAGCACCACATATTTCCAGTATTCACCGACGCATGAAAGCAAAGTGCCGAGCACGGATGACTTCTTTTCATTAGCCATCAGCCGTCACACTCCTTTTTATCATTTGTCATTTCTATATTTGCGATAGCACGGGTCAGCAAGTCGGTGAAGAGTTTCTGCTCTTCATCGGTCATGCCCCTTATAAGCTCGTTCTCGGTGTCAAGTATTGCGGAGTGTACCGTCGCTATCTCAGCTCTGCCCATATCGGTGAGATACACCCGTTTCTTTCTTGAATCTTCTTTATCGCTCTGGCGGGTGATGTATCCGCCGCGTTCAAGATTTGCAAGTATACTGGCAACCGAGGAGCGCCGTACACCGAAGTGAGTCTCTATGTCCTTCTGGTATACAAAGCCCTTTTCACCGGAACAGCCTGTCAGAAAGCCCAGCAGTCTGCTCTGTTCATCGGAGAGGGGAGAGCCTCTTTTCTGTACTTCACAGCCCACAGCGTTGCGCAGAGCCCTTGACAGCCTGTGTACATATGCTCCCAAAAACTCGTTCGGCTTCACAAATAACATCTCCTTTTTGTTAGAATTCGGAATGTACGAAATCTAACAATCATTATATCCTATAACTTTCTTATTTTCAATAAATAAAATGTGAACAATGGTATCTGAAATACATTTGTAAAAACAGCCAAAATTTTAAGGGTAAACTTGTTTTGGTTGTGATATATCTCTAACCGAACCAATTCTTAATTGTAGGATTTTAACAATTTTTCTCCAAATATAGCAGTTTTTATAAAATCCAAAAATACCCTTGACAAACAACATCCAAGAGTGTAAAATAGTATTCGGAAAAAGGCGTGTACTGCTCACAAGGGTATGTATACATTTTCCGTGAAAGCTCAGGGGCTTTCAGGGGAAAAGAAAGAAAAGCGGAGGAAATGATTATGCAGAAGGCTATCGGCGTACTTACGAGCGGAGGAGACGCTCCCGGAATGAACGCCGCCGTCAGGGCGGTTACAAGAGCGGCTATCCGCAAGGGTTACAGGGTGATCGGTATACAGAGAGGCTATAACGGTCTGCTCAACGGCGAGTGTGAAGAACTTTCCTGCCGTGATGTCTCGGATATAATCCAGAGGGGCGGTACTATTCTTTATACCGCACGCTGCCTTGAGTTCAAGGAAGAGCCCTATATCATGAAGGCTGCCGAAAAGTGCAAAGAGATGAATATGGACGGCCTTGTAGTCATCGGCGGTGACGGTTCGTTCAGAGGTGCGGCTGACCTTTCAAGGCTCGGCGGCATAAAGTGCATCGGTATCCCCGGTACTATCGACAACGATATCCAGTGTACCGAATACACCATCGGATATGACACTGCTATGAACACTGCGCTTGAAATGATAGATAAGATAAGAGATACCTCTCAGTCTCATGACCGCTGCTCGGTGGTTGAGGTCATGGGCAGACACGCAGGCTGGATAGCTGTGAACGTTGCTACGGCATCGGGCGCTATCGCTTGCCTGACACCCGAAGTGCCTGTTGATATCGAAAAGGTCGCACAGAAGATAAATGAAGCTCATGCAGATCACAAGGAGCATTTCATCGTGGTAGTAGCAGAGGGCGTTGAGGACTCTGAGGGCATCACAAAGAAGCTCCAGGAGCTTACAGGCATAGAGACCAGACTCACAGTCCTCGGTCATGTACAGAGAGGTGGTATGCCCACCGTAAGAGACAGGGTCGCCGCCAGCCAGATGGGCTGTCATGCGGTAGAGCTCATAAGCCGCGGTATATCCGACAGGGTAGTGGGCATGAAGGACAACAAGATCATAGACGTAGACATACAGGAAGCACTCGCTATGCAGAAGCCTTTTGACGAGGAGCTTTACAGAATGTGCGACGAGCTCACATTCTGATCTTGACTTTGGCTTGTACGCTGTGATACGGCGTTTATACTGTCCGTTCTAAGGATAGTTACAGCATTACAGAGTAGATGACCGTGCGTTTAGTGTCCCGACAACGGGGAGTTGTGTCGGGGACGAAATATATGTATCTTTATGATGACATATTGCGGTTCGGTCATTGCATCCCGCTTAATGCATTATAAAAAGAAGTCTTTCATTCTCTTTATAATGCGTGACATTATAAGGAGGTACATAATGAAAGGCTTTTTTGATCTGTTCAGGATGTCGGCAAAGGATATGTTCGGAGACAAGGTCTCACGGACGATACTCAACCTCGTCATATGCGCTATGCTCATAGGTCTTAGTATGGCGATCGAGGCACTGTCCATAGACCTGCCGTTCGGCAAGGTGAATTTTGCGTTCCTGCCGCTTGCGGCGATAGGTATGCTTTTCGGACCGACAGTGAGCATCCTTGCGGGCGGAATATGCGATGTGCTTGGATTTCTCGTTCATCCAACAGGTGCATTTTTGCCGCTGTACACGCTGATAGGTATGTTTCAGGGACTCATCTACGGTGTGGTTCTCTATCGCAGATGGGGCAACGTCTATTCCGATGAGAAAAAGGGCAGGATATTCGGCATGGATCTAACCCAGCTCGGCATAAGGATCATAGCCGCAAGGCTCATTGATGTGCTCATCGTGAATATGATATTCAACACTGTTGCCAATATGCATTACGGATTTATACCCTACAAGTCACTCAGTGTGATAATAACCACAAGGATAGCAAAGAACCTGCTGGAGCTTGCGGCTGACCTGCCGCTGATGTTCGTGATACTGCCCTTTGTTCTGACCCTCTATTCAAGGGCAGTGTCAAAAAGAGCTGTTTGAACTTTTAAATAGTCCATAATAAAAAGCGGCAGACCCTGCCGCTTTTTTTGTTATTTTTTCGCCTGCCAGCTGTCAAATTCCACTCCGTCCGAGATCACAAAGCATATATCATTTGTGCTCAAGAGAGACATTTCGGTGTAAACAGTCTGCCAGTCATTGCAATCAAAGCTCAGCACAGCGGCTGTCTCACCATCGGGAGCAGACTTGTGTACCTCGATGCTTCCTTTTCCCTTGACCCTGACACCGATAAGACGTGAACCCTTGCCGAAATCTGCGCCTCTGACACAGGTCCATGCGGCATCCTTACCCTCGGCACTCAGCGTCATGCCGCTTTCACTCTGAGAATATGCCACGCCTGCACAGGCCGCCATAGTCTCGGCTTCAACGGGGCTGTAAGGGTCGAGTGGCTTTATCTGTTCCACTCCCTTTTTGGAGGCGTTCACTTTTTCTATGGTAAGGGTCTGTTCATCCACCTGTGCTTCGTTGACGCAAAGATTGCGAAATCCGCCGCCGGTGCCGAATGCCTTCTGATTGAGCATGGCATGATAGAACAGATAGTACCTGTCGCCGAACTTTTGCAGATGAGTGTGATTGTTGCCGTACTCCATTCCCTGTTCGCCGGGGTTCTTGAAATAGTAGTCCTTATACTCCCAACTGTCGTAGTCAAGGGGAGTTTTTGTTGTCATATAGACCATACTGCACGTCGGGGGAGGCGTGCCTTTTTTTGCAACGTCCCAGTTCTTGACGTGGCTCTCCCAGTCGGTGTTGTAGGTATAAACATATGTGCCGTTTATGAAGTTGAGCTCATTTGCCTCAAAGTGATACTGACAGGGGAGCTTTGTTATCTCACTGTCTATAGAGAGCAGGTCATCGCCCAGCCTGATTATCCTGCCGTTAGGTCCCTTTCCGCCGCCGCCGAATGTCAGCCAGCCCGTTCCTTCGTCGTCTATGCAGGCACCGGGGTCAAAAGGAACTCTGCACCCTTGCAGACCCTTTGTATGACCGTCTACCAGAGAAGTGCCGAGAGGGTCGCTCCACGGGCCTGTGGGAGAGGTGGCTGTGATAACGCCTGTGCCCCAGCCGCTGTTTGAGAAGTACATATAGAAATGGGTCAGCCCGTCGGCTTCCTTGCGTGATATTATGGATGGTGCCCACGATGCTACTATCCACGGGGCTATCTCGCCAACGTTTATCCTGCCGTGATAGGTGTAGTTCGCCATATCATCGGTTGAGAGCATGACGAGAGACTTTATATGCTCATATGTGTTCTTGCCGTCTTTGCCGACCTCATCGAACTGCTGCTGGTCGCAGGTGCCGTATATGTAGAGTCTGCCGTCATACTCTATTGATGTTGGGTCAGCGCAGAAGACGTTTGATATGATGGGATTACCCTCTGAAATATCTTTGGGACGAGTCTTGACCGGTGTGAGCTTTGTCGATGTGGGCTGTGAGGCAACGGCATCCTTGCCTATGTCAAAGGACGTACCGCCCGAGCAGGCGCTTGAAGCCGCACACAGTACCGCCAGCACGAATGCGAACATCTTATTCACTAAAATTTCCTCCTCTTACAATGAAAGGTATCTTTTAACATCAAAAAGATCCGTTGCGATGTATCGTGCTTTTGCTCTCATCTCATCATCGGGCGGGAGCATATCAGGTACCATGATCGGTATGAAGCCGCCTGCATATGCCGCTCTTATCCCGTTGAAGGAATCCTCCACCACATATGTGGCAGACGGCTCAGCGCTCAGCTTTTCAGCCGCCGTAAGGAATATGTCGGGCTCGGGTTTGCTCCGCTCTATCATATCACCGCCGATGATCACATCAAAGAAGCTGTCCAGACCTGCATCACGGATCTGATCCTTTACACATTCAAAGCGTGTTGACGAGGCTATGGCTATCATATATCCGTGAGCTTTCAGCGCTGTGAGAAGCTCTCTTATCCCCGGTTTCATCGGCAGTCTGCCGCCGTCATAGCGCCTGTGATATTCCGCAGACTGCTCCGCCTTGTATTTCTCATATGGAAAATCCTCTCCGTATACGTCAAGGAAGATCCTTTCGGACATGGCGGAGTTCACGCCGATACATTTCATATATGGCTTCTCTATGTCTTTTATTCCGTATTTGTCGGCAATCATTTTCCAGCAGGAATATACAGCATTTTCCGAATCAAAGATGACGCCGTCCATATCAAATATTATCTTCATCAAATCACCTGTGATAAGTATAGCATAATGATGCCACAAATAAAATAACAAATCATATTGTTAAAAATAAATTCACATTTTTGACTGTCCTTTTTTTATGTTTCTTCGGTTAATCAAACTTAAATCGCGTATAAGAAACGGCTTATCACAGCTATTTCTCTTTATTCTGTTGAATGCATCAGATAAATCAGATGCATTCTCTATATCTTTATATTGATATGTATGTCGCGGGAGCCGTCTTCATTGACACTGCCGACTATGACTGAATCAATGAAATCATCGGCTATTCCCTTAGTCATGTGAGTGATGTCGGAGTACTTATTGATAAGCCTGGATCTGTACTCTGTGTCACACATATGCTCTTCTTTCTGAGAGATCTGTTTTTCTACGCTGCGAAGCTGTTCATCATAACCGGTAAGTTCAGAAGAAAACTGCTCCTTGTAATGCATATATTCATCAGCAGTGATCACTCCGTCAAGCTTGTCCGTGTACAGGCTGTCAAGACGCTTCTGGACCTTGTCCCGCTTTGATGTGATCTGTTTTTTCTGCTCTTCAAGCTTGTGAAGCAGTTCTTTCTGCATCTGTGTGATTTTAAGGCTGTCGTTCCTGCAGAATGAGCATATGCTGCGATTGATCTCATCAACACACAATTGTTCAATCTTTGTGAGACTGACGGATCTGTTGTTGCCGCACAGATTCTTTCCGTTATACGGCCCCATACATATCATGGAATAGTACACTTTTCCGCCATTTTTCCTTTTGTTATAGGACTTGCGCTGATGCATTGGCTTTCCGCATTCAGCGCATATCACCTTTCGGCTGAGCGGACTCACTTCATGTTTATCACTGCTTGCCCTCATATCCGAATCCAGACGTGCCTTGGCTTTTTTCCATGTTTCATCGGTGATAAGCGGTTCGTGCATGTGCGGCACTCTTATCCACTCGTCTTCCGGCATTACAGTTATTTCTTTGGACCGATAGCTGCGCTTTTTTGTCTTTCCCTGTACTGCAGTGCCTGTATATACTTCATTGTGCAGAATATCGGAGATACCTGTGACTGTCCAGAGTCCGTCCTGATTTCGTCGTCCGCATGATATCCTGTTTGCTTTTTTATATACCGACGGGCATGGAATGCCTTCCTCATTCAAGGCGACCGCAATGCTTTTGATGCTTGCACCCGTGTTGAACGTGTCGAATATCCGCACTACAATGTCACGGACATTCTCATCCGGTATGAAATGATGCTTGTCAGCAGGATCCCGGATATATCCGTAAGGAGCATGACCGGAAGTGAATTTCCCCTGCCTCCTCATGTCCTCAAATACTGCATTCACCTTGATCGATGTATTCCGGACATACCACTCATTGAACATCGCATTCATATCGGTCTGTTCAAGAAAGTATCCGCTTGTAGAGTCAACATTGTCTGTTACTCCGATAAATCTGATGCCCCAGATGATGAATTTGGTCTGCAGATATTCTGTTATTAGTATTTTGTCTCTTGCAAATCTTGACTGGTCCTTGCAGAGAACAATGTTTACCTTCTTGTCCTCGCAATCTTTCAGCATGCGCTGAAACTCCGGCCTCTCACGCTCCATTCCGGTAATTCCGTCATCGCAGTAAATATCGAAAATGTCCCATTCATGTTCCCGACAGTATGCTGTGAGCATACTCTTCTGGTTTATGATGCTGCGGCTGTCGATATTACCCTGCTTGTCCATATCCTCATCACTGAGTCTTACATAAATTGCTACACTGTTCATATTTATCCTTTCCGAAAGACAGTGCGGCATGATCATTCATATATATTTTACCACACTGTCAACTCAATTGTCAAGCTGTTTTGTTGTTTTTCATCCGGTATTTTCATCTGACAGGGATTTCTCTCTGTCAGATGAAAGTCTGTCCGGTAGTTCAAAGCTCCGCTTTCAACAAGCAGAGGGCAAGCAGTGCTTATATATCCAGAATATTGCTGTCGATCATTCTCTGGATTATCCGGGTACATCTCTCACGGCGCTTTTCTATGTCGTCGTCGATGTAGTGGATATGTATGTTCCATTTTTCTTTTGCTCTCATATGTATCATCCCCTTATCTTTCTCTGTCATAGGAATGTGTATTATGTACCTGATGTATGGGTGGCTCCAGTAATTCGAGTTCATCCATAATAGGCTGAACAATGCCAGAGGCTTTTGTCATCTGTTCTGCATAACGGTCGAAGTGTTCTCTCCGGGCTTCTTTTGCTGCAAAATTGCAGATCGCATCAACAAGATGCATTTGTTTTTCCGTAAGATCAGCGGTAAAATCATTGCCGGGTTCATTGCCGTAATAAGCAAGACGGGCAAGAGCACAGCAGACAAATTTCAGATTGTTGTAGGCTTTCTGAAGTTTATCCCTGAATTCGTCTATGGTCTTTTTCAGCCCCTGTATTATATTGTCTTTTTCAACGAGTTTCAGGATATATTCTTCCTTTGTGCGGTCAACAGCGCTCCTTACTGCCGTTTCACGCTCATTGTCCTTTTCTGTGAGTTTACGGCGGAGCTCTTTTATATGGCTCAGAAGATCATTGCTTTGCTCTTTGTTACACAGGAGTTCTTTGTCCTTGTCGGATATCGTCAGCGCTTGTTCTTCAATGATCTTATCCTTTTCACGAATGATGCTGTTGTAATATCCATACGGGTCATCAGTACGCTGTTTCATTTCAGCTTCCTGCCGCTCAATATCCCTTTGGCGTTCATCGAGTTCCCTTGTTCTGCCTCTGACTGCAAGTTCTCGGTTAGAGACAGATCCAAGCTGTTCGGATGCTATCTGCATCTTTTTCTCTGCATGGCGTTCTTTCTCGTCTATCCTGTGCTCACGGTCATCAAGTTCTGCTGTTTTGCTCTCTGCTTTCTTTTGTTCTTCGATGCGGTATTCTTCTATGCGTCTGCGCATCTCCTCTGCTCTTCTGCGCTCACGCTCGGCTTTCTCTCTTTCTGCCTTAGCCTGCGCTATGATACCCCCTGCATTCTCAGCTATCACCGTGGACTGCTGCAAAACGCTCCTCGTCATTTCCAGTTCTTTGGCGGTCAGTGTGACGGTATCTGTCTTTGTAAGCTTTCCGATGACACTTTTCTGTTTCCTTTCGAGCTCCTCAGCCTTATCTTTGAGCAGATCGTCATTAAACGCCTTTGCTTTAGCTGTATTACTGCGAAGAATATCAACAGGAATGTTTCCGAATTCGGTAGCACCGTTCAGTATCCCTATGTTCCTGCCGAATACTCTCTCCATATGCTGTGACATATCCTTGTGTATGGTACGCAGTTCTGTCTTTGTCAGTACTTCCTTGGCACACAGTTTCGGGTTATTCTTTTTCTTATCGGTCGTTACAGGAACAAATGCAAAGTGCATATGCGGCTGGCTTTCGTCCATGTGGACATATGCTGATATGACGTTCTCTTTGCCGTATCGCTGTGACATAAAGCTGTATGCCTCGTGAAAGAATGTATCGTACTCATTCCCTGATAACTCTTTCGGTGCAGTTACCACCCAGTCGCAGAATACGTTGACATCCTTACGTTTGTGTACCTTTACTTCGGATAAACGTTGATGTATGAAGTCAAGCTGCGGTAAGGGCTGTTCTTCTGCGGCAAGGTTATAGTTCAGATGCGTTTTAGTATCATCTATCTGACTTTTGCTGCCCGGGTGTGTTCTGTCGTAGTGTCCGAGCATATGTCCCATCACGCCGCGGTTGTATTTCTCTACATGCATAAAAATCACCACCTTGTTGTATTGTGTTTGCTGCGGGGAACAGGCTGATCTCTGTGCCCGGATGAATGTCCCGGAAGGCTCTTCCAACCAAGCCGTGTCTTGGTGGAGCAAGTTATACCAAAAATTTTAACCGGCGGCGGAGCACCTGAATTTTTGGATAACTTGCTCTCAGACGGCGAGGCCTTAGTTCACACCAGTCGGTGTGAACATCGCTCCGTACCGGACCGACACGGGCACGAGGTGCCCGAAT
>JAGAZJ010000029.1 GCA_018110925.1 Oscillospiraceae bacterium | reverse complement strand
TTTGAAGTGAACGGTCTGAAGCCCGGCGATTACGTTATCAAGGAGCTTATAGCTCCTAAGGGCTACAAGATCGCCGAGAACGTAAAGTTCACCATAGACGAAAAGGGACAGATCGTGACGGATGTTGAGGTAGAGAACGGCGCTATACTGGTAAAGGACTACGTCGTTAACATCAACACCGAGGAGAACGAACATCATGCAGATGTTCCGGGCACATACCCCGGCCCCGACATCACGATAGTGAGAACGGATAAGGATACTCTCGCACCTGCACTGGTCGTGAGCATCTATCCCGACGGCAGCACGAAGGATCCCGTAAGCGGCAGACACACCGATGACGGCATCGTAAGAGAAGATGTTGCAAATGATGAGTCTCTTGAAGAAGTAGACAGCGGCGCGGCAGTGACTGAAAGCGGCGATGTACGCACAGAGACAGGCATATTTGCAATAGCGGCTGTTATGGCGATAGCATTTGCGGTCGGCGTTCTGACAAGAAAGAGAGCTAAGTAATATAATTGAAAGCCCGCACTTTGTCAAGGTGCGGGCTTTTTGCATACTTGACATAAACAGCGGACAGGGGTATAATATACATAAAGAAACGAGCCGAATTATCAGGAGGTATACGATGTACATAGATGCGCATCTTCATTCATGCTTTTCGGGCGACAGCGAGACACCGCCCGAAAAGCAGATAGAAAAGGCAATATCCCTCGGTATGAAGCGGATGTGCTTTACCGATCACCACGACCCGTGCGTTGAGTCGGATGTGGATTTTGAACTGGACTATTCTTCGTATTTTTCCAAAATGCAGGAACTGAAAGAAAAATATGCAAAATTCATAGAGATAGGCATCGGGGTCGAGCTGGGCTTACAGCCGCATATCGGGGAACTGCTGAAAAACATCACGTCAAAATATCCCTTTGATTTCGTCATAGGCTCTATCCACTTTGTTGACGGGTATGACCCGTACTATCCGGAGTATTTTCATATCTACAAGCAAAAGGCTTACAGGACTTACTTCCAGACAACACTTGAAAGTATAAAAGCCGCTCCCTGCTTTGACTCTCTCGGGCATCTCGACTACATTGCGCGCTACGGCGGACCCTTCGGGCTGACCTATTCATATGATGAGTATGCCGACAGCATAGACCCCATACTCAGAGAGGTGATAGACGGCGGCAGAGCACTTGAATGCAACACAGGCGGCCTTTCAAGGGGGCTTTCCGACCCTAATCCCTGCTTTGATGCGCTCAGGCGCTATAAAGAGCTTGGAGGGGAGCTCATCACCCTCGGCTCCGATGCACATGATCCGTCTACACTGGGATATCGCTTTGATGAGGTCGGGGAAAGGCTCAGAGCCATAGGCTTTACCCACTATGCGGTCTATAAGGGCAGAAAGCCTGAAATGATGTCGCTGTAAAGAAAAATGCAGGATTACAAAATAAAACTTGCAAAAATACTTGACAATCCCTGCGGAATATGCTAATATATATATAACGAAATGGTTTCGGGGGAAAGTATGAACGGTTTGATAATCTGCTCCTCAGAGGAGAAACGTGTCGAATATGTCCCGCTGCTGAAAGGCTGTGGGATAAATGATATATCTTTCTCCTCGGGAGAGAATATCAGGCAGCTCGTCACAGAAAAAAGATATGATGTCATAATCTCGGTACTGCCGTTCGGCTCGGGCTTCGGGCTTGACCGTGTGGCTTATATCAGCGGCAACACCGACTCAGAGCAGGTGGTGTTTGCCCCGTCGAAGGTCTATGACGAGATATGCTCAAAGACTGTGGGTCTCAACATATCCATTCTGCCAAAGAACGTTCCCGCCGCAATTGCGCTCAACACCGTGCGCAGGGCGGCGGCTGTCAAAAAGCGGCTCGATGAGGCAAAGAGCGAGAACGACCTTCTGCGGCGTGAGGCTGACGAGGCAAAGCTGGTGTTCAGGGCAAAGGCGGTGCTGATAGAGTATCTGAAACTGTCAGAGAGCGATGCGCACAGATTCATACAAAAGCGTGCGATGGACAGACAGACCACTCTTGCCGAAGCTGCGGGGGAAGTCCTGAAAACCTACGATTACAGCGAAAACAAAGACTGAACGTATTGCGTTCAGTCTTTTCGGTTTATATTCTTCAGATACATAATTTCTCTTATGTCACTGCCGCCGATGTTGTCGTCAAGCACTTCTCCCGTGGCGGAGTATCCGTGCCGTTCGTAGAATTTTCTTGCCCTGTCGTTGCCTTCAAGCACCCACAGTATGACAGTGTCAAACCCCATTTTGTGAAGCTCCGCCTCTGCGGCGGTGAAAAGCTCATGCCCGTACCCCTTGCCGATGTATCCCGGCAGAAAGTATATGGACACGATCTCGCCGCAGTCGGGGTGATTTTTCCACCGTGAGCGGCAGAACGAGGATGTGCCCACAAGTCCGCCGTCATCGTACACAAGGGTGTGCATATCCGCCCTGTCGGGGGTGGATGCCCACTTACCCTCGGGGATGCTGTCAAGGTATTCCTGCGGTATAAGCCCCTTATAGGCGAATTTCCAGCTCTGTTCATATATGCGGCTGAGCTCGAACCTGTCGTCAGCCGCTCCGATATATCTTATCACAGTGATCCTCCCACCATGGTGTCAGTCTCTGCCGTTCATCTTTTTGAGGTATTCAAACGCCTGACGTATGTTTGACACGCCGACGATGCCTATGCCGTATGCCTTGGGGTCAAGGGAGCGCAGGGAGGTCTTGGGCACTATCACCCTTGTGAAGCCGAGCCTTGCCGCCTCGTTTATGCGCTGGGGGATGTTCGAAATGTTCCTCACTTCTCCGCCGAGACCTATCTCACCGAATGCGGCGAGCTTCTCGTCTATGGGCATATCGAGGAGCGAACTGTAAAGCGCCAGCGCCACGGGCAGGTCTGCGGCAGGCTCGTCGAGCCTGAAACCGCCCACCACGTTAACATATATGTCGAGAGTGCCGTAAAACAGTCCGGCACGCTTTTCAAGTGTGGCTATGATTATGGCGAGACGTGAAAAGTCAAAGCCTGTCGATGTGCGCCTTGGGGATGCATAGCTCGACTTTGTGACGAGCGCCTGAACCTCGGCGAGTATGGGTCTGCTTCCCTCCATGACACAGCCGATGGCACAGCCCGAAACGCCCACAGGTCTGCCCGACAGGAACATTTCCGACGGGTTGGGCACTTCTTTCAGGCCCGTGTCGCTCATGTCAAACACACTTATCTCGTTTGTTGATCCGTAACGGTTCTTCACTGCACGGAGCAGACGGTAGGACTGGTTCCTCTCGCCCTCAAAGAACAGCACCGTGTCCACGATATGCTCCATGACCTTCGGCCCTGCGATAGCGCCGTCCTTGTTGACGTGACCCACAAGGAATATGGGTATC
Source organism: Oscillospiraceae bacterium (assembly GCA_018110925.1). Classification (GTDB taxonomy): domain Bacteria; phylum Bacillota; class Clostridia; order Oscillospirales; family Ruminococcaceae; genus Huintestinicola. The sequence goes on along the minus strand of JAGAZJ010000029.1, from coordinate 1,279 downwards.
TCAAGATCCTTCGCCAGATGCATGAACAGGTTGGTGCATTCCCTGACCTGTGTGATACTGCCGGAGCTGGAACTTATGTCACGGATGTTCATTGTCTGTATCGAGTCGATTATGACTATATCAGGCTTGTGTGAGCGCACAGCGTCACAGACCTGCTCCGCATCGGTTATGCTCAGCAGATACAGCTCATCGCTTGCCACACCGAGCCTGTCCGCACGGAGCTTCACCTGTCTGGCGCTCTCCTCGCCCGACACATAGAGTATCGAGTGTTCATGACCGAAGTAGTTGCATATCTGCAAAAGCAGTGTGGATTTGCCTATGCCCGGCTCACCGCCGAGAAGCACCAGCGAGCCCTTGACCAGACCGCCGCCCAGCACCCTGTCGAGCTCGCCGCAGCCCGTGGAGTATCTCACCTCGTCGTCCGTGCCCACTTCGCTCAGTTTTTTCACGGGTATATCCCTCATGGGGGTCGGGGATGAGGACTTTGATGCCCTGGGGGATGTGTCTATGACATCTTCCTCCATAGTGTTCCATTCACCGCAGGAGGGGCATTTCCCGTTCCACTTTGAGTACTGCGCCCCGCACTCGGAGCAGACATATATGGTTTTCAGTTTAGGCATGGTCATTCCTCCGTCTGAGCCGTTGCATGATGCTGACCCTTCAAATATATCGATAGGCTTATTATACCATGCCCCGGATATTTTTTCAACCCGGTGTGTACTTTTTAGCAGTTTCTTCGGTAAAATAAACAGGATAAAGGAGGCGTCCGTTATGAATATGAAAGACAAGAGACTGGCGGCGGCGGCGATAGCCGCATTACTGGTAACATCCGCATCGGCGGCGGCCTCGGCAGAGAGCGTCGGCGTGGCAGATGCCGCAGAGATCGGGATAGTCACCGAGACCCCCGATGAAAGGGAATATATGATATTCTTCTTTACCGACGGCGGCACAGAGGTGGCAGATATCATAGGCAGATGCGGCGACCCCGTACCGTTCCCCGAAGAGCCCGTCAAAGAGGGATATATCTTCGTCGGCTGGAGCAAGCCCATCCCCTCGGAGATGCCTGCACACGATATGTGCATAAACGCAGTCTGGATAAAGGCATAAATAAGCGGCTGATACATCGCCCGATGTATCAGCCGTCAGTCTGTCGAAAAAGTCAGCCGAAAGGCTGGCTTTTTTGCGTCTGATATGGTATAATAAACACGGGTGATAAAAATGCTTGAAAAGAATAAAAGTGAAAGAGATCAGCTTGAATTTGTATGTCTTGAAACAATGG
>JAGAZJ010000028.1 GCA_018110925.1 Oscillospiraceae bacterium | reverse complement strand
GCTTCTGAGGATGAGCGACAATCAGCGGTCGAAGTACTTCACGGACTATGCCCGGTATCAGAAGACCGCACAGCGCATAGCACACAGCGAATACTCGGATGACTACGAAGCGGCGGCGACCGATGCGGCAAAGGCGACGGCGGACATATGGTCTCAGATGCCCGACAACGCCACCGAGGAAGGGCGCAGGGCGGCAAAGGCATACATAGACGGATACACGCAGTATATGCGTGAGAACGGTCTTGACACGACGTATATGCAGGCGGTGGATCTTGCCGGCAGGGCACAGCAGACAGCGGCTCAGACAGTAAAGGGCGACCTCACCATAAACGTTGCGGGGAAACAGGCGATAAAGATAGCGTTCAAGGACATACTCGCCGCTCTGAAAAACTCCGGTGCGGTGATAGATGTATAATACACATAAGAAGATTTTTTGTTACCTGCGTGATACCACCAACACTGTTGTTTTGTGAATTTTCGTGAATTTTAACAAATCAAGAAAATGCGAGTGTGTTCATAAACGGCTATATTATGAGGAATGCTTATAAATGCTTGGATTTAATGACTGTTTAATAAATTTCGTGCTATACTTATCATAAAGAGAGAAGAGGACGTATCCGTTCCGGGAAAAGGAAGACAAAATGACAAAGAAAAGGAAGAAGACAATGGCGCTCATCATCCTTCTGATATTCATTGCGGCTGTTTTTGCAGTTGTTCCGCCGAGCAGTGGCAGGCTGCCGCAGTTCAGGGATGAGAACGGGGATATCATTGAGGGCAGTATAGCCGAGAGGATAAAATTGCCGACGGATGACGGGACGCTGGAGCTTATGCTCCTCGGCAGGAAAAAGGATGCACCTGTGCTGATGGTCTGCGGCGGCGGTCCGGGGATACCTCAGTATCTGCTGGAGGATCTGTATCCCTCGGTGCTGCCGGACTTTTTCACGGTATGCTATTGGGAGTACAGGGGCACCTGTTCACATTATGACAGGAGCATAGTTCCCGGGGATATGGACACAGACAGGTATGTATCCGACGCACTGACAGTCACGGAATATCTGAGGGACAGGTTCTCACAGGATAAGATCTATATCATGGGTCATTCATTCGGCACATACATCGCACTCAGGGTCGTTCAGGCTCATCCCGAAAACTACACGGCATATATAGCCATGTCGCAGATATGCGATCAGAGAGAGTCGGAATATATGGCGTATGACAGGATGATAGAAGCCTATGAGAACAAGGGCGACAGCAAAGCGGCACAAAGGCTCAGAGATGCGGATATAAAGTCATCTGACGAGAAGTTCATCAGCTATTGCGGTTCGATGACACGGGATAAGTCCATGCATGAGCTGGGCGTCGGCACAACAAGGAATATGCATTCGGTGATAACACAGATCTTCTTCCCGAGCCTGAGATGCAGTGCCTATACACAGGCGGAGCGTATAAATATCTGGCGCAACAAGAAGCGGTCGCACGGTTACGCCGTAACGGATGAATCACACAGCTTCAATGCCTTTGAGGACGTCCCCGAGGCAGAGATACCCGTATACTTCATAGTCGGCAGATATGACCTTACCTGCTGTGCCGACCTGCAAAGGAAATACTATGAACAGCTCAGAACCCCCGACAAGGAAATATATGAGTTTGAGAACTCCGCACACAGCCCTCTCTATGAGGAGCCCGAAAGAGCGGAAGAAGTGCTTGACGAGATAATATCACGTACAAAGTAAAGGAGACCGTTATGACAGACAACAGCAAAAAAACTCTGAGGAACATTATTATCATATTTGTTTTATGCCTTGCGGTACACACCGCAGAGGTGATGCTCATAAGGACGGATGAGACATTCTTCGCAGAATGTTTTATAAACAAGGTGTTCGGTATAATCGTGCTTTTTGCCGCTCTCGGCATCTTTGGCATGAAATGGCGTGACATAGGCTTTAAAAAGGAGGAGCTGCCTGTCAGTGCGGCAAAGGGTTTCGGCATATGCGCTGTCAGCTATCTTGCGGCATTTGCCGCAGAGTTTGCGGTACTTTATATGAAAGGCACTCCTGCGCATATCGAGTTTTTCGTGACAGGCTTCTCACTTACGGGTAATGTGGTTAAAAACACGGGCATCGGCTTTGTGGTGATGTGCATATTCTTCAATATCATAAACGTATGGATGGAAGAGGGCATTTTCAGAGGTCTCTGCATAACATATCTCTCGAAGGCGCACAAGGCTGATAAGGCGCTGCTCATATCCGCTCTGCTCTTCGGGCTCTGGCACATAGTAACGCCGCTGAGGGCGCTTGTTGACGGAGATATGGGCATCGCAGGATTTGCGGTCATGAGCGTGGGATATGTTATTCTCTCAATGCTCATGGGCATAAAGTGGGGGCTTCTCTACAAAATGTCGGGGAATGTCTGGATAGGCATGGCAGACCACTTTTTCAATAACTGCGTGGTGACGAACCTTCTCCATGTGGTGACATCTGACGGCGCAGACGATATGCAGATAGTAAGGGTCATCATAGGCGAGCTTCTGTCATTCGCCGCAGTGATGGTATACAGCAGGATAAGAAACAACGAAAAGAGGAGTACATATGAAAGTGCTTGAAGTAAAGGATCTGTGCAAGACATATATCACAAACAAGCGCCAGAACCATGTGCTGAGAAATGTTGATCTCACCGTTGAGGAGGGCGAGATGGTAGCGGTCATGGGACCTTCGGGGTCGGGCAAGTCAACGCTCCTCTATACCGTGTCGGGTATGGACAGGATGACCGCAGGAAGTGTGGAATTCTGCGGCAGGAGCATGGCAGATATGAGTGAGGATGAGCTTGCACAGATGCGCCTTGACAATATGGGGTTCATCTTTCAGCAGATGTATATGCTCAAAAACCTGACCGTCCTCGACAATATCATACTCCCCGCAGTGAAGTCCGATAAGCACAGGGAGACCCGACGTGCCGCCGCAGAAAGGGGTAGGGCGCTCATGAAAAAGCTGGGTATCGCCGAGATAGCCGACAACGACATAAACGAAGTGTCGGGCGGTCAGCTCCAGCGTGCCTGCATATGCCGCAGTATGATAAACTCACCGCAGATGATATTTGCCGACGAGCCCACGGGTGCTCTCAACCGCTCCTCATCGGAAGAGGTGATGGCCGAGCTTGCCGGGCTCAATGAGGAGGGCACTACAATAATGCTCGTCACTCACGATGCCAGGGTCGCCGCAAAATGCACAAGGGTGCTTTATATCGTCGACGGAAATATCAGGGGTGAATTTGCCGTTGACAGAACACTGCCCGACCGTGAGCGTGAACGTGATCTCAACAACTGGCTGCTTGAAATGGGCTGGTGATATTCACGATGTATACTTCTCTATGCCGCCCTGCTCGACAACACTTTTGCCGAGCAGGGTGATCGCCTGTTTCGGGCATTTGTTGATACAGCGGTAGCACATGGTGCATAGCCTGTCCGGGACCGCTTTTTTATCTTTCATGGAAATATTGTCCATGGGGCACTGCCTGATGCATTTTCCGCAGCCTATGCACTTGTCTGCATCTATCTTCAGGGCTGATGAGTACTCCTTGGTCTTATGTCCGAAATAAAGTCTCTGCCCCAACAGCCCTGCAAGCTGATACAAAGGTCCTATCCCTTCCTGTGTGGGCTTGCCGTCTTTCAGCCGTTTTACAGCTCTCTTTATTTTCAGCTCGGCTTGCCTTACGAGTTCTTTGTTCTTTTCAAGCGGACGTTTTAATGCCCTCTCATCAGCTATACTGTCAGGCATTTTCAGGTGCAGTCCGCCCGTGACCTCTGCACCGTACTCTTGAAGGAGCCTGCCGAGGACTCCCGCCCCGTCACCGCTGAAAAGTCCCATAGTTGCGATGATAAAGACCTTTTTGCCTTTCCATACATCCTTGTTGTCCGTGATGTAGTCCCGCAGTATCCTGGGCACAGTGCTGTACATGACCGGATATGCAAATACTATCATATCGGCATTTTCAGCCGCTTTTGCGGCTGATTTGTCTTCAATGGGATACACTGCGGCATTGGGGTCGTATTCTCTGCAAAAGCACTCTGCCGCATATGCGGAATTGCCTGTACCGCTGAAATATATACCTGTCACCATTGGCGTCGCTCCTTTAATGCTGATCATTTTGTGTTATATGGGGGCGGATGACCTCAGACTGCCGCCCGGATGTCCTGCCGTATGTATGACCATTATACCCTGTTTCGGACAAAGATGCAATACCTTTGTTATGCGTAGGATTTTTGTGCTTGCATTTTGTCGTGAATAATGGTAAAATGTTGTATATCACAGAATACGGAGGTCACAATGAAGAAAACAGGAATTTGCACTGCACTGGCGCTGGCTGTCATGATGTGCACCGGTGCGTCGGCAGAGTGTGCCGATATAAACGATTATGTAAGAGAGCCGCACAATGTATCCTATGCTATGACGAGCCCTGCCTACTGGACGGAGCGCACAAGCGGCGATATAATAAGGACACCCGGGCAGATAGCCGGCTTCAATGAGGAGAACCCCATCCTGCTGGGCGATATGTCAGAGGGAGATATGTCTCTCTATGACCTTGGGGACACTATATCGGGCTCACGGGTAAGAGAGCTTGTGAACGGCGTTACATCCCCCGATGATCCCTCCTCATGCTATGTCGGGGGCAAGCCCACCACAGAGGCATACTGGGAGGGACTGAAAGAGAAGCTCAACAGCGATGCTGTCCCCGACACGGTCAGGATACGCTACGGCTTTTCGACAGAGAGGGCGAGTCTGCGCATATATCCCAGTGCGGATTTTGTCGGTGAGGACAAGGGCGACCGCTTCTATGACGTTATGGTAATGTCCGAGTATATGCCCTTTCAGCCGCTTGCCGCAGTGCATGAGACCGCTGACGGCGAATGGCTGTATGTACTGTTTGACGGCTTCGGCGGATGGGTGCAGAAAAAGTATGTGGCCTTCTGCGAGAGCCGTGAGGACTGGCTCAGCCGCTGTGAACCCGATGATTTTCTGGTGGTCACGGGCAGGGAGATACGCTTGCAGTATGACGAGAAGTGCAAAGCACTCTCAAATCAGCTTATCCCCATGGGCACAAAGCTCCCCCTTGTGAAAAAGAAGGCCGTACCCAGATTTATAAATGACCGTGATACCGCAGGGTGCTATATAGTGAAGCTCCCCGTGAGAAATTCTGACGGAATGATAGCAGACAGATACTCGCTCATATCCGTCAGGGAGGATGTGAACATAGGCTATCTCGACTACACCGACAGGAACGTTCTGGAGCTTGCCATGAAGCGCTACGGCGACCGCTACGGCTGGGCAGGTCTTGGTCACTCCAACGATTGTTCGGGCGTCACGGGCGAGATATACAGGTGCTTTGGCATAAAGCTGCCGAGGGTCAGCTCTCAGATAGCCGCCGTCAAAGGCACAAAGAACTATGACGTGAGAGAATTCACAGATGAGCAGAAGACGGAGCTTCTCAGCACCGTTCCCACGGGCGCTGTGCTGTATCTCAAAGGTCATATCATGATATATCTCGGCATGAAGGACGGCGCACCCTACTGCATAAGCGCAGCAGGCACATACTATGATGCTGACGGGAATGTATATGATGTGAACTGCGTGACCATAAACGATATGTCTGAAACATACCGCAAGAACGGTAATTCATGGCTTACAGAGCTGGCGGAGATAGTTGTGGTGTGATCCTACGGTGCGGCGGTCGGAAGACTGCCGCTTTTTGTGCGCCGAAATCCCGCAAAAATGATATATTAGTATAATTTGCCTATTGAATAAACAGCCGAATAATGTTATCATTAAAGAAGTGTCGGCAGAAGACTGTTAACTGTACGAATATCACATGACCCTCATCGTAATGATGCGGTCATTTTATGGATACGAAAGGTGTTTTTATGAAAGAAAAACACAAGGCCATAGGCGTATTTGACTCGGGACTGGGAGGACTCACCTGTGTTGCGGAGCTCATGCGCCTTATGCCCGGAGAGGATATAATATATTTCGGCGACACTGCCCGTGTGCCGTACGGCACACGGAGCAGAGAGACCATACTCGAATACACAGCCCAGGACGTGGGCTTTGTCCGCAGTAAGGATGTAAAGCTGATAATCGCCGCCTGCGGAACGGTATCGTCTGCGATAGGGACTGACAAGGCTCTTGCGGCAGAGCTTGCAGGGAATACTCCTTTTATGGGGGTGGTAGTTCCCGCCGCCGAGGAAGCCTGCAAAGCCACAAAGAACGGTGTTATAGGCGTGATCGGCACCCAGGCTACCATATCGTCGGGGGCATATGAACAGGCGATACACGCCCTGTGCTCCGATGCGAAGACTGTTTCTGCGGCGTGTCCGCTGTTTGTGCCTATGGTGGAGAACGGCATCACCGACAAGGACGATATAGTGGTCAGGGCGATGACCGAGCGCTATCTTTCGCCCGTAAAGGCTTCGGGGGCAGATGTCCTGATACTTGGCTGCACCCATTATCCTCATCTCATAGAGGCTGTAAGGGATTATATGGGCGAGGGAGTGACCCTTGTCTCATCGGGAGCGGCGGCGGCAAGGAAGGCCTGCTCCGTGCTCGGTGAAGCGCATCTGCACACCGACAGTACGAAGGGGACGCTCACCTGCTATACATCCGACAGCGAGGAACTGTTTGACAGGAATGCACACCGTTTCATCGGCAAGGACCTCATATGCACAGTGAACAAAGTGTCCGTTGACGAGCTTCAGCGCTTTCATGAAAGGACGTGACAGAATGAATAAGGTAAGCATAAATCTCAAAAGTGTATCCTGTACCGTGGGCGCAGAGCCCGATGTTATGGAGTTCATGACGGAGGGAACGCTCTCTCCCGCCGAATCCGACGGCAGGAACGGTTGGGAGCTTTCATACAGCGACAGTGAGCTCACAGGCTTCACAGGGTCTACGACAAAGGTGCGCTGTTTCGGCAGGGACCTTGTATCCATGAGCAGGACAGGTGAATTCGACCAGAACCTCATAATAGAGTACGGCAAGAAGCATCACTGCGACTATGACACGGAATTCGGCAGGATGGTGCTCGGCATATACACACATTCCATAATAAACAAGCTCACGGAAAACGGCGGCGAGCTGTATTTCAGATATACCATAGATGCCAACGGCGCTATGGTGAGCGATAACGAGGTGCTGCTCGAGGTATCGCCGCAGAATACACGCCGCAAGGAGAAGACTGATGGCTAAAAACAGCGGTGTTACCCTGACCAGAAAACAGATACGCAGTATACGCAAGGCCGTAAAGCTGGTGCTGATACTGATAGTGGTAGTGATAGTTCTGCTTCTGGGTGCCTCTCTGCTGTCACAGATGAAGCCCTCCGGCCCGATGGAGCTGATAGCCGACGAGTATGTACAGCTCGGCGATCTGCCCACCCAGAGCGAAATGGAGGAGGAACAGCGCAAGGCAGAGCTTCGCAGGATAGAGAAGATATTTGAGGAAAAGGATACCTACCCGATAGATATGGTGATAGATACGCCATACTGCGTGATGTTCGACGCTACGAACGAGGAGCTTCTGTTTGCAAAGGCACCGAATGAAAAGGCATATCCGGCAAGCACCACAAAGATAATGACTGCCGCTCTGCTCATGCAGTACGCAAAGCCCGACATGACCTTTACCGCAGGCGACGAGCAGGATCTTGTGCTTGAGGGATCGAGCCTTGCGGGACTGAAAAAGGGCTCACAGCTCGACAGAGACATGATGCTTGATGCGATAATGATACCCTCGGGCAACGATGCATCCTACTGCACGGCGGCTGAGGTGGGCAGGCTCCTCTACGGCAACGGCGGCGATGAGCTGTCCGCAAAGGAAGCGGTAGATATCTTTGTGGAGAAAATGAACTCGACGGCGGCTGACATCGGCTGTACCAACACCCATTTCACCTGTCCCGACGGCTTCCACGACGAACAGCACTACACCACGGCGATGGATCTGCTGAAAATAACGATCTATTCCGAGAAATTCCCGGAGATAGCGGCATCGGGCAGCAAGATGTACCGCAACCCGGAGTTCCTCACGGGCGAAAGCACCGAGTGGTACAACTCCAACCGTCTTCTCAGCGAGGATGACGATTACTACTATATGTATGCGAAGGGCCTGAAAACAGGCATGACCGACCAGGCAGGCTATTGTGTGGTGGCCACGGCAAAGCGCTTTGACCATGAGCTCATAATAGTATGTCTCGGCAGTGAGACCCAGAGCATCCGATGGAACAATACCATAGCCCTGTTTGACGCAGGCTTCAAGTACATAAGGGAAAAGCATGCGGAAGCAAACGATTAAGATATTTATAACAGCGCTGATGCTGTCTGCCTGTGCGGCAACGGGGATAACATCGTCCGAAGCCGCTCAGGCTGTGAAAAACGGCTGTGACTGGCCCGAGATGGTCGAGGTCACCGACGGATATATCCTGCGTGAGTACTTCGGCCTGTCCGATGAATACGGGGATATGACCGTACTGCAATGCCCTGCCGGCGCTGTTATGAGCGAGATAATAGTTATCCGCTCCGATGACCCCGCCGCAGCCTGCGAGGCGCTTGAAAAGCGGCGCAAAAAAGCGATAGAGCGCGATGCCCTCTACCCCGAGACAAGGCGCATAGCCGAGGGCACGATAGTGGGTGTAAGTGGGGATTACGCCTATCTTATCATGGGCGAGAACGCAGAGCAGGGCGAGAGGGTGCTTCTCGATACCATCGGATAGCACCTGCCATAAAAATATATACAATTTTATGATTACATATTGACAAAAGTAAAAAAATACTATAAAATATAATAGTGGATATAAAAACGGGGAAATGATTCTCCGCACCGAGGAGCATATGATTATGAAGAGATTATTGTCACTGATTCTTGCTGCGGCATCTGTTTTCACTATGTCGGCTGCTGTCCTTGCGGACGCTGTGCCTGATGAAGAGAAAAAGATCGAAAAGCCCACTTTCGCATTTGATACCGACAGTTCGTTTTCTTACATACACAAATTCGGAAATGCATCGGACACCAACCTGAAAATAGAGCTTGCGGACACAGGCGCTATTGAGGGCAGAGCGCTCAAGCTGAGCGAGGCATTCACATCCGATGTGAGCAATCAGTACGGCGGATTTTATTTCCAGGCTTCGGATTTTGACCTTCAGTCCTTCGCAGGCTATACTATGACGGTCAACATCAAGGTAACAAAGGCCGCTTCCAAGGCAACTCCTGCTATCGTGGTCTTCGGCGACGGCGCACAGTGGGTCTCCACCAACATCCCCACCGACAAGCCCGACACATGGGTAAAGGGTTCTGTATCCGTTCCCTCAAATGCTTCTGATGACAAGATTGGTATCTCGATACCCATTACTTCTGCTTTCACCGATGATGTTATGCTCATAGACAACATCGTTATAACCGACAACTACGGCAAGCAGATAGCGAATGTGGGCGATATCGACACATCACTTGCAAAGAAGCCCAACACTCTTCTCTCGATACTTTCCGTGGTACTCTTCGTTGTGCTTTTTGCGGGAATAATCGTCGCAGGCGTGTTCATATTCCTGAAGGTCAAGAGAAGATACAGATGATAAGTCAGGCCGCTGTACGACGTACAGCGGTTTTTTTATGGAGGATAAAATGAAAAAGACTCTTTCATTGCTCGTTATGCTGACAGCCGCTGTCCTTTCATCCTGTGCGCCGAAATATGCATCCGAAAAGGAAGTGGTCGAGTACGCCCGGAGAGCTGCCGACAAGGAACAGATAGAGCTCGTGGAGCAGACCGACGAGCACAGATACCGTTTCCGTTCAAAGGACAGAGACCTGTACTTTGAAGCGTGGACGACTGCCAACGAGACATGGATAGATGGTGCGTCATTCGGCTATACGGGTGATTACAGCATAAACTCGGACTATACCGCATCGGTACTGCGATACAACGATAACAGGGTCAAGGAGCTTCTTGACAAGTACGGCTTTGAGGAAGCGGGGCGCTCTCATTCCTTTGAATGTTATGAGAGCTTCACATTTGTGATAAAAAATTCTCAGGTGCCCGAAGATATTGACCTTGTAAACGGCTTTCTGAACGACCTGCGCCTTATCACGGAGGAAGAGCAGAAATACCACAGTGAGCCTCTGGGGCCGTATAAAGGCACATATATTTACACCGTTCTCTATCAGGTGGATGAAGAAGTATTTCAGCGCACCATAGGCAACTACAACTATTCGGGATATATCGTGCCCGGGGAGGAGATAGACATACGCAAAGACCTTGACTACTCGAATAATTTTCTCAGTAACGCCGTATCTCCCGTGAGAAACGGCATACTCATATACGTGGAATCCGATTTCTGGAAAGAATGACTGCGGCACGGCACACTGTTGTCATAACTTCGTCTATTTGCGCTTGCGCTCGGGGAACTTCTTGTAATATCGTTCCTTGTCCTCATACATTCTCTCATCCGAGAGCCTCATCGCTTCACGGATGTCTCCGCCGTTTGCGTCATAATACAGTCCGAGGGCAAAGCTGGTGCCTGCGGGGTCTTCGGATTCCTTGCGGAGCTTTTCCACCCGTGCCTGAAGCTCACTCTCCGGGATATTCTCGGCGATGATCATGAATTCGTCACCGCCCGCACGGTATATATCACAGCCGCCAAAGACCTCTTTCAGCTTTGCCGCCGCATTTTTGAGCAGTCTGTCTCCTGCGTTGTGACCCTCCGTATCGTTCATGGCTTTAAGACCGTTCAGGTCTGCGAATATGATGCCGTAGCCCTGCGGAATGGGCTCGGCGCCCGACACATATCTGTCAACGCGGCCGTTCATCGCATTTCGGTTGTATATGCCGGTCAGCAGATCCATTGAGCTCAGCGTTGCAAGCTGTCTGAGAAGCTGATGATTTGCTATCTCAGAAGCTATGAAGTATGTGGTCAGCTCCAGAGTCTCCTTTATTTTCTGCGCCTTTGACGGGTCAAAGTTTATTGCCCATATGTAGCCGAGCGGTTTGTTGTTGTTCTTCAGCGGAAAAAGCACAAGGCTGTGTACCTTCGCCTGTGCGAGAGAGTCGTGCCATTTCGGATTGCGCTCCCTCAGTATCCGCATATCGTTCTCGTCATTCAGTATAAGGCAGTTACTGCCTGCGATGGTCTCATCCCATGTCTTTACTACATCATAGAAAGAGCCGTCTATGCCCACGGTGTCCTTAGACGGGTCACCCGTGCGGTTTGCCTCTGCCAGAACGGAACAGGTCTGCTCATCCGGATCTGTCAGCAGGAGAGTACAGCGCTCGGCGGCGCACAGCTCGCATATATCCGCAATGACATCATTTATGGCACTGTTGAAATCGGTTTGCCCCCTCAGCTTGATACAGGTCTCGAGAACGCTCGATGCGGTAGAGGCGGACAGATTTGTCATGATGCCGGTGTCGGCTTCCATAGTGATGTCAAGGGTATATGAACAGTAGCCGATATTCGGCTCGTCCGATTCCACGGGCATGATGTACTGATTTATCCAGCAGTCAAAGCGGTCGGGCTTCAGATAGGTGTGAACGGGCTTTTTCAAAAAGGCACAGCGATAACAGGTCTGCTCAAAGTTCAGATCCTTCGGGATGTATTTTTCATAGGGCGAGCCTGGTATGAATTTATTGTTGAGCATATGCGCCGCCGCACCGTTATATGGATTCTCGATGGAGTCTATATACGGCTTGTTGCCCGCAACGATGCGGATATTGCCGTAACTGCCGTCGGGAAATCTTTCGACCGATATGATGCAGGTCGTAAGTTCAAAGCCGTCAACAAATTTCTGATAATCCATAAGACTACACTCCTTCTGTTCGCACAGGTGATGACTGCCGCCGCCCAAAATGGCAGAACGGAATTTAAGTGATAGCAAAACAGCTATATTTCGGTATATATGGTCTTATCCCTGTGTGATACGGAGATAAGACTTTTTCTTTTCAGATGATATACTATCATTATGATTTGCGTATTCTGGTTATCTGTGGTATAATATTCATAAAATTCTTTTCAAAATGACCGTTACCTGAGCGATATGGATTTCGTCTATAAGGGTGAAGGGGCATCGAGGAGGTGCGCTATGGAAGATCTTCATATCATAGAGCTTTACTGGCAGAGAAACGAATCTGCAATAAAAGAGAGCCAGACAAAATATGGCGGTTATTGCAGTACCATTGCGAACAACATTTTGCACTCAGCAGAGGATACGGAGGAATGTGTTAATGATACTTGGCTTCGTGCTTGGAATACTATGCCCCCCGAAAAGCCGAGCCGATTAGCAGTATTCTTAGGTAAGATCACCCGTAATCTCGCAATCGACAAGTATCGCAAGGATAGGTCGCAAAAGTATGGTGGTGGACAAGTTACATTATGTCTTGACGAACTTGGAGAATGCATCGGTGAAGATACTCCCATTGAGGACAGGCTCGCACTAAAGGAGCTTATGGACAGCTTTCTTCGCAGTCTCTCCGATAAAAACAGAAACATATTTCTCCTGCGTTACTGGTACATGATGCCCGTAGCTGAGATAGCAAAACGGAATGACATATCTGAGGGCGCTGTCAAGATGATATTACAGCGTATACGGGACAAACTCAGAGCATACTTAGAAAAGGAAGGTGTAGGCGTATGAAAAACAAGGATATTCTTCTTGATGTGATCGGTGATACTGATGAAAAGCTCGTTCCCGAACTGGCAGCTAAGAAAAAAAGGGGCAATATTGTGAAGTGGTCTGCATTGGGCGGAGTATGTGCGGCGGTAATTATAGGTTGCGTTGTATTACTGCCGAAAAGCGGAGAGCATAGCCCATTACAGCAGTCATCTCAGCCGCAGGAGAGCCAGTCGAGCAACCCCTCCGGAATGATAGCGGACAATAATGTTTACTGCCTTGCATTAGCTGCTTATCCCGAAATGCCTATGTATCCTGATGAAATGGATCAAGATGCTGTAACACAATGGAACGATGCAAAACAAGCATTAAGAAATCAACCGGCAGGATACAAAGACGGCTTTGACAAGTTTTTTTCTGATACAACGAACACATTTCTAACCGGAGCCGGGAGTGAAAACATTGTATATTCTCCATTAAGCCTATATATGGCACTTGGTATGTCGGCTGAGATAACTGACGGAAACAGCAGACAGCAGATACTCGATGTTCTGCACCAGAAAGATATAGATACTCTGCGTTCTCACGCAAGATCTGTATGGCAGGCAAATTATATGGACGATGGAATGGCAAAGTGCGTTCTTGCAACATCACTCTGGACAAATGATGATATTGACTATAATGATGGAACTATCAGATCTATTGCAGATAACTATTATTCATCAGTGTACACGGGTGATCCTATTGATGAAAAGTACAACAAGCTGATGCAGGACTGGATGAATGAGCAGACAGACGGGCTTCTTGAAAACTATGTATCGGATATAAAAATGGACCCCGAAATGGTACTGACTCTTGCATCTACTGTGAATTACAGCGGAAAATGGGTCAATCAGTTTTCAGCCGAGAATACAAAGCAGGCTGCATTTCATGCTCCGAATGGTGATGTACAGTGTGACTTCCTGAATGCAGAGAGGGATATGAATTACTATTGGGGTGATCATTTTTCTTCTGTAAGCTTACAGCTTGAAAACAATGGTCACATGAAGCTGATACTTCCCGATGAGGGTTACACTCCCGAAGATCTGCTGAATGATGAACAGTTCGGAGAGCTGATGCTCAGTACATGGGACTACCCGAACAATAAGTATGTGATTGTTGATATGTCTGTGCCGAAATTCGATGTTTCTGCAAATATAGACCTGCGTTACGGGCTGAATGCACTCGGTATTACCGACATATTCAGCGCCGAAAATTCTGATTATACGCCGCTTACAGACAGCACCGACAAGATATATCTCAACAAGGCAGAGCAGGACACAAGAGTTATGATCGATGAAGAAGGTTGTAAAGCATCATCGCTTACGGTAATGGCTTACTGCGGTGCAGGCGCACCCGATGACCATGTAGAGTTCAAGCTCGACAGACCGTTCATTTTCGAGATAATGAGTGAAACGGGACTTCCACTGTTTGT
>JAGAZJ010000003.1 GCA_018110925.1 Oscillospiraceae bacterium | reverse complement strand
TCCGTCTCACAGTATTCCTCAAAAGACATGTACCCCAGCGCCTTGTACAGCTTTTCGTCACGCATCTTCTTGAAGCCTACCGCCATCCTGTACAGACCCTGCTGTGCCATTTCCGCCCCTGCCAGTATCTCGGCATGACAGGTCACGGCGTTCTTGTATGTGTCGGCTGTCGTCGGTTCATCATCTATCGGTGCGATGTCGGTTATCTCTTCGTCCTCGTCGTTATCGTCCTCATCGTCTTCGTCTTCGTCGTCCTCTTCGTCGTCCTCATCGTACTCGTCGATGTGCTCACATATCAGCTTTGCCGCCTTGTTCCATGTGAGACTATATTCATCGCCGCCGTCTGCGAAGTCGAACTTGACGGTCACACCGTCCGTGTAGCTCTCCACCATGTCATCTCCCACACTGCCACCGTGGAAGCATTCTCCGTGTCTCTTTTTCAGCTGCCGCCCCACATCACCGTAAGCCATGACCCTTGCCATGTGCCTGTCCGCATCGGATATGAACTTTATGAGAACCCTTGCAATATCGGCGGCTCTCGTTACGCCGTCCCACTTTTCAGCCATTTCCTCACGTCCTTTCGATTTTCTTTACATTGCCGGTCCCGACGATGCAGGACACGTCCCCGGCATTCTTAGCCTCTTTGTCAAGAGTGTCCACATCCACGATGAACTCTACAACATTGTGCCCCTTGGAGCACTTATGCCACCATCTGTCCCCCTTGCTGTCGCCTACAATGCAGTCAAGGATCTCCCCGGTGTCAAGCTCCACCGTGATGTAGTCGCCCACATCGGCTATCGGAGAGCCTACCGCTACGACGTATTCATCGCCCTCCTTGTAGCGGCGGAGACCGTCATCGTCCGTGTAGCACTCCTGCTGCACCATATATTGGACACTCTCCCTGTCGGTGATCGCCCTGTAGTCCATGTACGTTTTCATGGACGTGTTATAGCGTGTCGTGAACAAGTATACCGCCACAGCAATGCACAACTTATGCTTCATCGTTATCACCCCGTGTTTTAACAAAATGCTCGTCTATCCATTTCTTAGCCATTTCGACCGCTTCACCCTCATGCTGCCAGAGGAAGTATATCTGTTGATTGTTCACCGCAACAGCTTCTACAACGGTGTAATCAGAGTTTCTATAATATTTCGCCTTTATCTCGACTATGTTGTCAAGATTGATGACTTCATCGTCTGTGGTTTTTATCCACATCGTATTCACCTCGCTATCACTACGGCATAAGGCTCTCCGCCCATCTCACGCACCGCCTGTGCAGCCCTTTCAAGGTCACGGGCGTACACCCTGATGGAGAACTTCATTCTCCCCGCCCTGAATTTGATGATGTATAGCTTCATGATAATGCCTCCTATCTACATCTTGAACTTCATCTGCCCTGTTTCTGTCTCTGATATGATGTCATTCATCCCGACCATTTCTACAACGTCCGCCCATGTCATGCGTTCCAGTATGTAAGTGCGCCCGCTTGTATCGTCTGTGAGCTTGTCGAGATATATACCCCGTGCCGTCACTTCTACCGACATTCCGTCGCCGATGCCCCATCCGTATTCCCCGCTTGTGCCGAGAAACGCCTTCCTTACCGCCCACTGCCTGTCCCTGTCGGTAGCATATGCAGGGAGCTCTGAGAGAGTCGCCGCCGCTTTCCGCAGTTCATACTGGCAGTGTGCCTGCACCTGCATATACAGCATCAGATCAGAGCACGGGCAATATCGTGCATGATGGCGATACAGCTGTCGCCCGTCACGTTTATCACCTTTCTGTGTCCGCCTGCAAAGCGTATCTCTACGGTCTCAAGCCCCGACCACGCTTCGTTGTGCGGATCATACTCCAGCTTTGCGATCTTCTCCCTGCTGTACAGTATCAGCGCCGTTTCCAGTGCCGACACGAAGGCTCGCTTGTTTTCGTTCATTCTCTAACCTCCTGTCTATCATTCGTTTGAAAAACTCCACGAACAGCTCCTCCGGGGGCTTTCCCACTACTATCGTGTTCCGCATATCTTCACCTCTCCTTTCCTCACACCGTATTGCAGAAACGCCGCATTATATGGTCTCTGGCTGCTTCGGGTATCGTCCCCGGGGCTTCTCTCGGGGCTTTTCCTCTCACAAGGTAGTCTACCGTGCATCCGAAGTAGTCCGCCAGTTTTATGAGCCCTGCTATGTTCGGCTCTCTTTCTCCTTTTTCATATGAAACATAAGTAGTATATGGGAGACCCATATCCATGGCTGCTTTTCGCATTGATATGCCTTTTTCCATGCGGAACTTCGGAAGAAGACGTGTTATCACAGTCGGCTCCTTGACCTGATCTCCAAATTCAATCATATCCAGAAGACTTACACGGAGAACTTTTGCGTATTTGTCGATTCGATCGCGCCGCATATTTCGGATGTTTCCACTCTCATATCGAATGATTGTAGTTTCAGATACCCCAACAGCATCAGCGACTTGCTTCATGGTTAAACCGAGTTCCTTTCTTCTTTGGTGCAAATCAACCATAACTTTACCCTCCTCTTCATTAAGTTCCGGCTCTTCCGGTCTGCTCCATTCTTCCAAAGGGATCAGAGACATAGGAGATATCCCGAGAACCTCAGCAAATCTTTCTACCTTATCACGCGGTACGTCTCTTTTCCCGTTCTCATAGGCACTTATTTGAGGCTTTGACTGCCCCGGGATAAGTGATGCCAGATCTCCTTGTGTCAGACCTTTGTTCTTTCGTGCGCGTTTTAGATTCTCACCGACTCTTCTCATAGCTTCTTCGTTAGCCATGATACCACCTCTTTTACTGCTCTGTGGACGCTATGTCCCTGCCTAAGCCTAAAAGATAATCAGTAGACACTGAAAGCACTTGTGATATCCTTATAAGCTGACTTACAGGCAAATCCCCCTTATCTTCCCATCTGTAAAACATTGTCCTCTGAATTCCTAATTCCTGGCAGAAATCTTCAATTGACCACCTTTTACGACTTATCTCAGCTCTGATATTGTCAAATAAATTGTTCATATTGTTCCTCCGTTTCATGATACATAATGTACCGTTTTTTCTATAATAATATATCATCTTGTATTTGTCAATCAGCGAATTAAACAAAATGTTCTATATAAATTTGTACGTTTTTGTTCTGAAAAAATGTCCTAAAAAAATTGACTCATGAAACATAATGTGCTATTATTATTACGAGGTGTTGTATATGACAGTTGGTGAACGCTTAAAAAATGCCCGTATAAGTAAAGGCAAAAAAGTCGCTGATATGACAAAGCTTCTAAATATATCTGATAGAGGTTATAGATTTTATGAAAGCGATGAAAGAGACCTAAGCACATCAGTTTTAATGAGCATTTGTAAATATTTGAATGTTTCTTCTGCATACATTTTAGGACTATCCAGCGATATGAACGTTAATTACGAAGAAGAATGGGACAAAGAGGCACAGGAATTTGCCGACGGTATGTACGAAAGAGAGCAAATGCTTTTGAAATATTTAAGTGAATATTTTGAGGATGATCAAGAAAAGTATATTGCTTCAAGAATTGTTCAGTTTCTGCCCATGTTAAATTTAGATGGTTTAAAGGAAGCCGAAAACCGAATAGAGGAAATGGGAGAGATAAAAAAATACAAGCGTTTCCCAGACCTGCCATAAAACAAGAATCCTGAATCATTTATACGGGCGTGTATGTCAAGGAGTGATGTGATGAAAAAAGCAGTGATTTACGCACGTTATTCGTCCGACAAGCAGACCGAGCAGTCCATCGAGGGACAGCTCTATGACTGCCACAGATACGCCGCCGCCAACGACATACAGGTGGTGCATGAGTACATCGACAGGGCAATATCAGGCCGCACGGATGAGCGCCCGCAGTTTTTGCAGATGATAGCAGACAGCGCACACGGCGACTGGGAGTATGTGCTTGTCTGGAAGTTTGACCGATTTTCCCGGAATATGTATGACAGCGCTGTCCACAAGCGCACGCTGAAAAAGAACGGTGTGCGGGTCCTCTCCGCCATGGAGAACGTGACCCCCGACAAGAACGGCGAGCTCATGGAGCACATCCTTGAGAGCTTCGCTGATTATTACGTTGCCGATCTCAGCGAAAAGACCGTCAGAGGGATGTATCAGTCCGCCATGAAGTGTGAGAGCACAGGGCACATACCATACGGCTACAAGGTCGTTGACAAGAAGTATGTCATAGATGAGGGGGAGCGATATGTCCCCGAGACCGTGTTCCGCAGATATGCCCGGGGCGACAAGCTGACGGACATTGCAAATGATCTCAACAGCAGGGGATACCGCACACGCAAGGGGCAGAAGTTCACCCGCAACAGTTTTTACAGTATGCTTTCAAACGAGAAGTAC
>JAGAZJ010000002.1 GCA_018110925.1 Oscillospiraceae bacterium | reverse complement strand
GTGCGGAACCGGCTGAGGACGTCAATGTTCACGGGAAAGCCCCGGAAACGGGACACGGCGGTCTGGTAATGCTGCTGGGCCAGCACCGTGGTCGGTACCAGAATGGCCGCCTGCTTGCCGTCCATGACGGCCTTCATCACCGCCCGAAGGGCAACCTCCGTCTTGCCGAAGCCCACGTCGCCGCACAGCAGCCTGTCCATCGGCACGGGCTTTTCCATATCCGCCTTTATCTCGTCTATGCACCTGAGCTGATCGTCCGTCTCGGTGTAGTCAAAACGTGCTTCAAAGTCGCTCTGCCAGTCGTTATCTGGGGAAAAAGGATATCCCCTTGTCTGACTTCTCTTTGCATACAGCTTGATAAGCTCATCCGCCATATCCTTGACGGCTTTTCTCACCTTGGTCTTGGTCTTCTGCCACTCGTTTGAGGACAGCTTGTGCAGCTTCACGCCCTCGTCGTCCTTTGCGCCTATATAGCGTGAGATAAGGTCGAGCTGTGTTACGGGCACATACAGCACATCGGTGCCTGCGTACTTCACGGTGATATAGTCCTTCACCACGCCGTCAAGCTCCAGCTTTTTTATGCCCTCAAAGCGCCCTATGCCGTGCAGGGCGTGTACCACAAGGTCGCCCTTGTTTATGTCCGACAGGGAGCGTATCTCCTCTCCGGGCTTTTTCTTTGTCTTGCGGCGCTTTGACGAAAGCGCCCTCGCCTGTGTTATCAGGGCTGTCTTTACATCGGGCAGTTCATAGCCCGACGAAAGCGCACCTGTCGTCAACAGTACCCTGCCCTCACGCAGTTCTCCGCCCTCGCTCAGAAGGTCGCAGGGAATGCCCGCATTTCGCAGGTCGTCAGCGATTATGGGCGTGGTCTTGTCCGATCCTGCCAGTACCGCCACCGAAAATCCCCTGTCCGTCAGACCTTTCAGGTCGTCCTCCAGCTGGCGTATCTCACCGCCCCAGGGTGAATTTCTGTGAGCGTTTATGGTGATCAAGCGTTTCAGCTTCACATCGGTCGAACGCAGGAAAGAATCCATATACACCGTCGGCGACGATATACAGCCGAGCGCATGGGCAAAGTCGTCCATATATCCATCCAGTCCCCTGCAAAGCTCCCCCTGTTCAAGAAGCAGCTTTATGTCCTCGCTGTATATGGCGAATGCCGATTTTGCCTTCTGCACACAGCTGTTGTATTCGCATATGACGGATATGCTGTCGTCAAAATAATCGCTGAGCAGAGCGGGTCTGTCATACACAAGGGGCAGATACTTGTCGATATTTCCCAGTATCACGCCGTTTCTCAGTTTGTCCGCATCTGCGGCAAGGTTTGCCCTGACCGTTTCTGCGTGCCTGCTCCTGACGCCCTTTGCCAGCTTTTCTATCCTTGCCGCCAGTTCTTCGCTGTCGCAAAACACCTCCACCGCAGGGGGTATGTCAAGGCTGTCCGTGGGGTCGGTGCGGCGCTGTGTTTCGGGGTCAAAGACAGACATGGTGTCCACTTCATCGTCCCAGAACTCAATTCTGACGGGGAATTTCTCACTGACGGAGAATATATCCGCAATGGATCCTCTCACGGCAAACTGGGCGGACGATGTGACTTCATCCACCCTGGTATAGCCTGCCGCCGAAAGTTTCAGCACAAGCTCCTTTATATCCACCGTGTCTCCCTTTGATATCCTCATTGATGAGGTCTTCATCACATCCGGGGGAACGGTGCGCTGCATGAACGCCTCTGCGCTCACGGTCACAACATGGCATCCGCCGTTCACCGCCGCATACAGCACAGAGAGCCTTTCATGCTCATACTCTCTTGAAGCCGCCTCTATGCCGCCCGACAGGGATATATCCTTTGCGGGGAAGTGTCTGGCGTTGATGCCTGTCTCACATATATCATCGCACATACGCTTTGCCTGTGCTTCGTCCTCACAGACGATCATCACAGGCTTATTCAGCTTCTTGTGCAGATATATGCTCAGTATGGATCTGTTCACCGAGGATATGCCCGATACGCCCAGAGGATAAAAGCCTCTCGCCAGCGTATCTGCTATATCACGGTTGGTATCGCTCCTGTCCATAACGGGCAGGAGCCTGTCAAATAGGGTATACATCGGTTTATCAGTCTTCGTCTTTCTGGAGCATTTCCACATAGGGGCGGATCTGATCGGTCATATTCGCAATGGACTCAAATGCTGCGCCCTTTTTGGTGCCTATATCGTTTGCTTTTGTTATATGTTCGTTGACATACAGATAGTTCTGCTCTATCTTCTCAAATGAGCGGTTCACAGCCGCAAGCTCTGCGGCGGCGGTCTGGGCGGCGGAGTTTATCTCCTGCTCAACCGTGTCTGTGAGAGAGACCGCTTCGGATATGCGCTCAAAGCCTTCCTTTGTGCTGAGGGTCTCCGCAAGGCTCTCCCTGAATGAATTGTCCGCCGAGCTTATGACAGCGTTCATGCGCTCTGTGCCGCTGCCGATGTCGAGAATATTTTTCTCAACATCGCCTACCAGCAGCTTTATCTCATCCGCAAGGTTCTTGACCTCGCCTGCGACCACCGCAAAGCCGCTTCCTGCCGCACCTGCCCTTGCCGCCTCTATGGAGGCGTTTATGGCAAGGATATTGGTCTGGCTCGCTATATCCGCTATCTTGTCGATGTATTCGGATATACGCGCCACGGATGCGTTGAAGTCGCTCAGCACCGCAGAGATCTTGTCAAATTCCTCCGTGATCTGCTCCGAACGGGCTTTCAGGCGGTCTATGCTGGTGTCCGCCTCGCTCACGGCGGCGGTGACATTCTCCCTTACCTTGCTGTAACCCTCGGATGCCGTCTGCATCTGACCGAACAGCTTTCCGAAAGACTCCATTTTCTCTTTCAGCACCGAATCCTGTTCGAGAACGGAGTAGAAGGTGGTCTGTATCAGTCTGAGCTCTTCAAGGCTCATCACTTCATTTCTTGCCAGTTCACTGCGATGCATCGCTATGGTATCCGCCATATGCAGGAGAGGCTCATAATCGGGCATTTTGACAGGTTTCTTGAAAAAAGCCATTTCCTGCCTCCTTACTCAAATACAGCACAGCTCATAGTCTGATTTATGAACTGGTCCTCGTAGTGCTCTCCGTAGCTGAAAAAGCCCACATGGGGAGCAAATGACATCTCTTTAAGATATTCGGGCAGATAGTGTTCCTTCTCAAAAAGCTGCTGACGGTATATGCAGTTTACCGACACGATGCCCGCTATCCTCGGAAAATCCGTCTTTATGTTTTCGATAGTCTGCTTGACTATCTTCTTGTAGTCCTTGAGTTCAAGAAGTGTCAGCACGTCGGAGTCGTTGACCTGACGGTAGCAGGTCAGACCGTTGTCTGCTATGCCGCTTATGCTGACTATGAATATCTCCTTGCCTATAATCTTGCCGAAGGGGTTTCGGAATGTCCTTTCCGCCACATCGTCGTCGTTTATGCGGCACAGATCCTCATATACCAGCTTTGCGGGGCGGCCGTTCAGTTCACCGATGTAGTACCGTGAATTGTCCGTGCTGCTCGCTATGAATCTGTGATCGCCCGTGGGGCGGTAAATATTCTCCTTATATACCTTTGCCCTGCCGCCGAGGTTTTTTATCAGAGCATACACAAAGGAATCCTCGTATATTTTACCGTTTATCGCAACCGGACAGCCCGCCTTCACCGTGCCGCCCGAAAGATGTATGCCGTGCCGCATGAGCACTCCGCTTATGGTGGACAACACACAGGCATCGTTGCCCGTACACAGGTCAAGACATATTGTATTGTCAACACCGGCACCTATCTCGCTCACGTTTTTCTTGAATGAGGCGATATCTCTGGACGGAACGGTCGAAACGCTCCTCATGACGCCTGTGATGACCTTTGCACCGTAGAGGGCGCATACGCCCACGCCCTTATTTGAATCACCGTAGCCGTAGAAATGCCCGGGAGCTGCTATGAACGGTACGCCGGGAAAAAGGGTGTTCAGGGATCTGACAGCATCTTCAAAGATATTCTCCTCGGTATACATGAGCAGTACAGAGGGATCTTTGTCAAAATGGGCAGTCGCCTCACGGACATCGCCGTTCAGACTTCTGCCGATGATCTGTTTCATAGTCACACCGCCCTTATTTTAGTTTACAGATATACCTGATATGATTTTATCATATCATAAGAAAAATTGCAAGGGGGAATAAATAAAATGTTTACAAATTTATGTCTTGACAAAGCAACAAAATGTTGCTATAATATAAATCAGAGAATTCGAGTATATGCGAAAGGGTGTGCCGCTATGTCGGCTTTTACGGATAATCTGCGCAGACTGCGCAATGAAAACGGCTTTTCACAGAAAGAGGTGGCTGACAGGCTGGGTATGACCCGTCAGGCATACTCTCTGTATGAAACGGGCAAACGTCGGGTCGATGTCGAGAACGCAAAGCACCTTGCGGATATATTCGGTGTGACCCTCAACGAACTTGGGTATGCGGACGCACCCTATCCGCAGTACAGCGGCATCGCCCCCGTCAATACACAGCGTCTGCCCCTGCTCGGCCGTGTTGCCTGCGGCAAGCCCATATTCGATGAGATCACCGATACCTATATTGATGCGGCTGCCGATATCAAAGCGGATTTCTGCCTTGTGTGCAAGGGCGACAGCATGATAAACGCCCGCATCTATGACGGCGACATAGTTATGATACAACGCACCGATATTGTCGAGAACGGGCGCATCGCCGCCGTAGCGGTCGGGGAGGAGGTCACGCTCAAACGTGTATTCTACTATCCCGACAAGCAGTTTCTGGAACTGAGAGCTGAGAATCCCGCCTTTGAATCGCTGGTGTTCTCAAATTCGGAGCTTGACGATGTCAGGATACTCGGGCGTGCTGTGGCGTTCACAAGTTTGGTGAGATAGGAGAGATACCGTGCCGATAGTGAGGATAGATATGATAAGGGGCAAAAGCGCCGAATACAAAAGGACATATATGGAATGTGTCCATTCTGCGCTGGTCGAGGCATTCGGCATACCCGAATGGGACAGGTTTCAGCGCATCGTTGAGACCGACAGGGAGAACGTGGAGCTGCCCGAGGGCAAGACGGAGGATTTTGCCGTGATAGAGCTCACGATATTCCCCGGCAGGACCGTGGAAACAAAAGAACGGGCAGTCTCCCTCATCACCGATAAGCTGGTCAATGAGCTGTCTGTCGCTCCGACTGATGTGTTTATCATCATAAACGAGCCGCCCCTCGAAAACTGGGGCTTGGGCGGCAGGATGCCCGGATAACGATCTTTGTCTGACCGAAGGGTCAGACAAAAAAATGCGCCTGACAGCAACATAATGTTGACA
The DNA here is from genome assembly GCA_018110925.1 of Oscillospiraceae bacterium. Lineage (GTDB taxonomy): Bacteria > Bacillota > Clostridia > Oscillospirales > Ruminococcaceae > Huintestinicola. Next base: position 20 of record JAGAZJ010000002.1, on the reverse strand, counting down.
AAAGCCCGATAAAAGGGCAC
>JAGAZJ010000027.1 GCA_018110925.1 Oscillospiraceae bacterium | reverse complement strand
CCCTGAGGCTGATAGCCGCCCTGCTGAGGATAACCCTGCTGGGGCTGGAAGCCGCCCTGCTGAGGGTAGCCCTGCGGCTGACCAAAGTTCTGCTGAGGCTGATTCTGCTGTCCGGGCTGATTGTAGAGGAACTTGGGATCAGCAGTATTGGGATGAGCGGTAGAGGGCTGTACAGGCTCATTCTCTGCGGCAGGTGCCTCAAAGAAGGGATTTGACTCATCAAACTCAAAACCGCTCACAAATTCAGCGGGAGCGCCTACATCGCTCTTGCCGAGAGACGGGAGTATATCTGAAATTGCGCTTTCCTCTTCAACAGAGGTAGCAACACCGCACTGTCTGTTTTCGGGGCTTGCATCAACGAGCATCTGTAAGTACTCGTTGGGTATCTGCTGTACAGAAGCATCGTCGATGCTGATCTTTATCATCTGAACAGCTCTTGTCTTCTTGGAAGCTATCATCTTGTTGATGGTATTTTCTTCCGCACTGACCTCAACAGCGGCATCATTTACGATCCTGACACCTGTTACGCCTGTTATAATCTCCTGAGAATCAGTCTGAACCATGCAGAGCATTGCGCCCTGAGGAGCGTACTCAGCCTTCTGCTGCTTTATGGTGTCAGCGTATTCTTTTGCGATATTATAGAAAGCACTTGTTTTCATTTGCATCGCATATCCTTTCTCATAAATTCTTCATACTGATTACTGACCGGTGTGTTGACGTGGAACAAGTCGCAAATGCTTTCATACAAGGGATCCGAGACTTGTATATCGTCTATACATCGGGGGAAATCAGTATCAGACCGTTCGTGACCCTGACCCGTGTCGGGCCTGCGACCGGATGATAACCATGAATATCAATGATGTGTCATCTGTTGAGCAGCTTTGCCTTTCTGTCAGCGGCTTTCTGCTTGTTTTCCTCGATGCGCTGCTTGAGCATATCAAGGTTTGCTTCAACATTTTCCTTTATGCATACGCAGGAGAATGATACATCGTCCTCTGTGCCTGCCCTGGAGCGCTTTGTTATGTTTTTGAGCACAACATTTGCAAAATCGGGAAGACCACCGAGCTGGCTTGTTATGATAACGTGATAGTCAAGAAAATCATTCTCACTGCCGAATGAGGTATAAAGACCGTCGGTAGAAGTATAGAGAGCAATGAGCTTTTTCTTGTTCTCATAGAATGCCCTGAACATGGTGGATGCATTCGCATTGCACATGGATGCGGTTACGTTTGCAGGTGCGGATTCATCATAATCCGTGGGGGTTATGGCCTGACCGTCATCAAAGACAGCTACAAGGCTGCCGTCGCCTATCTGGAAACCGAAAGAGTAATCCACTCCCGCAACGGCCACTATAAGCGTTGTGCCGTAATAGGATTCGGGATTGATAGCGGCGAATTCATCATCCTTGAATTTTGACTTTTCCTCGGGGGTAACAGGATTTTTTTCAAGATGCTCCATGATCTTGGAGTTCCATACCGATATGACCTGCTTCTCGATATTCTTTATGACCATTTTATAATTTTCCGGGAAGTTCTTTTCAAACTCGTCGGGATCCTCATAAAATCTGTCGATAGTTTCAAGCGTTGCCTCAACAGCACACTTTGAACCGATATCGCTCCTGAAATGCTTCTTGCTACCGTGTCCGTCAGCAGCAACTGCGGCGGCGTACCGCTCCTTTACGACATAAGCCGAAGCGTCCTGGCAAACCAGATCTCTTGCAACATGGCTGCCGCCACGCACAGAATAGCTGAATCCTTCAAACATAATCACACAGTCCCTTCAATAGCTTCTATTCTTTCAGGGCTTACCAACCTGTATCAAAGGATACTGCATCTGCGTCGTCCTGATTGTTTACAAATTCCTGGATCTGCTGACCGAGGAGCTTCTGCTTTGCAGCATAAACATCCTCTTCGCCGAGCTCCTCGTTGGTCTCGTCAGAAAGGGTCATACTCTTTGAACCGATCTGGGAAGCTGTTACCGCAACTACCTTTATCATCTGAGCGAGCTGTCCGCCCGAATATGCGTGTACAACAGTGTCCTTGGTGCCTGTGAACTCTGCGAGCATCTCGTCATTTGCCTCACTGCCGATACCGAGAGCAGCCTTGAGTGCGAACTTGTACCAGCTGTTTGCCTGGAGCGCTTCAAGACCTGCCTTGTAGTCATCGGAGGGATAACCGTCTGTCATAAGGAATATAACAGGTGCGAATGAGAGTGATGGGGAGTTGAGGAAGCTGTTTCTGGACATTCTGGAAGAAAGCTCCTTGAATGCTTCACCCATGCTCGTAACACCGTCGGCTCTGAGCCTTGACCACTCAAAGTCCTCTATGGATATAGGCTGCGAATACATCCATGCAACGTCGGTCGCAAATGTAAGTACAGCGATCTTTACATCGGTATCGGCTTCGCCGACTCTTCTTATCTCCGGGATAAGCTCTTCCATAACGGTGTTGAGCTCACCCATCTTTTTGCCTCTCATACTTCCTGAGGTATCAATAAGGAAGAAGATAACAAGGCTCTTCTTGGACACACTTGTAGCGGACAGGGGATCGTCGTCATCAAAGTCGAGCATGTTATCAAGATCGGTATCCTTGATAGCCTCCTGCTGGCCGTTGTTCTTGTTTTTATTGTCGCTCATATTAGAAACCTCTCCTCATATACATTCTTGGGGAATGTCATATACTTGCTTTGACGTGGCCGAAGTCTATTTCCAGACCCGCCCATATCGGGAAGCCCTTTCCGGGGCCTATGTCATATATGTTGTTGTCAGGCATTTTCACACGCCACGTCATCGTGGAGTCGTTCCTTATGCCCAGCATACCTGCTTTGAGCTTGTTCTCGACAAGTTCGCCCGCTACCGTGAGGAAGTCATCGGAGTCCGGGTCGATCTCGCACTCGTAGAACTTGCAGCCTATATAGAGCGGCATACGGTAATCCCTGTTGGAAAAACCGAGAGTTGCGAACTCTGTGCCGCATCTTGTACACTTGAAGGTCTTGTCATCGACCTTTTCAAACATGGATGTGAAGTTCGTCCTGCCGCAGCCGCAGCTGATTATCTCAGAACGGAGACGGATGAAGAGCTTCTGCCATTCGTTCTCGATTATACGCTTGTTGGGTTCGTTTATGCCCACTGTGAAAGATTGTATGAATGCCTCTCTGATATAATCGGGATAAAGTCTCCAGAACTTTATCACGTTGTCGTGTATGCCTCTTACAGGTCTGTTGGACGCATCGTTGGGGTCATATACGAATACGGCGTTCTGTCCGTAGTGCTTGAGCTCGGAGGATTCGGTAAGGCATATATCCTTTACCACCTTTTCGCCCTCCATGGGGTCGCCTCTGAAAAGAAGCTTGAAAAGGACTACGGCGAGTGAATATTTATCCGTCTGAACGTTTGGCTTTGCGATGCCTCTTACGATCTCGGGAGCCATATATCCGGGCTTGCCGCCGATGCCGAAGTTGCTTCCGTCGGGTGCGATGTTATCACAGTCGCAGACGAGAACAGCGCCTGTATCAACGTTTATGAAGAAGCCGCCGTCGTTAAGGTCCTGATAGCTCTTGCCCGCACGGTGGAGCTGTCTGAATGCGTTTACTATGTTTATGACCGCTGTCACCATAGCCTGAAGATTTGTGAACCTTACAGCCTTCTTGGTGGCTCTGCCCGTGAGGGGATCTACCTCCAGCTTGTAGGTGTTGAGGATATCAACGAAGGAATCAAAGCTTGCGGGCTTGAGATCCATGAGATATCCGAACGTGCCCTCTTCATTCTCCTTGGTCAGATATTTGGGCCAGAGGAACTTGTTGCTGGGAGCACCGTCGTTTATATTGTCCTTGATGTTCTTTCTGAACTCCTTGGGACGCTTTATCTTGCTCACATCATACCATTTGAGAGCCCATTTGGTACCGTTGAATTCCACAAGATAAACGATACCCTGTCCGCCGCTGCCGATAACGCTCAGCACCTTAGCCTTGCCGCCGTATTCAAGCTCGACTTCCTGACCTATTCTAAGTTCAACCATTTTCTATGTAGCTCCCCCTATATGTTCTTCTTGCGCAGATCAGCGCCCTTGGCTGCTGTCTCTACCTCTATCCCGTTGGCGATGCAGTACTTGTAGACATAAGAGTTCTCATAGCAGTGTATCGTAAGCTCAGGACAATATGCAAATGCATTTTCATCAATGAATTTGACGCTTTCGGGGATAAACAGCTTTTTCAGGTTCTCACATCCCGAAAACGCTGCAGCGCCGATACTGCCGACACTCGGGGGTATCTCGACCGTTTCGAGTTTTGAGCAGAATTCAAATGTGTGATCCTCTATCTCAAGGATGCCGTTGGGTATCCTTATGACCGTAAGACTGGAGCAGTTCTGGAATGCGCCCTGCTTTATCATCTTCATACCGTCGGGAAGATCAACGCCCTTCAGTGATTTACAGCCCGAGAAGCAGTATTCGCCGATAGCCATGAGGGTATCGGGAAGCTTCAGGGTACGCATACGGGTAAATCCGTCGAAGCAGAAGCCCTCCAGCTTGGTGTAGCCGTCCTTGATGACCACGTTTGCGGAAAGGCGCTTTAAGAATGCATCCTGGGGATAGAAAGGCATCTCGTCGATGAACATGGGTCTGCGCTGTACCTTTTCTGTCTCCTCTTCGGCCTCGTTGGGATCCTTCTCGGGAACTCTGAGCTTTGCTTCAAAGGGCCAGCCCAGCATATATGTGTAGCAAGCTACCACAAATTCGGAAGCGGATTCCGAAAGGAAAAGATCATTCTGCAAGAGGCTCTTTGCCCTCATGGTAGCGATGTCCTTACTGCCGCCCTGTCTGTATCCCTCTTTGAACATGAGCCTCAGTATGCCTATCTTGTATGTTTGGATAAGAAGTCTGCGCTCTTTTTCATACTCAGGGATGAAGTCATATATAAGCGAGATGAACTTCTTGCGGTTGATGACAAGCTCATCGCCGTATTCATCATGCATATGCCTCATTTTGCGCTGGATATCCTTGGTATTGTCAAATCCGGCTATGGTTTGCAGCACGGGTGCTCCGCACTCGGGACAAGCAAACAGCTCATTGCCGAACTCGGCATGACAGTTTTCGCACTGCATATGGCAACTCTCCTGACATGGGTAATATCAAGCGTTCTGCCGCCGGCACGATGTGACGCAGGCGGCACATCAGCTGTCGGTGATACACTTAATTAATATCATCTAATCAATGATAACACTATTTATTCAAAATGTCAAGGGAATTAGATAAAAAATTCCAAATATGACTAAGCAGATACTGAATTTTGTGCGATTTGCACATAATTAAAACGATTACATGACAATATAACGGGCAGAAGACAATCAATATAGTACAATGCAAAAAAATGACATTTCCCATGCCTGTGCGCATTGTCCGAACAGTTAATAAAATTACGATGCATTTGAATATTTTAGATAAAATTGTGAATTGTTTTTTGTAGAAAAAATTTTGATTAATATATTGAATTTGTACTCCGATTGTGATAGAATGATAGAACGAGGTATCGACATATGAGATATGTCTGCCGAAGTTTATCCTAAGGAGGTTCTGTTTTGATGAACAGAAAGAAGAAAGGCCTCTTCAGCCGTATCGCTGTCTGCTCTGTTGCACTGTCAATGGCACTTTTGTCAGGCTGTCAGCAGCAGGAACAGTCCAATGGCAGGATCGCTGTTATCTGCCAGGCCGACGGCGTTCAGTTCTGGGATCTGGTTAAGACCGGAGCGCTGGAAGCAGGCGAAGAAATGAATTATGATATCGATTACCGCACCACTCAGGTAGCAACTGATATAGACGGTCAGAGAGCTATGATACAGGAAGCGGTAAAGAACAACGTCAAGGGCATCATCATCGCACCCAACAGCCCGTCTGAGCTCAATGAGGCTTTCCAGTCCGCTGAGAACAACGACATCCCCGTTATCACCATCTCATCGAGTGCTACTTATCCCGGTATCACTTCGTATATTGGTTCCGATAACAACTCTGCGGGTGAGATAGCTGGCAGACAGGTGCGTACGGCGCTCCCCAGCGGCGGCAAGATCGCAGTAATCGGCCACTCGGCTTCCGCGGCCAATGCCAAGGGAAGAATCGAGGGCTTCAAGAAAGCTGTTGAGGATATAAATGCTCAGGTCATTGCGGCAAGCAGTGTTACTGCGGCTGGTGCGGCGAGAGCTACTGCTCCCTATTCCGTTGTCATCACCGAATACAGCAACGGTCAGAGAGACGGCACAAAGGAGACAGCGCTCAAGATCCTCAAGGAACATCCCGATGTCAGCCTTATCTTCGCAACAAACGAGAACTCCACTCTCGGTGTGTGCGATGCCACCGTTGAAGCAGGCGTCAACGGCGCAGTGAAGGTCATCGGATTCAACGCTTCCGATGATGAGATATCCTATATCAACAACGGAACTCTCACGGGTTCTGTGGTACAGTCCCCCTACAACATGGGCTACCTCGGAGTCAGATATATAATGGCACTTGACAACGGCAACGAGATAAGGCCTAACTATGAGACAGGCGCGATGTATGTAAGCAAGGACAATATGAACGATGATATCGTTCAGTTGTGGCTCAATCCTGCGCTGAACTGAGGAAGGGGATACATATGGCTAAGAACAAGACAAAGACAAAGGGCGAAAAGACCACTTCCGCAGGCGCAGCAGCCGAGACCCGAAGCTATGTATTTGCGGCTATACTGCTCGTACTCTTCGGTGTTATCGTTTTTCTGATGTCAACGTATACATCCCAGATGTCAAGGCAGTACAACCAGAACAGCCAGCTTTCTATCGAGTATCTTTCGGATATGCAGGATGAGCTCAGAAAAGTAAATGAGAATGTGCTCGAGATCATCGGCGGCGTGGGAAGCACCATATCCAATGTCCGTGAGATCACTATCTCCTTCGACGCTATCGAGGACACGGAGAAGAGATTTGAGGAGCTCTCCTATCACTCTAATTCCGAGATGCGCCGCTACAATCAGGCTAAGATATTCATCGAGGCATACCGTCAGAAGCTTGCGGCTTTCCAGACACAGCTCAGCTCGGGCGCTCTTGACACTGCTACGATGAGAGCTTTGTATGCACAGGAGATCGCACCGCTTTCCTTCTCGGCAGCCGAGATGCTTGAATCGGCTGTTGCCCTTAACGACGTAAATACTATCACTCTTTCAAAGAACATAATCAGAACAGGTATGATCACCACGGTCATCCTCATTGCCCTTATCGTCGTCGGTGAGATCGCTATCTACATTGCGGCGAGACTTGCAAAGAGAAGAAGAGAAGAGCTTGAAAAGAAGACTCAGCAGGCAGAAGCTGCCGCAAATAAGTTCAAGCGTTCGCAGCAGAAGACAAAGGATATGGCGTATACCAACATGGTTACGGATATGAGAAACCGTTACGGTCTTGATGAAGACCTCAGCGAAAGACTTGAGACCGAGCAGTTCAATATCTCTCTCTTTGATATGGACGGCTTCCGTATGATAAACGACACATACGGCTATGATTTCGGCGACGAGTATCTTGCGCAGATATCCGAAAAGCTCAAGGCTGAATTCAGCCAGTTCGCACAGATATACAATATCACAGGTAACAGCTTCGCATTTCTTTTCAACAAGGAAGTATCCGATGCTCAGGCGGCAAGACTTTCACAGTCCATACTCATGTCCCTCTCATCGGTATTCAATGTTGCTAACCTGAATATCCAGCTCTCCGCTACGGGCTGTGTATATCACTATCTTGCAGGTGAGGCTCTCAATCTTGACGGTATCCTCATCAGAATGAACAATGTTATCAGAAACGGTAAGAGAAGCGGCGGCAATGTTCTTCTCAATGCCGATCAGGTATGATGACTGCTCTTGATTGAACAAAAGCCCTGAAAGGATTCTTTCGGGGCTTTTTTCAAAGAGGACTCGCCAGACCAGATATTTATAAAAGGGGTAGATACTGATGAAACGCTATTTGATCATTCTTTCCCTGGCACTGCTGACTTCCTGTCAGGCACAGGGCGCAGTCACGGAGGAACAGGTGACCGCTGCAGAGAGTGAGCAGACGACAGCTCCGCCCGTGGTCACTATGGCTACGACAAGGGCAAATACCACCGTTCTGGAGGGGTATTATCTCAAAGGCAGGGACTGTGACTTTATCATCACCGAAACAGGGCCTATACAGCTCATTGGCGAACAGGTGTCCTTCACTGGTGTCACCAACGGTGACACGATATCCGTTGAATCCGGTGATGTGCTGCTCTCATGGCCGGGCGTGGCTGAAACAAAGTCGGTCTCAAAGCTTGCTGACGGAGAGATAACGGATATACCCAGAAATCATCTCAACAGCCTTGCAGGATGCGGCTGGGTGGAATACTATGAAAAGACCGGCCTGTATATCAGGGGCAAGGACGGCAGTGACCTTATCACCACGGGTGACGATAACGTGGTCATGATGCTCACCAATGAGGATCCGGCGCTAAAAGGCTTTGAGAACGGGCAGAGGATAAGGATAGGCTATGCCAATGTGACGAGCGGCGATCCTCCGCAGGTTGCTCAGTACTTTGCCGAGAAATTCAGTGACAATGCCCCCGATGAGATACCGCAGGATGTGATGGACTACCTTGTCAAAAAGGGCTATGCCGATGAACCTGTTGTGACCGAGTCTGAGACTGAGCCTGCCGATACAGAGCTCACCGAAGAGACCACTGAGATGACCACTGTTACAGAGACGGAGCCCGTGACTGAACAGACCACGGCAGAGGTGGTATCCGAACTCATGGTATATGAGGGATACTATCTGAACAAAAACGGTGTGCGCATGGTCATAGACCCCTCCGCATTCCCGATAGTACTGCTGAATGACGACCCTGTATTCAGTGACCTTACCGATGGTGACATCATATGGGTCGAGACCGACGTGGTCATGGAATCGTACCCCGGACAGACATATCAGTTCTCGGTCACAAAGCTGTCTGACGGCGTGTATGAGGACATACCCGCAGATATAATCGCTTCTCTTGAATAGGAGGAACAATGAAAACTATGATAAAGACGGCGGCAGTACTGTTGTCCGCTGTTATGGTCACAGCCGTGGTGCCGCCTGTCAGTGCGGCGGAGACATTTACATATTCATATCCGATATATGAAACAAAGGTGAGTGCAGGCTGGTCCGATGCCTATTTCTCACACAGTGCGGAGGAGTATGACCACGAGCTTGCGAAAGCGTCGCTGGCACTGTCACTGGCATCCATGACATCATCGGAGACGGCAGATAAGTATACGTCCAGCAAGACCGATCCTCCGAGAGATTCAGAGCTGAGAGATATGCTCGCTAAGCTGGGCTTTTCCGACAGGGACTATTATTCGTACCGATATGACGTGCCCCTGTCCGATGACAGCGATGAAGCGGCATTCGGTATATCCCACAAGAAGCTGGACGACGGAAGCGAGCTTGTGGCTGTCGGAGTCAGAGGCGGCGGATACGGCGCTGAATGGGCAAGTAATTTCAGGGTCGGCAAGGGGAGATATTCCTCGGGCTTCTACAAGGCGGGGAACAAGATAAAGAACTCCGTCAATGCGTACTGCAAACAGTACGGCATAAAGAACGCAAAGATCTGGATAGCGGGTTACAGCAGAGGCTCTGCCGTAACTCAGACAGCGGCAGTGTGTCTAGCAGATTCGGGTGTTGACCCCAAAAACATATATGCCTATGCCTTTGCTGCTCCGTCGGTAGCCAGAAAGGGCAGTAAGTATGACAACATCCACTGCATAATAAATCCCTGTGACCCCGTGTGTATGCTTCCCTTGCCCGACTGGGGCTTTGACAAGGCCGGCGTGTCGCATATCTTTGATACCTCTTCAGCCACGGACAAGAAGACAGGCGGACGATTCAGGGGCGTGTACAAAAAGATAACAGGCACGAGCTATAAGGCGGATGCAAGGGCTTTGGATATGCCTGCGGCTATGTGTGATGCTTTGCGTGACGTCAGCCCCACCGTATCCTCATATGTGGATAAAGGCACGGAAGATACCTTCGTGTTTCTCATGAAAGAGATAAACGCTACAAGTGAGCTGAATACAGATGACATCGACATGAAAAAGCTCATGAAAAAGGCTGTTTTGTCAGGCGTCAGGCTGGAGCTTGACAGCGGATCCGCTCGGAAGCTGGAGACTATCACCTCGGCAGACTGGTCTGCCGATATGCTTAGGCAGCACGACCCTGCTGTGTACTGCGCATACCTTTATTCCGCTGATGCGGACAAGTGCTATACAGCGGGGACACTGACAAAAACAGTCACTGTTGAAGGCGATGCCGACATAAAGGTATACAAGGGCGGTAAGCTCATATGCACAGTTACAGACGGCAGTGTAAAGGGCAGGAGCCTGCTTGTGACCGTGTCTGAGGGTGTTACGAGGATATATTTCCACGGCGACGGCGAATACACGGTAAAGCTCATTGCAAAGGACAAGGTGACATATTCCGTCACTGCAAGGAAGAACGGAAAGCCCACAGGGACCGTGAAGATCTCTGCGGCAGGCTCAAAGACATATACAGGCAAAATACCGATGGATGAAAAAGTATCATCCTCGGCATACAAACTTTCTTAAAGGAGATCATCATAAATGCCATATATCAATGTTAAGACCAATATCCCCGTAGCAGGGGAAAGCAAGGAAAAGATAAAATCGGCTTTGGGAAATGCCATAAGCGACCTTCCCGGTAAGTCCGAAAGCTGGCTCATGGTCAGCATAGAGGCAGAGCAGGATCTCTGGTTCAAGGGCGACAAAGCTCCTGCGGCTATGGTACAGGTGCTGAAATACGGTGTCGGAGCGCAGGGCACGGACAAGCTGACAGAGGATATCACAAGCATCATAAACGGCGAAACGGCGATACCTGCCGACAGGATCTATGTTGCGTATTTCGGAACGCCCAACTGGGGCTGGAACGGCTCGAATTTCTGATCGGTACACAGTTATGGCAGCACTCCTGTTTATGCAGGGGTGCTGTTTGTGAAAGGAGATATATGAAAGGGAAATTCTTTGGTGTGAGTACAGGTCCGGGTGACCCCGGTCTTATGACAATAAAGGCAGTGAGGATCACCGAAGCCTGTGACTGTATAGCGGCAGTTGACGGCGGAGGAAATATGACGGCTCTCTCCATAGCAAAAAAGGCGGTCGATCTGAGCGGCAAGACGATCATTCCGCTGAAAATGCCCATGACCCGTGACAGTACATCACTTTCTTCTGCGTGGGACACTGCGGCGGAGACCATAGCCGAATATCTTGATGAGGGCAAAGACGTTGCCATGCTCACGCTGGGCGACGTATCCGTATACTCCACCGTGTCTTATGTGGCAGACAGGCTGTCCGGAATTGGGTATGAGTGTGAGATGTGTCCCGGAGTGACATCATTCTGTGCCGTCGCATCGGCGTTCGGGATACCTCTTGTGACGGGCGGTGAACCGCTTATCGTGATACCGTCACAGTGCGGCGATGATGAAATAAAGGAACTGCTTTCGCTTCACGGCACGAAGGTGGTCATGAAAGGCGCAGGACGTATATCACGGCTCATCGGTGAGTGTGATCATGAAAAGGTATATACGGCAGAGAACTGCGGCCTTGACAACGAACACCTGCGGCATGACCTGCCCGATGACAGCGGCTATTTTACAACTGTGATAGTGAAATGAAAAACAAGAGACCATATCATCCGATACGGTCTCTTGTTATTATCAGTTGCCCTGAAGTATAGCGCCCTGCGCACTGCTGGTGACCTGAGCGGCATAGCGTCTGAGGTAGCCCTTGAGTTCCTTTTTCTTGGGCTTGAATTCCTTCATCCTGCGCTGTATTTCTGCGTCGTCAACGAGCAGTTCCAGTTTGTAGTTGGGGATATCTATGCTTATCATATCGCCGTCCTTGACTATGCCTATGATGCCGCCGACAGCAGCCTCGGGGCATACATGGCCGATAGATGCGCCTCTGGATGCGCCTGAGAAGCGTCCGTCGGTGATGAGCGCAACGTCACTGCCAAGACCCATTCCCTGAATAGCGGAGGTGGGGTTGAGCATCTCTCTCATACCGGGGCCGCCCTTGGGTCCCTCATATCTGATAACGACAACATCGCCCTTAACTATCTTGCCGCCGAGGATAGCCGCTTGTGCGTCCTCCTCGCAGTCAAATACCTTTGCAGGACCTGTGTGTACCAGCATCTCGGGAACTACTGCACTGCGCTTTACAACACAGCCGTCCTTTGCAAGATTGCCTCTGAGCACTGCTATTCCGCCTGTCTCGCTGTATGGGTCATCTATGGGTCTGATGATGTTTGTATCCTTGTTCTTTATGCCTGCTATGTTTTCGCCGACGGTCCTACCGGTGACGGTCATGCAGTCGGTCTTTATAAGATCACGCTTTGTGAGCTCGTTCATTACAGCATATACGCCGCCTGCTTCGTTGAGATCCTCCATATATGCATGGCCTGCGGGGGCGAGATGGCAGAGGTTCGGGGTAACGGCACTGAGCTTGTTTGCGATGTCAAGGTCTATCTCAACACCGCATTCATGTGCAATCGCAGGCAGGTGGAGCATACTGTTGGTGGAGCAGCCGAGAGCCATATCCACCGTAAGTGCATTCATGAATGCATCATGGGTCATAATGTCAAGCGGACGGATGTTCTTTCTCCACAGCTCCATTACCTGCATACCTGCACGCTTTGCAAGACGTATCCTCTCGGAGTATACCGCAGGGATGGTACCGTTGCCTCTGAGACCCATTCCGAGCACTTCTGTAAGGCAGTTCATGGAGTTTGCCGTGTACATACCCGAACAGCTTCCGCAGGTGGGACAAGCCTTGTTCTCATATTCCTCGAATTCTTCCTCGTCGATCCTGCCTGCGGTGTATGCGCCGACAGCCTCAAACATACTTGAAAGAGAGGTCTTGCTGCCCTTGACACGGCCTGCGAGCATGGGACCGCCCGATACGAATACCGTCGGCACATTGACTCTTGCCGCCGCCATAAGAAGACCGGGAACATTCTTGTCGCAGTTCGGTATCATGACCAGTGCGTCAAAGTGATGCGCCAGTGCCATACATTCTGTGGAGTCTGCGATGAGATCTCTTGTAACAAGAGAATACCTCATGCCGTCATGACCCATTGCGATGCCGTCGCAGACAGCAATTGCGGGAAACACGGCGGGAGTGCCGCCTGCCATGGCTACACCGAGCTTTACAGCCTCAACTATCTTGTCGATGTTCATGTGGCCGGGGACTATCTCGTTATAGGACGATACGATGCCGACAAGCGGTCTTCTCATTTCGTCCTTGGTCATGCCGAGCGCATTGAAGAGCGATCTCTGAGGCGCTTTGTCAGCACCCTCGCAGAAGAAATTTTCGTTTGACATAATAAAACCTTCTTTATGCAAGTGATTCAAGCCCGAGGAACGCCGCACCTATGATGCCTGCGTCGTTGCCAAGCTTTGCGATCACTATTTTTGTGTTGTTGTCGAGCATTCTGGTGTAAACTTCCTTTTTGACAAGCTCTATAAGGGGCAGGAGCAGGGGATCGCCCTCATTGCAGACACCGCCGCCGATACAGAGTATGTCGGGCTGGAATATATTTATAGTGTTTGTGATGCCTGCCGCAAGATACTTGATGTACTTGTCCACAACAGCCTTGCCTGCCGCATCGCCCTCACGCATAGCCATGAATGCATGGCGTGCGGAAAATTTGCCGTCCTTTGCAAAAAGCTCGTTGAGCTTTGATGACTTGTCAGCCTCAGCAGCTTCCTTGGTCATACGGATAAGCCCCGTTGCAGAGGAGAACACCTCGAAGCAGCCCTTTCTGCCGCATGTACACTGAGGACCGTCAACCTCTATTACCATGTGACCCAGCTCCGCACCCGCAAGGTTTGAGCCTGCGAGTATCTTTCCGTCAACGATTATGCCTGCTCCAACGCCTGTGCCGAGTGTGATGCACACTGCGTTCTTGGCACCCTTTGCGGAGCCTGCCACGAATTCGCCGTAAGCGGCGGCATTTGCATCGTTGGCGACGTATATGGGTTTGTTGATATAGCGCTGTATGTACTTCTTTACGGGCACATCACGGAAACCCAGATTGTTTGCATAGGGGATAGTGCCGTTTATGTTGTCGGCGATACCGGGAGTGCCTATTCCTATCCACTCGATGTCGGATATATTTATCTTTGCCGCTTCGCACGCCTCAAAGGAGACCTTTGCCATATCATTGCATATCTCCTCTGCGGGGCGGGGGCAGTTTGTCTTTACCGATGCCTTTGCAATTATCTCAAAATTCTCATTGACCACGCCTGCCTTGATGTTAGTGCCGCCGAGGTCGATGCCTACATAGTACTTCATCTTTCATATCCCTCCCGGATGATCAGTCGATATTTGTCATGACAGCCTGAGCTTCGCCTGTGAGCTCAAAATGTCCGTAGCCTGCGGGAACGAAAAGGCTGTCGCCTTTTTTCAGCTTCACATCCTCCTGCTTGCCCGAGGAGAACATGACTTCTCCCTCGAGAACAAGGATATGCACGAAGGAGCGCTCAGTTGCTTCGAGCCATGCGCGATGTCTGATGTCGAGCACGTTCACTGTGAAGTAGTCACACTTTGCCAGCTGAGTCTGAACCCAGTTCCCGTCTTCATGCGAGACAGCCTCGCCCTTGGGATGGATATTGGGGGGACAGAGCTTCGTGACTTCAACGGCCTTGTCGATATGGAGCTGTCTCGGTTTGCCGTCTGCACCGACCCTGCCGTAATCGTAGATACGGTATGTGGTGTTGGAATTCTGCTGTATCTCGGCTATGAGTATGCCCTTGCCGATTGCGTGCAGAGTGCCTGACTCTATAAAGAAGAAGTCGCCTTTCTTTACGGGCACGGAGTTCACCACATCCAGGAGAGTGTTGTTCTCTATCCTCTGCCTGAACTCCTCCTTTGAGATCTCGCTCTTGAAGCCGTAGAGAAGTTCTGCGCCCTCGTCAGCGTCAATGACATACCACATCTCGGTCTTGCCGTACTCTCCCTCGACTCTCAGGGCATATTCGTTGTCGGGGTGCACCTGAACGGAGAGATTGTCCTTTGCGTCTATGAGCTTTATGAGTATAGGAAAATACTCAAATCTCTCACACGCTGTACCGAGAGCGGAGGGCTCTTTCTTCAGTATCTCCGTCAGGGTCATACCTGCATATTCTCCGTCTGCGGCGTAGGACGGACCGTCCTTGTGACAGGAGAGCTCCCAGCTCTCCGCCACCTTGTCAAAGTCGCAGTCCTTGCCGAAATCGTCACGAAGTCGTGTGCCGCCCCAGAGATAGTCCTTGAAGGATGGGCGAAGCTTTATTGCGTTCATACTTTCTTTCCTTTCATCTCAAAGCCGCTGATCCTGCCTGTCGGATCAGAGCTTCCAAAGCTCCTCTGCGTACTGTCTTACGGTCCTGTCAGAGGAGAATTTGCCTGCACTTGCTATATTCATCCAGCACTTCTTGCCGAATACCGCCCTGTTCTTGTAATCATAGAGGGCACGCTTCTTGGTGTCCACATATCCCTCCAGATCGGTGAGCAGGAAGTAGTTGTCGGGTCTGTGCCATGAACAGCCGTTGATAAGAGCATTGAACAGCTCGCCGAACATACCCGTGTCGCCGTCGTTGAATGTGCTGTCTACAAGAGTGTTGACAACTCTCTTGACACGGTCGTTCTTGTAGTATATCTTTTCTCTCGGGTTATATGTGGGGCGAACCTTTTCAAGCTCCTCCACCCTTGCGCCGAAGATGTACTCGTTCTCCCAGCCTGCTTCCTCGACTATCTCGACATTCGCACCGTCGTATGTGCCCAGTGTCACAGCACCGTTGAGCATGAACTTCATGTTGCCTGTGCCCGATGCTTCAAGGCCTGCCGTGGAGATCTGCTCGGATATGTCAGCCGCAGGGATGAGCTTTTCCGCATAGGATACATTGTAGTTCTGAACAAAGACCACTTTCAGCTTGTCCTTGGTGTCGGGGTCGTTGTTCACAAGCTTTGCCACCTCGTTTATGTACTTGATTATGCCCTTTGCCCTGCGGTATGCGGGAGCCGCCTTTGCGCCGAATATGAAGCAGGTAGGCTGTAAGTCGGGCAGCTTGCCGTCCTTTATCTGGAAATACAGATCGACTATCGAGAATGCATTTAGGAGCTGACGCTTGTATTCATGCAGGCGCTTTACCTGTATGTCAAAGCACCAGTCGGGGGATACCTCCACGCCCTCATGCTTTTTGAGGTATGCACAGAGCTGTACTTTCTTCTCATGCTTGATGCTGTTGAAACGGTCTATCACACTGCCGTCATCGACGAACTTTTTGAGCTCTTGCAGCCTGTCAAGGTCTGTCTCCCAGCCGGAGCCTATCTTCTCTGTGATGAGAGCGGACAGCTCCGGGTCGCAGAGACCCAGCCACCTTCTGGGTGTGATGCCGTTTGTCTTGTTCTGGAAACGCTCCGGGAAGAGCTCGTACCAGTCGTGGAGCACATCGTTTTTGAGTATCTCTGTGTGGAGCGCCGCAACGCCGTTTGTGTGAGATGTGCCGAATATCGCCATTCTCGCCATATGTATCACACTGCCGTCAACGATGCGCTTCGAGTTTATCTGACCCTCATTCTGACCGACAGAGACAAGATATCTTTTCAGATGCTCGTCTATCATCAGTATTATCTCATATACCGTGGGCAGAACGCTCTTGAACAGGTCTATGTTCCATTTTTCAAGAGCCTCGCCGAGAACGGTGTGGTTCGTGTAGTTGAAAGTCTTCTGCGCTATATCAAAGGCATCCCTGAAATTCATGCCCTCTTTGAACATGAGTATCCTGATGAGCTCCGGTACAGCCACAGTGGGATGGGTGTCGTTGAGCTGAACGGCATACTGCTCCGCAAAGTGTGAGAAGTCATCGCCGAATCTCTTCTTATAGCGCCTTACGATGTCCTGTACAGAGGCGGATACAAAGAAATACTGCTGCTTCAGACGGAGCTTTCTGCCCTTTTCGGTGTTGTCGTTGGGATAGAGTACATCGTTTATCGCATCGGCAATGATATTGGCTTCGGAAGCACCCATATAGTCCTGATCGTCGAACTTGCCGAAGTCAAACCCCTTGATGCTCTCAGCCTGCCAGAGCCTGAGAGTGTTTACAGCCTTTCTGCCAAAGCCGATTATCGGCGTGTCATAGGGCACTGCCTTGACAGTCTCTCCCGCAAACTCTACCGTGACTGTGTCTTCATCGGCTCTTATGCCCCATGCATCGCCGTAGTCGAGCCACGGGTCGGCGGTTTCCGCCTGAAAGCCGTTCTGTATGGACTGCTTGAAAAGTCCGTATTTGTATCTTATGCCGTAGCCGTTCAGCGGTATGTCACACGCCGCCGCAGAATCAAGGAAGCAGGCTGCAAGTCTGCCCAGGCCGCCGTTTCCGAGGGATGCGTCCTCTATCTCCTCAAGGAGCGATATGTCAACGCCGTTTTCGGAGAATATCTCTTTTGCGGTGTCAAGAAGACCTGCACAGTACAGATTGTTGTAGACAGCTCTGCCCATGAGAAACTCAGCGGAGAGATAATAAGCCCTGCGCCCTGAGTTGTGTCTTTCCTCGGTCTCTTTCCAGAGGGGCATGATGTCGCTCATAACAGCCCTCGCAACAGCGCTGTGGAGCTGTCTTGCGGAGGCATGAGCCATGTCGGTCCTGCTGTCGGTGAGAAGATTGTCGCTTATCCTTGCGGCAAAAAGTGCCTTATCCAATATGATCATTCCTTTTCTTTTCCTGTTGAGCGCTATACACTCGTTCTGCTCATTATACCACAAAATCACATTGAAATCAATGTTTGAAGTCTAAATATGTAAAAATATACAGCATATTCGTTCACAAATTATGCGTTTTTACAAATCTATATCTTCAATATCCTCGCCGTCCATCATCAGCAGCTCGTCGTCGATGACCTCACCCTTTGTGTCATAGCGAACGGTATACCCGCCGACTATCTCATCGCCTCTGTGTATCACGCACTCGGCGCTGTACCATTCATAGGGCTTGCAGTCCTCGGATATCTCACAGGCTATGTGGGATATGCTGTATTCGGCATCGGTGACGCCGTTTTCGGCCATAAGCTCTGCGGCGTGATCCATAGTCCTTTTTCTGAGCGAAAGGCGTGAGAATATATCCTCTACTGCCCATACGGGTGATATGCCCCTTGTTATGCCGAGGGCAGAGAGCGCCTTGTCCTCTTTCTCGTGCATTTCACGCTCCTCATCGGGGTCGATGTGGTCGTATCCCAACAGGTGGAGCATTGAATGTACGGTCAGGAACGCCACCTCACGCTCGATGGAGTGACCGTATTCCTGTGCCTGCCTTGCGGCGGTGTCCATAGATATTACTATATCACCGAGCTCGGCGGTATCCGTGTCGGGAATGATGTCATACTCACCGTTCTCTCCGAGAGGGAAGCTGAGCACGTCGGTGGGGCGGTCAACATTTCTGTGTACACGGTTGAGCTTGTGTATTTTTCTGTCGGTGGTGAATGTCACACTCAGCTCTGCGTCGTGGGGGAATTTCTCGTCGGTCAGTACCTGTGCCGCACAGCTCTTGACTATAAAGCGCATCTCGTCGTCGATATAGCGTTCCTGTTCGTTGGTGAAGCGCACAATGAGTTTATGCATGGTATCATTCCTTTCTGCTGTTTTTCTCGTATGCTTTGATTATCTCCTGCACCAGCTTGTGGCGCACAACATCCTTTTCCGTGAAGCGTGTCACCGCTATGCCCTCGATACCGTGAAGTATCTTCATGGCATCCACAAGGCCGGAGCGCTTGCTGTCGGGCAGGTCTATCTGTGTTATATCGCCTGTGATGACCATTTTGCTGTTGAAGCCGAGACGGGTCAGGAACATCTTTATCTGCTCCCTTGTGGTGTTCTGGGCTTCATCGAGTATTATGAATGCATCGTCGAGTGTCCGTCCTCTCATATACGCAAGGGGGGCGACCTCTATGACTCCCTTTTCCATATACCGGGCGAAGTTCTCAGCTCCCATCATGTCAAAAAGCGCATCATACAGCGGTCTGAGATACGGGTCTACCTTGTTTTGCAGATCTCCCGGCAGAAAGCCCAGCTTCTCGCCTGCCTCCACCGCAGGGCGTGTGAGTATTATCCTGTTCACTTCATGGTTCTTGAATGCCTTTACTGCCATTGCCACGGCAAGATATGTCTTGCCCGTACCGGCAGGACCGATGCCCATTATTATCGTGTTCTGAGTGATAAGGTCAACATACTTTTTCTGGCCTATGGTCTTTGCCTTTACCACCTTGCCGGAGGATGTGACGCAGATACCGCCCTCTGTGAGCTTCAGTGCCTGCTCCAGTTGTTCTTCCTCCACCATGGAGAAGATGTATTCGAGGCTTTGGTCGTTGATGTCCTCTCCCTTTTCGTACAGACCGCAGAGCCCTCTCACTGCTGCTGCGGCACGGACTATGTCCTTATCCTCACCGCTTATCCTTATATCATTTCCCCTGCACAGCACAGCAACGTTGTACCGCCGCTGGAGCTTGTTCACATTCTCGTTGAGATGCCCCAGCACAGCCGCCGCTGTGTCCATAGAGGTTATCGACACTGTTTCTTCAGCCATAAAAAACCTCCCGTGGTATGTCAGCACTTATACTGATTCTTCCTCGATGTATAGAGGATCTCTGCCCGCAAAACCGCATATATCCAAGCTTTTGCGGGCATTTCTTCTCTATCTTCGTCAGAAGATAATTGCTTCGGTCATAAAGTCAGTATTAGCTGACCGCTGTCCCTGATACAGGCGTGTGTATCGGTTCAACAATAGTATATACCAACCAGTTATAAAATGCAACAGTTTTTTCACACGATGATATGGCCTCGGGCGGCAAGGGCAGAGATTGCCCTGTCCAGATCCCCGGCATTTACGAGTATATAGTCCGTGTTGTATGTTGACACCGCAAATATGCCGATCTTTTCATCAGCCAGTATCCCTGAAAGCTCGGCAAGTATCCCTGTGAGCGAGAAGTCCAGCACTCCGCACACACGAAATCCTCTCCAGCCGTCGCTTCTGTCCGTTGCAGAGGCAGGGGCGTCCTCCGTCCTGCATACAAGGGACAGTTCTTCATCGGTCTTTCCTATGAAGTATACCTCTGCTTCCATGTCTATATCCTTTTTATCTCTCACCTTGCATACCGTGAGAGCGTGTTCAAGCACCTGTATGTTCATATCATTCCTCCGGAAGTATATCCACCACCACGACCTCGGGATTGTTCAGTATCCTCGGCAGCTTCACCTTTGTCCTTGTGAGGCCTCTGCTTATTATCATCGTGGTGTCGTCATAATCGAACCTGCCGCCCGACAGTTTCGGGAAAAATCCCTGATCCGGGCCGTAAACGCCGTTTTGCGACCAGGGAAGCCGCCAGTGACCGCCGTGGGTGTGACCGCAGAGAATGAGGTCAAAGCACCCGTATGAACGGTATTCGTCTATCTTATGCGGAAAATGCACCAGCAGCAGTGCAAACTTGTCCTTGTCTGCGCCTGCCGCACAGCGCTTGGTCGCTTCCTCCCAGTCATCATAGGTGTCTTCGGCGCGCCTTGCGGAGCCGCAGACCGTTATCTCGCCAATGCTGATGTCCTCGCCCTCAAGCACAGTGACACCGAGGCTCTCCGCCTCCGCCTTCTGCTCTATCCATTGCTCTCTGTTGTAGAATTCGTGATTGCCTGCGACATATACGCAGGCGTATCGCTTTGCCAGATCGCCAAGAAGCACCGTAGTGGTCTTTGAGTTGTCCAGCTTGTCATCGTATATATCGCCTGTCAGTGCGATAAGATCGGGCTCTTGTGCATCTATCAGGTCTATCAGGTTTCTCATGTCCTTGCCGTATCTTTCGGCGTGCAGGTCGGAAAGATGCACCACCCGAAAGGGCTTCGTGACCTTATCCGAATAGACCGTGTAGTTCACGGTGTGTACAGGGAAGCTTATCACGGCGAACACCGCAAACACTCCCGCGGCGGCTATCACAAATTTGAGAAATGGGGTCAGAACGGGCTTTTTATCGCCTTTGTGCTCACGGTTCTTTTTCATTCGTTTCATCCTATCATGAATAACAGTTCGCATATCGCCAACAGAACGGGCTGATGCACTATGTAGAAAATGAGGGAATGTCTGCCGATGAAGTTCACGGGCTTGATCTCGGGCACGTTGCAGAACCATTTCGGCATTTTCTCCTTTACAAGCGGGTACAGTGCATATCCTGTGAGATACATGAATATATACGGTATCAGGGGGAAATAGTCCGCACTGTAAAAGCCGTTCCCGGTTATGCCTATGGGGTAAAGCGGCGCATATGAGGGAATGTTCAGCGGTATCTGTGTGAAGATGAGGTTTATGCTCTGCGGGAAATGCATCGACAGCACCCACAGACCAAACCATATCAGCGCAGTCACGGGCGGCAGTTTGTCGAGAAGCGGACGGCACAGTGCCGTTATCGTCATGCAGGCGCCAAAGCAGCTCAGCACGCCGAACACTATAAGCTCCGACGGCATGAATATCTGTGTTGCCAGTGTTATTCCGAAGCCTGCAAGGTACAGCAGAACGCCTCTTTTCAGCGGATCTCTTGAAAAGCCGACACATACGCCCGATACCGAAAAGAGTATCCACAGAAAAAACACATGGGATACCTCAAATATCTCGTTGTTTGGCGTCAGCACATCAGGCGTATCTGAGCCGTAGATATATTTAAGGTCGAACATCAGATGATAGAACATCACATATATCATCGCCGTGCCCCTCAGAAGGTCAAGGGCTGATATCCGCTTTTTCATTCCCTGCAACTCCTTTTGATGTCAAAAGGCTGCTGCACCGAGCGTGTAGCAGCCATGTCATCATTGCCATCAGAAATTTCTTCTGTCTGAGGAAACCCTCTTTATCTTGCGCTTTCTCTTCTTTTTCTTCTTCCTTGATGCCGCCACAAGTACGATATACAGGAAGATGAGCAGAACAGCGATGCCCACCGCCGCAAGGAAAAATCCGGACGAAACAAAGCGCTTTGCCTTGTCTATGTTCGCCTCCGTTGCGGAGAGAGATACGTCCTCCTGCGCCACGAGCTCGACGGTGCATACCTCCTCATCATAGAGTGTAAGAGAGTATTCGCCGAAGGCAGTCCCTTTTTTTACCGGGGCGGTGATCGTCCCGTCCTCGTTGAGCTTTGACTCATCTATCTCAACGTGTTCCCTGAGTGTAGCGGGGTCAATGGAATCAAGCCAAATGCAGCTGTAATCGGTGCCCGTAACGAGACGGACGAAGTCGCTGTTCTCGCCGAAGCGCACCTGAAGCTCTGCTACCTCCTTGCCCGGGGAAAGTATCTGCTTGTATTCAAGATGTTCAAATGCCCAGTCATAGAGCTTTCTGTGATCCTCATAGTGGTTGTAGACCGCATTGCCCTCTTCATCCCTTATGGGTGAGCCGAGGGTGACGAGCATATAGTTGTTGCCGTCCTTTGAACCGAGGGTCGCAAGGTTTCTGCCCGATTCATCGAGAGTACCTGTCTTGAAGCCCTTGACATAAGGGTAATACTCATAGCTCGACGGGTTTATCATGCTGTTGGTGTGATAGATATGCGCCCATCCCTCACCGTGCATATTCGTGGGCTGCATCTCATAGTCCACCGTTGTGGCTATTTCGACCAGTACGGGGTAATGGTCGTATGCATAGCGGAATATCCTCATCATGTCGTTGGCATTGGTGAACTGGTTGTCATCATAAAGACCGTGGGGATTGACAAAATGCGTGCCCGTACAGCCTATGGCCTTTGCCTTTTCGTTCATCATATCAACGAAGTTTGCTATGCTGCTGCCGCCTACGTTATAGGCAAGTATGCCTGCGGATTCACAGGCAGATTTGAGCATCAGGGAATAGAGCAGATCCTTGACGGTGGTTATCTCGCCGTTTTCAAGACCGACAGCCGATGCCCCCTGACCGTAGAGCTCGTCAAATACGACGAGGGGAGCTTCAAATGTGGTGTTCTCTATATCCGACACATTGTCCAGCACGACCATGGCGGTCATTATCTTGGTCAGAGAAGCAGGATACATCTTTTTATCCGCATTCTTGGCGTATACCACCACGTCCTTGTCCAGATTTACCATAACTGCGGCTTCGCTGGTTATGGTCTGGTCGGGCATAAAAGTTATGGCGCTTGTGTCGGGAGCGGACACATTTATTATCATCAGCGCAAATGCCGCTGTCCATAAAGCCGCTAAGAAACGGCGCATCGCTATCATCCTTTCAGGCGGAAGTATGCCGCCTTGATCTTTATCCCCTCGTCAGAGAACATCTTCTCGTGTTCGGTCATGATATTGTCGGGGATATTCTCTGCGTGCAGGTCTCTTGTGAGAAAGAAAGGCTCAAAGCCCTCCTCCGCAAAGTATTCCAGTGAATCTTCAAACAGGATGTCATCGTCTGTCTTGAAGCGGATCTCTCCGCCCTCGGACAGTATCTTCTTGTACTGCACGAGCTGTCTCGGATGGGTCAGGCGGCGCTTGTTGTGCTTGCCCCTGTTCCATGGGTTGCAGAAGTTTATATATACCCTGTCCACCTTGTCCTCCTCACAGAAGGATTCAGACAGTTCGGATACATTCATCAGCACGAGCATAAGGTTGTCGTGGGCCTTGTTCTCCTCTGTGTAGAGCTTTTCGATGGTGCGCCTTGCAACGCCCAGCATATCAGCCTTTATATCTGCGGCGATGATATTCACATCGGGGTTGGACATGGCGAGCCTGCCTGCAAAAACGCCCTTGCCGCATCCTACCTCCAGCCATATGGGGCGCCTGGTGCTGAATGCCTCAGCCCACCTGCCCTGCATCTTTTTGGGTTCATCTATGTAGTAATCACAGACTGCCAGCTCGGGACGAGCCCATTTCTTCCTTCTTATCCTCACTGCTTATCCTCTTTCCTCTGCGGCTTTTTGCCGAAATATGTGGGTCTGAACCATTCTACATATACTTCCTCCACCGATTCTATCGTGTAGTCGTACAGCAGGAATATCAGATTTACAAATATCAGCACGCCCACCGTGAGATATTTTCCGAGAAAGGCAAAGTTGCCGAAAAAGTCATATATGCCCATGACAAAGGTGATGGTTTTGTACCACGCTACCATGGCTATGTTGAACAGTGCGTACTTGATGACCGTGACTATCAGCTTTGACTTTATCCTCCGAAACAGCGGCAGGAGTATGGGATAGTACCCGAAAAAGAAAATAAAAAGCGTTGCCGCTTCCTTGTCCGGGGTCAGAAACAGCGACAGCAGAGAGACGGCGCAGTATGCCGCCGCAGCCCAGCCGGTGCTGACCTCATGGGCGACTATTATCATAAGAGCGCCCGTGTATATCGTTATCGCAAAGTTGAATATCGGGAACACGCCTGTAAGGAACATCATACAAAGGCAGAGCGCAGATACGATGCCGCCGAGTGCGACCTTATAGCTGGTGTGCTTGTTGTTCAAACCTGCGTCCTCCTTTAAGAAATTGTCCATAATATTATATCATATGCACTGCATTATGTCAAGTGAAATACAGATGAAAAAGCCGCAAAGCGCATTGCAGCGCTTTGCGGCGGATAGTATCACTGTATCTTACTTGTTGAGACCTGCCATAGCTGCTACTTCTGCGGCGAAGTCGTCAGCCTTCTTCTCAACACCCTCGCCTCTCTCGAAGCGAACGAACTGAGCTACCTTTACGGAGCCGCCGAGCTGCTTTGCAGCGTGCTCAACGTACTTCTCAACAGTGCCGTCGAATACGTCGGACTTAACGAAGGTCTGCTCGAGCAGGCAGTTCTCGGTGTAGAACTTTCCGAGCTTGCCCTCTGCTATCTTAGCCTTGACCTGATCGGGCTTGGAAGCCATCTTGGGATCCTCGTTCATCTGAGCGATAACGATGTTCTTCTCGCTCTCGATTACGCTTGCGGGAACGCTCTCCTTGGAGAGATAGCCGGGGTTCATCGCCGCTACCTGGAGTGCGCAGTCCTTGCCTATCTCATAAGCCTTGTCGCCGAGGTCGGTGTCGAGCTTGACGATGACGCCTATCTTGCCGTTGCCGTGTACATAGGGAACGAGTACGCCCTCAAGTCTTTCAAAACGTCTGATGACCATGTTCTCTCTGATCTTGATGAAAAGATCCTGGAGAGTTTCCTCAACGGTCTTGTCGCCGCCGCTTATCTTGCACGCCTTGAGTGCGTCAACATCAGCGGGAGCCTGCTCTATAACGGTCTTTGCAACATTTGCAACGAATGCCTTGAACTCGTCGTTGTTAGCGGCGAAGTCTGTCTCTATGTTTACCTCGAGAACTGCGCCCACATTGCCCTCAACGACTGCGGTAACGATACCCTCAGCGGCAACTCTTGCGCTCTTCTTCTGCTGTGTAGCAAGTCCTCTCTCACGGAGAATGGTTATAGCCTGTTCTCTGTCGCCCTCAGCCTCTTCGAGAGCCTTCTTGCACTCCATCATACCAACGCCTGTGGCGGTCATAAGTTCCTTTATCTCTGCAACGCTTGCCTTCATAGGTGTTTCCTCCATTTATTATTCAGATAATGCCCGACCATAGATCGGGCATTTGTTCGTCAGATCGTCAAGATCATTCCTCGGTCTGCTCTTCGGCAGCCTCGGTCTCCTCAGCTGCAGCGGCATCGCCCTGTCTGCCCTCGATAACTGCATCAGCCATAGCGCCTGCGATGAGCTTTACAGCTCTGATAGCGTCATCGTTGCCGGGGATTACATAGTCAGCATCATCGGGATCGCAGTTGGTATCAACGATAGCAACAACAGGGATACCGAGCTTCTTAGCCTCTGCAACAGCGATCTTTTCCTTTCTCGGGTCAACGATGAAGAGAGCGCCGGGGAGCTTCTTCATTTCCTTGATACCGCCGAGATACTTTTCAAGCTTCTCTATTTCGAGCTCGAGCTTAACAACTTCCTTCTTGGGGAGAAGGTTGAAAGTGCCGTCCTCCTGCATGGTGTGGAGCTGCTCGAGTCTTGCGATTCTTCTCTTGATTGTAGCGAAGTTAGTCATCATACCGCCGAGCCATCTTGCGTTTACATAGTAAGCACCTGCTCTCTGAGCCTCTTCCTTGATGCTGTCAGCAGCCTGCTTCTTGGTACCTACGAAAAGTACGTTGTCGCCGTTCTCGGAAACGCTCTTGATGAATGCATAAGCCTCATCGAGCTTCTTTACGGTCTTCTGCAGGTCGATGATGTAGATGCCGTTCCTCTCTGTGAAGATGTAGGGAGCCATTTTAGGGTTCCATCTTCTTGTCTGATGACCAAAGTGTACTCCTGCTTCGAGGAGCTGTTTCATTGATACTACGCCCATTGTAGTTCCTCCTGTTTGGTTATTCCTCCGCATGGGTATTAGTCTGCCTAAACTCCGCAGAGCACCGCCGACAGTACCCTTCTGCGTGTGATATATGCACTATCGTCCGATAATGCAACATTTAGATTATAGCACAGTTATACACATATTTCAATTGGATAAAATTTACGAAATTACCACACAATTAACAGGCCTTATAGTAAAAATGCCCCTGCACATCCGTGCAGGGGGCGCTTCATATGATAGATATTTCATGTTTTTTCAGGTATATACCTATCTTGTTCCAGTCTTGTCTCTGAATGTCAAGCGGATCATTGTAGGTTTTGCCTCTGTTGCGGTTTGCAACACCAAGACCGCCAGGATGTGCAACAGGGAAAACGACACATTTGTTTTGAGCTATTTTAATTTCAAGTTCACCATGTTCGATAAGTGTGTTATAGTTTCCCTTTGGTGGGGTATATCCCAAAGCTTTCATTGTGCTGTCAAATGTGCTCCTACCAAGACAAATGACAACTTTGGGTTCAATTATCTCCATCAGTCGAGCGTTGTAATGTGAGAATATTCTCATGGCAGGATTAATGTTTCCGCCGCTCTGGCTGTTTTCAGAAGACGGACTGCGGTAATAGAGAATGAAATTAGTAAAGAAAAGGTTATGGTATATTTTATGCTGTATATCAAGTTTTGGGTCAATGCTTTTGAACAACTGAACTAATCTGTAATCAGTATCTGCTTTAGAGTATACTTTTGGATGAGGATACTTTTCGGGTGAGAGCTTACGTCTGTTTTCAAAATAGGGTATCCACTCGTCAATCAGTTGTTGGTCATATGTCCCCCAATCCTGACCCATGAGCACAATTTCTGCATCAAGGCAGTCGATTCCGCCCTGCCAGTATGTCCAAAGGTTTATCTCTTCACACTTTTTGCACGCTTCAAAGGATACACTGGATGAATTGCACTCTGAAAGCCGTTCACCGTTTCTGATCTCTGTCACAAGGTCTAGATATGCAGCCTTCTTTTCTTCATAGGTCATATATATGCACCTCCGCAGTTTGTATGAAATCTCTTATACAAAATGATTAACTCGCTTTAGGTCATCTGTGATTTTATAGTACCAATAAGTTCTAATGTTTAAATGATATCACACATTTGTGATAAAGTCAATAGTACTGATAGGTACTAAAATCTATTTGTAGACTTTAACTAAATCAAGGTGAGATCGTTTATGTATTTTCCACGACTGCGAGATCTCCGTGAGGACAGGGATATGAACCAGACACAGATAGCAAAACTGCTCTTCACGAGCCAGACAGTGTATTCACGCTATGAGCGGGGGCTGCTGACGATACCTGTGGAGCATCTGCTGATACTTGCTGACTTCTATGGGGTATCCACCGACTATATACTCGGCCGCACCAACGACAAGACCGCAGGGCGGTGCGAGGATTGATTAAAAACAGATTAGAACAGTGAAAAATGAATTAGAACATTTGAAAAAGTATTTACAAGTCCCGTAAAAAATGGTATAATCACTGTAATGTTATGTAAAACAGAGGGGGATACAGATGCAGATACTTGTTTTTGCCGCTCTGATACCTGCACTGGTACTGATGTGGTATATATGGAAAAAGGACAAGGTGGAAAAAGAGCCCACCAAGGTCATAGCCAAGATAGCGGCGGCGGGCGGCGCTACCGTTATAAGCGCGATCATACTGGAGCTCATAGGCGAACATATACTCACCAAAACTCTTGAGATAGACGATACCACCATATTATACGGACTGCTCAGCAATTTTCTTGTGGTGGCGTGCGCAGAGGAGCTCGGCAAGCTCGTTGCTCTCAGGCTCATGACATGGCGGTCCAAGGATTTCAACTACACCTATGATGCGGTGGTCTATGCTGTCGCATCATCGCTGGGATTTGCGGCGCTGGAGAACATCATGTATGTTGCCATAGGCGGTCTCGGCACTGCGTTCATGAGAGCGTTCACCGCTGTACCCGGCCACGCCATATTCGGCGTCTTTATGGGCTACTACTACGGCATGGCGAGACAGGCGTGGGGAAGGGGCAAGACGGGCGGTCAGATCTGGAATATGATACTGGCGTATATCGTGCCCGTGCTCCTTCACGGAATATACGACTTCTGCCTGTTTGAGCACGCTCCCGAGGGCATGATATTTGTGTTCCTGGGCTTCCTTGTGGTGATATTCATACTCGCACTGGCAAAGATAAACAAGCTTGCGGCTCTGGATACGCCCATAATCGGATCCGGCATGGACTTCCCCGAGGACAATACGCCCAACAGTCTTACAGGTGCATTATCCTCAAAGCCTGCCGCTCCCGTACAGCCGCCCGTTCAGCCTGCGCCATACGGTCAGTCTGTGAGTAACGCTCCTCAGTATGGCAATTCACCATACGGTCAGCCCGTGAACAACACACCTCAGTACGGCAGTGCTCCGTATGCCCGGTCTGCGCCGAGGTATGAACAGCCTGCACAGTACGGCAGGCCTGTCGGTGCGCCGCAGTACAGCCGCCCGACACAATACGGTCAGTCAACACAGTACGGTCAGTCTGCATCGTATGGTCAGCCGACACAGTACAGTCAGCCTGTGCAGTATGGTCAGCCTCCTCGTCCCGAACAGCCTGCGCCTCCTCCGGAGCCGCCCAGACCGAGAAGGATATATCATCCCGAGGGAGAAGTCCCCGATGAACTGAGCGGTCTTATCTCCGAGATAGATGAGATGCCCTCCGTGAGATATGATCCCTTTGGTATAGCGCCTGCACAGCCTGTGATAAAGAGTATGCCGGAAATGCCCGCAGGCGGAGACATTTCGCAGAACACCGCAGACCCGAACGGTCTCGGTTCTTCGATAGGCACACTATAACTAATATACGAGCGGCGGAGAGGATCCGCCGCTTTTGTGTCACAGCGGCGGCACAGCTTTGTGTGTCAACACTATTGCAATTTCCGAATGAATGTGGTATAATTTTTATGATCTGAATTTGGGAAGTGTTTTTGTGTACTATGTTTGCGGAGTGACGGATAAGGGCGCAGTCTGCGATATCAACGAGGACTCATATCTCGTGGGCGGTATCGTTATGGACCATGCGCAGACGGAGTGTGAGCTGAGAGCTCCGTTCATAGCCGCTGTTGCCGACGGCGTCGGCGGAGAGGATGCGGGCGAGATAGCTTCAAGGACGACCCTCACTCTGCTGTCATCCGTCAGGCCCACAAGGCGCACTGACCTGTGCGACAAGGTCATGAAGATACACAGAAAGGTCCGTGAGGTCGGGCTGAAAACACAGCACGGCAATATGCAGTCAACGCTCTGTGCGCTGTGCGTTATTGACGAAAAGACGGTCTATGCCCTCAACGCAGGAGATTCAAGGCTGTACCTCTTCCGTGACGGCAGGCTCAGACAGATATCCACCGACCAGTCCCTCGTTCAGATGCTGTATGAGCAGGGGAAGCTCTCCATGCGTGAGAAAAACAGCCACAGCGGCAGGAATATCATATTCCCCGTGATAGGCAATGTGGAGGAGGATCCGACCCCCGTGCTCACCGAGATCGAGGGAGGGATACGCTTCGGCGATGTGGTGCTGATATGCTCCGACGGTCTTTCCGACTATGTGCCGGCAGGCGAGATAGAGGAGATACTTTCATGGCCGATGCGCCTGTCAAAGCGTCTGCGCTGTCTTATAGACTCGGCTATGGATCACGGGAGCAAGGACAATATCACCGCTGTCGGCGTGTTTATGAAATAATGCTTAAAAATCTTACAAAGGACGAATGTGCGCAGTGCAGGCTGTGCTGTATATTTGACAAGTATGACGTGTGGGAGACCCCCGTCATTACCGATGAACTGAAAGGCAGGATAGAGGCTGAGCACAGTGAGCTCCGCTTCGTGTCAAAGGGGGACTCGGGCGCATATATCTTCAACATGGAGGATACATGGGATGAGAAAGAGGAATTGTACTTCTGCCCTGCCCTTGACAGGCAGAAGGGCTGTATCCTCGGTGAGAACAAGCCCTTTGACTGCAAGGTGTGGCCGTACCGCATAATGCGGCTCGGGGGTGCGCTCGTGATATCCATAGCGTCGATATGCCCCGTGATGTACAAAAAGCCCCTTGATACATTGATAGAGGAGCTGGAGAGCGGCCTTGCCGACAGGATATTCGGCGAAGCGGAGAAGCATCCGCAGATAGTAAAGCCCTATGAACAGGGCTATCCGATACTTATGGTGAGAGAAAAGGAGTAAGGCTATGAATATCATAAAGCCCTCATACGAGATAATAGGTTCGCCCGACGGTCAGGCTATCCTGCGCACGATAGAGCTGTGCGGCAGGGTCTGCTACAAGAGCGAGGACAGGATAACCGATGACAGCGCCGCAAATTTTATCTCCATGATACTAAAGAGCGGCCATGAGAGCGTGCTCGAGCATGAGAAGATAACCGTCAGGGTCATCTGCGACAGGGGCGTTACGCATGAGATAGTGCGCCACAGGATAGCGAGCTACTCGCAGGAGAGCACACGCTACTGCAACTATGCCAAGGACAAGTTCGGCTCGGAGCTGACATTCATCAAGCCCTGCTATTTTGAAGAGGACGACGACAGATATACTCTCTGGAAAAACGCCATGGCGGATGCCGAGAGGAGCTACTTTGCCCTCATTGAAGCGGGCGCAAAGCCCGAGGAGGCAAGGGGCGTGCTCCCCAATGCCGTAAAGACGGAGCTTATGATGACGATGAACATGAGGGAATGGCGGCACTTTTTCAGACTGCGCACCGCAGGCAGGGCGCATCCTCAGATGAGAGAGCTTGCCTGCATGATGCTGGACGGCTTCAAGGAGAGGTTCCCCGTGCTGTTCGATGACATAACATACTGATGAAAGGGGTATCATCATGTCACATATAACGGTTGCGATAGACGGCCCTTCCGGGGCAGGCAAGTCAACGGCGGCGAGAGCGGCGGCGGCAAGGCTCGGCATGATATATGCCGACACGGGCGCTATATACCGCTCGATAGCTTACAAGGCTCTGTCGGAGGGCGTGGATATATCCGATGAAAGGGCAGTGGGGGAATTCCTTCCCTCGGTGCGCCCCGAACTGCGGTTTGTTGACGGTGAACAGAGGGTGCTGGTGAACGGCGAGGATGTGTCCGACAAGATACGCACGCCGGAGATATCAATGGCGACCTCAAAGATATCCGCATACCCTGCGGTGAGAGAGTTCCTGCTGGGCTTGCAGAGAGAGCTTGCGGCAAAGAATGATGTCATCATGGACGGCCGTGACATCGGCACGGTGGTACTGCCCGATGCGACACTTAAAATATTCCTCACCGCCTCGGCGGAAAAGCGTGCGGACAGACGCTGTAAGGAGCTGGCGGAGAAAGGCACTCCGCAGGCATATGATGATGTTCTCAAAGATATAATAAAGCGTGACTATGACGATTCCCACAGGCAGACAGCCCCTCTCAGGCAGGCGCCGGATGCGGTGCTGCTCGATACAGGGGATATGAGCCTTGAAGAGTCTGTCGATGCGGTCTGCGCTCTGATAAAGACAAAAAGCTGAAAGCAGGTGTTTGTATGAATGCGTTGGTCAGATATATCGTTATAGGCTGTTATCATCTTTGGTATGATTTCAGGATAGAGGGCAAGGAGAACGTTCCCGAAAAGGAGGGGCTCCTTATCGCCTGCAATCACCGCAGCTATGCCGATCCCGTGCTGGTGACGATGCCTGTGCGCCGTCCCGTGAAGTATATGGCAAAGGAGGAGCTTTTCAAGAACAAGCTCTTTGCCGCATTCATAAGGGGGCTCGGCGCATTCCCTATCAGGAGAGGCGCAGGGGATATGCAGGTCATAAACGACTGCGTTGACAGGATAAACGACGGCAACAACGTGGTCATATTCCCCGAGGGCACACGCCAGAAAGAGAACAAGGTGGGCAGGGGCAAGACGGGAGTTGCCTATATAGCCGCAAAGTCGGGAGCCGTGGTACTGCCCATGGGCATAGTCTTTGAAGGCCCGAAGCTGAAATTCAGAACGAAGCTGATATTGCGTGTGGGCAAGCCCATACAGCCCGAAGAGATCGCCGTGCCGGAAGGCGACCGCAAGGCGCTCAACGCCGCTAAAGCAAGGATAATGGCGGCTATAACGGAGCTCGTCGAGGGTGATGGCTCTGACGGCGGCGATAAGAAACAGGATCTGTGATGTGAGAAATATCTCCCTTCGTGCGTATGATCTGCGCACGGAGGGAGATATTGTGTTTAAAAGGGCTTTATGGATATGTTTTTCCATCTGTGATTACTTGGGATTAATTGTCAGAAATCCAATAGATATGTTCCGTCTTCATACTTTCTGAATGTTACATATGTTTTACCGTATGTTTCAAGCATCTGCTTTGTGATATAACTCCCCATAGGCACGCCCATAGTAGCTCGCAACCATTCTCCGATTATTGCGTTGCTTTCAGCACTGTGCAGAGCTTTATTGCCTTGCTGAGCCATTCTCATATAAAAAGAACCGAAGTTTTTGGTTATGACCTTAAATATCGGACAGCTCTCATCCGCAGGGGAAAGCCTGTCGGGGAAGAATCCCTCTTTTCGGTCTGCTTTGTTGTAGGGGATATATGCTTGGTTTGCGTCTCGTTTTGTTCCGTTCTTACGGATTCCCCAGTTTACACCTGAACCATATCCGGTGTCAGAACCGTCTGAGCGTAGCAGGGAAATGTTCAGATAGTCAATTGGTTTTGTCTTGTTGTAATAATCGTAACCTTTTTCAGGTGCTTCAAGATCGTCTAATGCGGTAGATGGATTGTTTACAACATTCTTGAGCCTTTCATTTGCTTCGGGGTCAAGACAATCAATTGTGTCGGGAATCAGACTATCATAGTATTTTAACGCATCTAACCCATAACATTCACAGATGCTCTCTCTGCGTTTATAGAAGGCGTTCATCGTATAATTCAAGGAACCGCAGTATGCTTTTGTAGGAAGATACAAATTGTTTTGGGTGAATCCCCAAATGTATACTTTAGAGTGTACCTCTGCGCCGTTGCAAATATATCTGCATGAAAGTCTTGGCATATTCGATGAAGAATTGATGTATCTTATCAATCTGCATATATCTGTATGTTTCTTGGCATTCAGGCTTGTTTTGGTCATACCCAGGATTATTTCTACGGATATGTTTTTTGTGAAATCATTTCTTTTCATGCCGTCAGACAGATTTATCATGTGGGTAGAGATCCTGTCACAGTCAGTAAAAGCAGTGATTATCTTCATAGATGTACATGGTGATGATTGATCAGTTCTGGCAGGAGCATACAGAACAGGTTCGTCAAAGTTATCTGTTATAAACTTATCAGGAAAATAATAATCTCCGTTATTCATCGTGTATCACATCTTTCAATGTTTTATTCGCTCAGAGAAGCTTCTGTAAATGGGTATTCGATACCGGCAAAAGTATCAAGGATCGCATTGAATATGACTTTTACACCTTCCGGTGGAACAGCCATACCGATCTGTTTGCGAACTGACGAGTATTTCCCGAAAAATTCGTAATTATCGGGGAAAGTCTGAATCCTTGCACGTTCTCTGTTCGTCAATTCACGCTGTTCATCAGACCAGTGATACATGAATGTGCCGCCCCCACCCGCTGCGGTGACGGTGTATGACGGCTTGTCGGGAGCCAGTTTCCGGTAGATCTGACTTATTTTTGTTCTTGTCTTGATCTGTAATTCTTCCGGCATATCTGTTGCTTGCCACACATTTTCTCCGGGCTTTATATATGACAGCCTTTTTCGCACCTTATCCTGCAATTGTCTTATTTCGTTATTCGGAGAATCAGACGGGATACCTGCTAATGCAGTAGATGCACTAATATCACATGATGTGTAAGGCGCAGGCGATGGGACTCTGAACACTATCCCACTGTCGCTGATGTCCTTTCTGATACCAACTATGATTATTCTGTGCCTTGTTTGCGGCACACCATACTTTTCAAATTTATACATATGAGGAACAAGGACATATCCGGCATTTTCCATATCTGTCAGGATCTGTTTGAAGTGCTCTCCTGAACCTGATGATTTAAGACCACTTACGTTTTCAGCCAAAAACCAATCGGGCTGAAATTTTTCTAATACTTTAATGCCATAAGTGTAAAGCTGTCCATATTTCTCATTATCAAGACCTTGATGTTCACCTACATTTGAAAAGCTGTTGCACGGAAAACCATATGCAAAGGCATCAATTTTGCCAAGTGAATCTATATCAAGATCACGCACATCTTTGCAGTATACGGAACGACCGTCATCATGGCAGATATTATGTGTGTAAGTCTGGCAAGTATCCGGGTCGTAATCGGAAGCCCAACAGTGTTCTATGTTCATAGAACCGTCTTTACTGCTTGCTATGTGTGCTCCGTAAGCAATTCCTCCCGGACCGCAAAACAGTTCCCCGAGTTTAAATGTTCTTTTTTTCATGATATTACCTCTGGCTTTACGTGTTCCCAACGTTCTCAGTGATTTTAAATGTCACAGCCATTATACGACACTCAGCGATGTTGTACTAATCCATTATACTTGTTTACAGAATGATTGTCAATATTTTTTATGAGAGAATTGCGAATATTTCAAAACAAAAGATGGGATGTTCAGAAATTGTTATTGTTCAATTCCACCAATAAAGCACAGCTTTTTTAATCTCATATGTACATTTCGGCGTCAAACTATTGCAAATTTTAAGCAAATAATATATAATAGATTTGTTGATTTCAGTCACTTTTGTGAAGAACAGACACAGCGGACAGGGATCATCGAAAAGGGGTCTGATCCTTTTTTACGCATAATATATCAAAGGAGCGAAAGAAAATGAAAGATTATAAGGCGGCGGACATAAGAAATATCGCCATTGCAGGCCACAGCGGCTCGGGCAAGACCACTCTTGCCGAGGCTCTCATATACAAGGCAGGAGCTTCCGACAGGCTCGGAAAGACCGCTGACGGCAATACAGTATGTGACTATGATCCCGAGGAGATCAAGCGCAAGGCTTCTCTCAGCACTGCACTTGCTTCGGTGGAATATAACGGTCTCAAGATCAATCTTCTTGATGCTCCGGGACTTTTCGACTTCGCCGCAGATATGAAAGAGGCTGTATATGCCTCTGATACGGTGCTCATCACGGTATCGGGCAAGTCCGGCGTAAAGGTCGGCACCAAGAAGGCTTACAAGGCGGCTGAGGAGCTGGGCAAGGCAAGGCTCTTTGTAGTGACAAAGGCTGACGATCCCGATGCCAACTTCTACAACGTGCTCACAGAGCTGAAAACGGAGTTCGGTCCTACCGTGTGCCCCGTTATCGTGCCCGTTATACAGGACAGGAAGGTAGTATCCTATCTCAATCTTATAGAGATGAAGTGCTATAAGTACGATGAAAAGGGCAATGTGACAGAGACCGATATGCCCACGGCTGAGATATCCGACAAGCTCGAATACCGTATCGACGGCCTTGTTGCCGCATTCTCCGAGGCTGTTGCAGAGACCGATGAGGCTCTCATGGAGAAGTTCTTTGAGGGTGAGGCATTCACTCAGAAGGAGCTTGTAAAGGGACTCCACGACGGCATGAACAGCGGTATCATCACCCCTGTTATCTGCTGTTCCGATATCACCATGGGCGGCATAGATATGCTTCTGAAGGAGATCACCCTCCTGCTCCCGTCCCCTGCGGACACCAAGCCTGCTACGGCATACAAGGATGATGATATAATCGAAGTCCCCTGCGATGACAGCAAGCCTGTCGGTGCGTTCGTGTTCAAGACGGTAGCAGACCCGTTTGTTGGCAAGATGAGCTTTATCAAGGTGCTTTCGGGCACGATGAAGCCGAACTCCGAATATATCAATTCCCGCACGGGCGAAGCCGAGAAGATAGGCAAGCTCTGCACCCTCGTGGGCAAGAAGCAGGTCGAGGTCACCGAGGCTCACGCAGGCGATATCTGCGTGGCAGTCAAGATAAATGCCGCTACCAACGATACGCTCTGCGGCGGCGATGTATATTCGTTTGAGAAGATTGACTTTCCCAAGCCCTGCTACAAGATGGCCGTAAAAGCAAAGGCACAGGGCGATGAAAGCAAGATCAGCACAGGCTTTGCAAGGATCATGGAGGAGGATCCCTCCATCGAATTCTCGCAGAACGCAGAGACAGGCGAGTTCATACTTGCAGGTCTGGGCGAACAGCATCTTGAAGTCGCTGCCGCCAAGCTCAAGAGCAAATTCGGATCCGATATCACTCTCGCACCGAGGCGCATAGCTTACAGGGAGACTATCAGAAAGAAGGTCAAGGTCGAGGGTAAGCACAAGAAGCAGTCCGGCGGACATGGTCAGTACGGTCATGTATGGATAGAGTTTGAGCCCTGTGTATCCGACTCTCTTGTATTTGAGGAAAAGGTGTTCGGCGGCGCTGTACCCAAGAACTTCTTCCCTGCTGTTGAAAAGGGCCTTCAGGATTGTATGCAGAAGGGCGTACTTGCAGGCTGCCCCGTTACAGGTGTCAAGGCGATACTCGTTGACGGTTCGTATCACCCTGTCGATTCCTCCGAAATGGCGTTCAAGACCGCCGCAGGCATTGCCTTCAAGGAGGGCATGAAGCAGGCTGACCCCACTATCCTCGAGCCTATCGGCACTCTCACCGTCACCGTGCCCAACGACAACACGGGTGACGTTATGGGCGACCTCAACAAGCGCAGAGGCAGAGTTCTCGGCATGGATCCCGCCGACGAAAAGGGCATGACCGTCATCACGGCAGAAGTGCCCGAGAGAGAGATGCAGACATTCACCACACAGCTCAGGCAGATAACCAAGGGCATGGGCAGCTTCGGATATGAATTTGTCCGCTACGAACAGCTCCCCGCAAACCTTGTGAGCGATGTTATCTTATCGCTGAGCAATGACTGATAACTGATAAAAACAGATCGCCGTCCGTTAAGGGCGGCGATCTTTGCGTTATATTATGACCGTATCGGGCGGCAGACCCTCGGCATCCACACGGCAGGAGAACACACATCCGTCGTATCTGCCGTTAAGACCCTCCCCCGAAGATGTGATGAAGAGCGTTCTCATATCATTTCCGCCGAAGGCGCAGGAGGTGACGTTTTTGGCAGACACGGCTATCTCTGCGAGCTTTTCTCCTGTGACGGAGCTGTGGCACTCCACCCTGCTGCCGCCCCATACTGCTGTCCAGAGGCGGTCGTCTTTGTCTATGCACATACCGTCGGGGCATCCGTCCTTGACCTCAAAAAGTGTGCGTCTGCCCGATATACTGCCGCTCATGCGATCGTAGTCATAGGCAAAGACGGCGTAGTACAGCGAGTCTGAGAAGAAGAACCTGTCCTGCGCGGCATTCCATGCCATGCCGTTTGATATGCTTGTACGGCTCTGCATCACGACGGGTCTGCCGTCAAAACGGTACAGATCCCCCTGAGGTCCATGCCCGTCATCATCACAGGATGAACCGAACCACAGCCTGCCCGAGGGGTCAGCCTTGGCGTCGTTTGACCGCAGGAACGGCTCAAAGACGTCCGACAGGTCATACAGGAGAGCCATACCGCCGCCCTCTTTCACATACAATCCGTCCGTGCCTGCGATAAGAAAACCGTCGGAGCGTTCAAGAGGCACAGCTGCGCCTATGTGCTGACCTGCATCGAATACCTCTGTTCTTCCGTCGTCATAGAGGGAATAGACCCTGCCGGCAGTTATATCGACCCAGGACAGCCTTTTATAGCGCGGGTCATAGAACGGGGATTCACCGAGGGAGTATCTTGTCTGAGAAATGGGTACTGCGCTGTATGTTTTCATATCCGTCACCTCTGTTAAGATCTTGTGTACAGTATACACCAAAAAACAGCTCTCTGCAACAGGTCACGGATATTTTTTTGCCGTCATGCGACAAGGCAGTGAATATGCCGAAATGAGCACCGGGAATTTCCGACGATTTTCACATAAAATCTATTGCATATTCGTTCAAAGTGTGGTATCATATAACGAGGTGTGTGATTTCACCTTATGAAAGGATGATCTTGAAATGGTAATGTCAAAGTATACGGATATTATAGATCTTGCGGATATGGGCTCTGACTGGTGGCTCAAGGTCGTAAAGCTCGCTTCTGATATATACGATGATCCGCAGAAGTATTCCAAGGCGTGTGACGGCAAGATTATGGCTACACTGTTCTATGAGCCGTCAACGAGGACACAGATGTCCTTTCAGACTGCGATGCTCCGTCTGGGCGGCACTATAATAGGCTTTGACAATCCTGCCACATCCTCTGTGGCAAAGGGCGAGAACCTGAAGGATACGACCAAGATCGTTTCATCATATGCAGACATAATGGTGATGCGCCACCCCAATGACGGTGCGGCAAAGGCGGCGGCGATAACGGCTGACTGCCCCATAATAAACGCAGGTGACGGCGGACATCTGCACCCCTCGCAGACCCTGACCGATATGCTCACCCTTTACAGGGAAAAGGGCAGGCTCACAGACCTTACGATAGGCCTTTGCGGAGACCTGAAAAACGGCAGGACAGTACACTCCATGTGCAAGGCGCTGTGCGGCTTCAAGGGGATAAAGTTCGTCTTTATATCCACTCCGGAGCTGGGTATGCCGAAATATATCAAGGACATACTCATGGCGTCATCCTGCGAGTTCACCGAAAACCCCTCTCTGGAAGATGCTATCAAGGATCTTGATATGCTCTACATGACAAGAGTGCAGAAAGAGCGCTTTGCCAGCGAGGAGGAATACAACAGCCTGAAGGATGCATACTGCCTTGACAGGGCAAAGCTCAACAAGGGCAGACAGGATCTGATAGTGCTTCACCCCCTGCCGAGAGTTGACGAGATACCCATGGACGTTGACGACGACCCGAGAGCGATGTATTTCAAGCAGGCAAAGTACGGCGTGTTTGTCAGAATGGCTCTGATACTCACCGTAATGAACGACAGGGAACATTCGGTGCCGCTGTTTACGGGCAAGACCTACAACGGCGTGGAGTGCCGCAATCCCAACTGCATCACAAGAAAAGAACACTATCTGCCCCGTTATTTCAGGGGCACGGCAGACCTGCTCGAATGTGAATACTGCGACGACAGGGTACTTTGCTGATATAAGGAGAATGTATGGAAAAGAGAACACCGGGCGCACGGGAATACCCTATGCTCGCACTGACAGGGCTTGTTGTGTTTCCCCGTGTGATAATGCACTTTGAAGTATCAAGGGAAGAGTCTGTCAAGGCTCTTAACGCCGCCGCAGAGAGCGACAAGCTGGTTTTCCTCGTTACCGAAGGATATGAGGATGACCGCAATGAGGACGGCGAGCAGACCCATACGAATATATACAAGGTGGGCGTGGTGGCAAGGATAAAACAGCTTCTGCGCACATCCGAGGGCGTAACGAGAGTCATGGCGGAGGGCGAATACAGGGCGAGGGTGCTCAAGGTCCTCGATGACAAGGAATATCCTGCGGTGCTCGCAAGGAAGTATCCTGAGAAGAAGATACAGCTCGATGACTTTGAGAAGGAAGGCCTTCTGCGTGCGGTAAAGGAGCTTTTTGCAGAGTATGCCTCCAAGATATCCCATATGCCCCGTGAGTATGTCAAGTCGATAATGAACAGCAGTTCGCTGGAGTCGGTATTTGACAATATCGCCGTCAGCCTGCCCGTTGACCCCGACAAGAAGCAGGGACTGCTTGAAGCCAACGGCATAGAGCAGAAGATGCTGCTTCTGATGACCCTTCTCAATGAAGAGATACAGGTGCTGGGCGTTGAGAACGATATAAGGGACAAGGTGCGTGAGCAGATAGCGGGCAATCAGCGTGAGTACTATCTGCGTGAGCAGATGAGAGCCATATCGAGGGAGCTCGGCGAGGAAGACACCGCAGAATATGAGGCGTTTGAGTATGCGGACAAGATAAAGGCCCTGCATCTTGCCGAGGAGAGCGAGAGAAAGCTCTTAAAAGAAGCGGACAGGCTCTCGTCCATGCCGCCCTCTACCCCCGAGACCGCTGTTATAAAGACATATCTCGATACGGTGCTCGACCTGCCGTGGAACACATCCACAAAGGACAGGACAGACATTGAGCGCACCAGAAAGATACTCGACAAGGATCATTACGGGATGAAGCGTGTCAAGGAGCGCATCCTTGAAATGATAGCCGTAAAGCAGATGTCCCCCGAGACAAAGGGACAGATAATATGCCTGTACGGCCCTCCGGGTGTGGGCAAGACATCCGTTGCAAAGTCCATAGCACGGTCGATGGACAGGAAGTTTGCACGTATCGCTCTCGGCGGCGTCAGGGATGAGTCCGACATAAGAGGACACAGAAAGACATATATCGGCTCTATGCCGGGTCGTATAATAAACGCTCTCACAGAGGCGCAGTCTAATAATCCGCTGATACTTCTCGATGAGATAGACAAGCTGTCGCATGATTTCAGGGGCGACCCGTCATCGGCTCTGCTTGAAGCCCTTGACAGCGAGCAGAACGTTGCGTTCAGGGATCACTACATAGAGGTGCCCTTTGATCTGAGCAATGTGCTTTTCATAACCACGGCAAACGATATATCCACGATAGATCCTCCTCTCCGTGACAGAATGGAGATAATTGAGCTGTCAAGCTACACAAGGGAGGAAAAGTACCACATCGCCAAGGAACATCTTATCCCCAAGCAGCTTGAAAAGCACGGGCTGAAAGCGTCCATGCTGAGGATCACAAAGGATGCCGTATATCAGATAATAGACTACTATACCAAGGAGGCAGGCGTCAGGGAGCTTGAAAGAGTGATAGCTTCCCTGTGCAGAAAGGCCGCCAAGGAAATGATAGAAAAGTCCGCCGACAAGGTAAAGGTGGACGCAAAGAAGCTGTATGAGTATCTCGGCGTGAAAAAATACGCTGAAGATGTGGTGTCCCGCACAGACAGCGTGGGCATAGTCAACGGGCTGGCGTGGACATCTGCGGGAGGTGTCATTATGCCTCTGGAAGTCCTTATAAATGACGGCAGGGGCGGCGTTCAGGCGACAGGCTCTCTCGGCGACGTGATGCAGGAATCATCAAAGCTGGCAGTGAGCTTCGTGCGCTCCATAGCGGACAGTTACGGCATAGACAAGAGCTTCTATCTTGACAAGGATATACACATACACGCACCAGAGGGCGCCACTCCAAAGGACGGCCCGTCCGCAGGTGTGACTATGACCACTGCCCTTGTGTCCGCACTTACGGGGATACCTGTACACAGCGATGTTGCCATGACGGGCGAGATAACTCTGCACGGCAGGGTACTGCCCATCGGCGGTCTGAGGGAAAAGACCATGGCGGCGTACAAAGAGGGCATGAAGACCGTCATAATCCCGAAGGGCAACGCTCCCGACCTGGAAGAGGTCGATGATGTGATAAAGG
This sequence comes from Oscillospiraceae bacterium, assembly GCA_018110925.1. GTDB lineage: Bacteria > Bacillota > Clostridia > Oscillospirales > Ruminococcaceae > Huintestinicola. The sequence goes on along the minus strand of JAGAZJ010000027.1, from coordinate 86,093 downwards.
AGAGCCTGCACTTTGTATTTGCGGAAAAGATGACTGACGTGCTCGATGCGGCTCTGACCGCAGACCCCAGAAAGCAGAAGCATGACACTGTAAAGGTGGGCTTCTGATGGATTTCAACAAGGTGGATTTTTACAGAAGCTACGGTGAATACCATCAGCTTCCTCCCTCCGACAGGACGGAGATAGCCTTTGCAGGGCGCTCCAACGTGGGAAAATCCTCGCTCATAAACAAGATCATGAACAGAAAGAGCCTTGCAAGGGTCTCCTCGGTGCCCGGCAAGACCGCCACGATAAATTTCTATACTCTCGACAATATATACCTTGTGGATCTGCCGGGGTACGGATATGCAAAGGTGGCAAAGTCCGACAAGCAGCGCTGGTCGGGTCTTATCGAGGGATACCTGCACGACAGCAGAGAGCTGGCACTCATATTCCAGCTCATAGATATGCGCCATGCTCCCACTGCGGACGATATGCAGATGATAGATTTCATGATACAGAGCGAGATTCCCTTTGCCATAGTCTTCACCAAGGCAGACAAGCTCTCAAAGCGTGAGCGTGAGGAGCGTATGGCGGGCTTTGCAAAGGAGATACCGTATTTTGATGAGATAACTCACATCGTCTTCTCCGCGCAGACGGGCGAGGGCGCCGGCGAGATACGGGACATTATAACGGAATTGGGTGAATGATATGACAAACGGACTTACGGTCGGGAACGGACATCTTCTCACTGGCGGCATCGACACGGTGGAGCTTGCAGAGCAGTACGGCACGCCGCTCTATGTGATGGATGAGGATATGATAAGGCAGGCTTGCAGAGAGTTCAAGACCTCGATAGACGAGTGCTACGGCAGGGGCATGGTATGCTATGCGACAAAGGCGTTCTGCTGCAAGGAAATGTGCAGGATCATGAACGATGAGGGCATAGGGCTCGATACGGTGTCGGGCGGTGAGATATATACGGCTCTTTCTGCCGGCTTCCCTGCAGAGCGCATCGTATTTACCAGCAACAACAAAAAGGACGAGGAGATAGCCTTTGCCATAGACAACGGCGTAGGCAGGATAACCTGTGACAATATCGAGGAGCTTTACCGCATATCCGATATAGCTGTGAAGAAGGGCAGGACGGTCAGGGTCATGCTGAGACTGAAGCCCGGCGTTGAGGCTCATACCTTTGAGGCTGTCATGACAGGTCAGATAGACTCAAAGTTCGGCTTTGCGATAGAAACGGGAGAGGCTCTGAAAGCTGCAAAGAAAGTGGCCGTTCTCCCCGGTATAGACCTGGCCGGCGTTCACTGTCACATCGGTTCGCAGATACACGACATCGCCCCCTTTGAAAAGGCGGCAGAGGTGATGTTTGAGTTCATCGCAAAACTGCGGGACGAGGGCATCACGATAAAGGATCTGAGTCTGGGCGGCGGCTTCGGCATAAAGTACACCGACAAGGATGTTCCCGTTCCCTACGGCGATTACATGAAGAGAGTGTCCGCAAGGGTCAGGGAATGCTGTGACAGGTTCGGCCTGGAAATGCCCTTTATCATGATAGAGCCGGGGCGCTCGATAGCCGCACCTGCGGGCATAACGCTCTATACTGTCGGCTCGCGCAAGACAATACCCGGTATACGCACATATATCGGCATAGACGGCGGAATGCCCGACAATCCGAGATATGCGCTGTACAAGTCGGAATATACCGCAGTGGTCGCAAACAAGGCTGACGAGCCAAAGAGCGAGACGGTAACCATTGCAGGGCGCACCTGTGAATCCGGCGACCTTATCGGCGAGAATATGCCCCTTCAGCACGCAGAGGCGGGCGACATCGTTGCGATACTTGCAACGGGTGCATATAACTATTCAATGGCATCTCACTACAACCGTGTGCCCAATGCGGCAGTGGTCATGGTCAGGGACGGCAAGTCCCGTGTGGTCGTGCGCCGTGAGACCTTTGAAGATATGTGCGTAAATGATCTGTAATAAATTAGAAAGGATATAAAGCCAATGAAGACCTATGGTATCATATGCGAATACAACCCCTTCCACAACGGACACATCTATCAGATAGAGAAGACAAAGGAGCTGACAGGTGCTGATCATATCGTTGCCATAATGAGCGGCAACTTCGTACAGAGAGGTGAGCCTGCCCTCATGGACAAGTTCACAAGAGCAAAGATCGCTGTAAGAAACGGCGTTGACCTTGTTGTTGAGATGCCTGTACAGTACAGCCTTGCGAATGCGGAGATGTTTGCACGCTCGGGCGTTATGATGCTCGGCTCTCTGCGCTGTGTAGAGGGTATATCCTTCGGTGCGGAATGTGATGACATCGAGGCGCTCAGAAAGTGTGCGGATGCTGTTCATGAGCTGTCCACCGCAGAGAACCTGAAGCCCCTTATGGAGCAGGGTATGCCCTATCCTGCGGCTATACAGCAGCTTGTGGCTCTCAAATACGGTCCTGCTCTGTCGGATCTCCTGAATTCTCCCAACAATATCCTTGCGATAGAGTATCTCAAATCTCTGAAGCTCCTCAAACTCGATCAGAAGATTAATCCCGTTGTCATAAAGCGTTCGGGTGCAGAGCATGACGGTGAGGAGCATACCGATACGATAGCGAGCGGCGAATATATCCGCAGGCTTATCGACGACGGTGAGGACTTTTCCGCATTCGTTCCCAAGGACACCTTTGATGCGGTAAGAGAATACGACGACAATGACCTGCTCTGCTGGTACGAGAACTTTGAGAGGGTGCTGCTTTACAGGCTCCGCACCATTTCTCCCCAGGAGCTTTTCACCACTCCCGACGTGGATCAGGGCCTCGGCAACAGGATATTCCAGGCATCCAGAGCCGCAAATTCACTCCAGGATCTGCTTGAAAAGATCAAGACCAAGGCTTATCCCATGGCAAGGATCAAGAGGGTCCTTTTCAGCCTTATGCTCGGCATAAAGGCGGACGATATGAAGGTGCCCCCTCTCTACGGCCGTATCCTTGCACTCAATGACAGAGGTGCAGATATACTCAAACTCGCAGGCTCACTGCCCGAGGACGGACTGTCGATACCTTTCAGCTCATCCCTCAAGGATTTCGTTTCCAAGGAAAACCAGCGCTCTACACGTATGGCGAGCATGACCACCGTATCCAGCGATATATATGTTCTCGGTTCGAGAAATATCAGACCCAGCGGTATGGACTTTACCACGCCCATCACTTTTGACAAGATAGAGGGCTTTGTATCAGAGCTCCCCGCAGACCTCAAGACCACAGCGCATTCCGGCACAGCCGAGGAGGTAGAGGCTGCAAGAAAGGCTGACCGTGAGGAGTTTGAAAGAAGAAAGGCCATCACTATGGAAAAGCCTTCCGATGAGATAGTTGATACTCCCGTTGAGGACAGCGAAACGGACGGCGAGGAATAATGACACAGGAAAAGATTGCCCGTATAAACGAGCTTGCAAGAAAACAGCGCACCATAGGGCTGACCCTTGAAGAAAAGGCGGAACAGCAGGCTCTCAGGGATGAATACAGAGCGGGAGTGGTGAGAAATCTCACCTCTCAGCTCGACAATATCGAGATAGTCGATAAGACCGAAGAAGGCAAATGACGGAGGACAGATGAACGCTCCATGTTTTGATGTAAGCACGCTCCATACCCCGTGCTATGTGGTCGATGAACGGCTGATAGAACGGAATATGATGGTGCTTGACGGTATAAGACGGCGCACCGGCGCAAAGATTTTGCTGGCGCAGAAGGCATTCTCGATGTTCTCGCTGTATCCCATGATGTCGCAGTACATAGACGGTACGACGGCGAGCGGCCTTTATGAAGCGATGCTGGGTGCGGAGGAGATGCCCGACAGACAGGTGCATATATATTCACCTGCCTATCGTGACAATGAGTTTGACAGGATAGCGAAGATATGCGACCATATCATATTCAACACGCCCTCCCAGTACAAACGCTTCAAGGACAGGGCAGGCAATGCTGAGTGCGGCATAAGGGTCAATCCCGGATATTCCGAGGTGGAGACCGCTATCTATGATCCGTGTTCCCCGATGTCAAGGCTCGGCACAAGGGCGGATGATTTTGACATAAAGGACTGCGAGGGCATATCTGGCCTTCATTTCCACACGATGTGCGAACAGGGGAGCGATGTGCTCGAGCGCACACTGCCCCATTTTGAGAAGCATTTCGGGAAATGTATTGACAGTCTGAAATGGGTGAACTTCGGCGGCGGTCATCACATCACGAAAGAGGGATATGACACAGACAGGCTTTGCAGGCTCATAGATGCTTTCAGGGAGAAATACGGCGTTGAGGTATATCTTGAGCCTGGTGAGGCTCATGCCCTTGATGCGGGCTTTCTGGTGACCGAGGTACTGGATGTGTTTGAGTCGTGCGGAGTGTCTCACGCTATAATAGATGCGTCTGCGGCGTGTCATATGCCCGATGTGCTTGAAATGCCCTATCGTCCGCCGCTCTACGGCTCAGGCGGAGACGGGGAGAAGAGATACACATACCGCATAGGTGCGGCAACGTGTCTTGCAGGCGATACAGTCGGCACATATTCCTTTGACAGGCCGCTGTCTGTCGGTGACAGGCTCATTTTCGGGGATATGGCGATATATACCATGTGTAAGAACAACACCTTCAACGGTATAGGTCTGCCGTGGATATACACAGCAAATGACAGCGGAACGGAGCTTGTGAAGAAATTCGGATATGAGGATTTCCGCATGAGACTCTCATAAATATACGGTATATACTGTATAAAACTCTGGATATACATAAATATACGCATATTTAGTGAATAAAATCCGCATTTTCAGAAAAATATGCAAAAAACACTTGACTTTTAAAAAAAGAAGTGTATAATGATAATCAGTTTCAAACGATAATTCTTTTCGGAGGTAATAACAATGATAGACAAGTCCAAGATCAAAAAGGTAGTTCTCGCATATTCCGGCGGCCTCGATACTTCCATAATCATTCCCTGGCTCAAGGAAAACTACAACAACTGTGAGGTCATCGCAGTGTCCGCAGACGTAGGACAGGGCACCGAACTTGACGGTCTTGAGGAAAAGGCTATAAAGACAGGCGCTTCCAAGCTCTACATCGAGGATCTCAAGGAAGAGTTCATACAGGATTATGTATATCCCACCATCAAGGCTGGCGCAATATACGAGGGCAAGTATCTCCTCGGTACTTCCTTCGCACGTCCCATCATCGCAAAGAGAATAGCTGAGATCGCTCTCAAGGAGGGCGCTGATGCTATCTGCCACGGCTGCACCGGCAAGGGCAACGACCAGGTAAGATTTGAACTCGCTATAAAGGCATTTGCTCCCGATATGGCGGTAATAGCTCCCTGGAGAGAATGGGACATCAAGTCCAGAGACGAGGAGATCGACTATGCGGAGGCACACAACATCCCCCTGCGCATAACAAGGGAGACCAACTACTCCAAGGATAAGAACATATGGCATCTCTCACATGAGGGACTTGACCTTGAAGACCCTGCAAATGAGCCTCAGTACAACAAGGAGGGCTTCCTTGAGCTGGGCGTTTCTCCCGAAAAGGCTCCCGACAAGGCTACATATGTCACCATACACTTTGAAAAGGGCGTACCCACCGCAGTTGACGGCAAGAACATGAACGGCGTTGAGCTCGTTTCCTATCTCAACAAGTTGGGCGGCGAGAACGGCATAGGTCTTATGGATCTCGTTGAGAACCGTCTTGTCGGCATGAAGTCCAGAGGTGTATACGAAACACCGGGCGGAACTATCCTCTACAAGGCTCACGATACTCTTGAGACCATCTGCCTTGATAAGGAGACCACAAGGATGAAGTCCTATCTCTCCATCAAGTTTGCAGACCTCGTATACAACGGTCAGTGGTTCACACCTCTCAGAGAAGCTCTCTCCGCATTCGTTGATGATACCCAGAAGACCGTTACGGGCGATGTAAAGCTCAAGCTCTACAAGGGCAACGTAATAAATGCGGGCGTTACATCCCCCTACACTCTCTATGATGAGGAAGTTGCAACATTTGACGCCGATGAGGTATACGATCAGTCCGATGCAGCAGGATTTATCAACATCTTCGGTCTTCCTACCCATGTAAAGGCTAAGCTCGACCAGAAGAGAGGCAAGTGATATCCCACACGGATATCCCGACGATAAAAACCGAATAATCACGAAAGCAAGTGCCGTCACCGACCGGGTTATACTGATTCTTTCTCGATGTATAGACAATCTCCAAGCCTCAAATCCCTAATATTCAAGCATTTGCGGCTTGTTTGTCCATACATCGGTCAGAAATTAGTATTATAGAGTTTTGCAAACAGCAAAGCCGCCGCACTTGCTTTCAGATTTTTTTAAAGAAGGGTGATGACCTTGAAAACAAAGATGATCGTCTGCCTTATGCTCGCATTGGCATTATTCACTGCCTGCGGCAGCAACAAGGTGGATTACGAAGCATATAAGACTGATATCATCGGCGTTTGGTGCGATGTGGACGGTCCCGAATATATCCCCACGGCAGACCCGGAGACAGCCTTTTACTATATTATCGAATTTACCGATGACAACACTATGGCAACACATGAGTCATCGCAGAAATATCCCGGATATGTGCTGAGAGTTCCCTATGAACTGAGGGATGATATACTCGTTCTCGGCGATGACGGACAGGGCAGGATAAGGATAGGCTTTGAGGACGGCAATCTTCTCATAACCGACGGTCAGGGAACTCATACTTACAGACACCCGACCGTTGAGGAACTGGGAAATGCCGGGGTATACCCCATAGACGAGGAGCTTTATCAGCAGGTGCTCCAGTATATGCAGGAAAAGGAAGCCTCTGAGAATACACAGACCGAAAAGGCAGAATGACCGAAAGGGTGAAATGATATGATGATGTGGGCAGGCCGCTTCTCAAAGGAAGTGGATAAAAAGGTGAATGACTTCAATTCGTCAATATCCTTTGATGCAAGAATGTACCGCTCCGATATAGAGGGCTCCGTGGCTCATGCAACGATGCTCGGCGAGCAGGGCATAATCGACAGATCGGAGAGCGAGAAGATAACAGAAGGTCTCAGGGGGATACTTGCCGATATAGATTCAGGCGCCCTTGAATTTGACCCCAACGCAGAGGATATACATATGTTCGTTGAGCAGGAACTGACAAACAGGCTCGGCGACACAGGAAAGAGACTTCACACCGCCAGATCGAGAAACGACCAGGTGGCTCTCGATATAAGACACTGTCTCAGGAGCGAGTGCGATGAGATAGCCGCTCTTGTCAGAGAACTGATAGAAACTCTCATATCCACCGCACAGCAGCACTATGATACTGTTATGCCCGGATACACCCATATGCAGAGAGCACAGCCTGTTACATTCGCTCACCACATCATGGCGTATGCACAGATGCTCACCCGTGACCTTGACAGACTTTGCGACTGCCGAAGACGTATGAACATTATGCCTCTCGGCTCATGTGCTCTTGCAGGCACCACATATCCCCTCAACAGACAGCGCACGGCGGAGCTGCTGGGCTTTGACGACATAACCTACAACAGCCTTGACGGAGTGTCTGACAGAGATTTCTGCATAGAGCTGGCAGGGGTGATCTCCATACTTATGATGCACCTTTCAAGATTTTCGGAGGAGATCATCATGTGGTGCTCATGGGAATTCAAGTTCATCGAGCTCGATGATGCATATTCAACAGGCTCGTCCATTATGCCGCAGAAGAAAAACCCCGATGTCACTGAGCTTATCAGGGGCAAGACAGGCAGGGTATACGGTGATCTTATGACCCTGCTCTCAATGATGAAAAATCTCCCTCTTGCATACAACAAGGATATGCAGGAGGATAAGGAAGCCATATTTGACGCAGTAGACACGGTCAAGATGTGCATATCAACATTCATCCCCATGTTTGCGACCATGACTGTGCTAAAAGATAATATGCGCCGTGCGGCGGCAAAGGGCTTCATAAACGCTACCGACTGTGCTGACTATCTTGTTAAGAAGGGTCTGCCTTTCAGGAGCGCATATAAGATAACAGGAACTCTCGTGGCAAGATGCATAGAGCTTGACACAACACTTGAAGAGTTGCCGCTCGCTGAATACAAGAAACTGAATGAGCTGTTTGACGAGGATGTTTACAAGGCTATCAGCCTTGATACCTGTGTCATGCAGAGAAATGTTGACGGCGGTCCTGCCCCCGAGGCAGTCGCCCGTCAGATAGAGAAGCTGAAGGCACAGCTCAGAAAGTTCGACTAACGGTCACTGTATCCGATCATACATGATATTCGGGCGGCGCTCTAGGTCAGGAGGATATCATGGAAAAGATACGTTTTTTTGAAGAGATCGCCGCAAACGGCCATGTGGCACTGAATGTCATGCAGTATGACGGGTGGCTAATGCGCTTTTCGGAGGGGTATACCGGCAGGGCAAATTCGGTCAGTGTTCTGTATCCCTCTTACAGGGACATCAGTGAAAAGATAGCTTATTGTGAGGAGTGCTACGAAAAGCAGGGGCTGCCTTGCATATTCAAGCTCACGGATGCGGACATGGAGCTTTCCTCTCTGCTTTCCGACAGGGGGTACAAGGTGGTCACTCCCACGGATGTGAAGGTGCTCTCCCTTGACGGCAATGCGTTCGGCTATGACGACGGATGCATATTCAGCGGCGAGCCGTGGGAATGGCTCCCCTCATATTTTGAATTTGAGGGCATCACCGACACGAATAAGCAGGATATATACAAGAGGATGCTTGCAAAGGTCGTGCCGCCGACCATATACTGCACCGTGATGTATGAGGGCGTGCCCGCCGCCTGCGCATCGGCGGTGATCGAACGGGGATATATGCTGCTCCAGAATGTGGTGGTGAGGCCCGGACTGCGGGGCAAAGGCCTCGGCAGGAGGCTGTGCTCCGCTGTCATAGCAAAGGCGTACGAACAGGGTGCGGATTATTCGTATCTTCAGGTGGTGCAGGACAATACAGCGGCAGTGGCACTGTATGATAAGCTGGGATTTGAGAAGATATATTCTTATTGGTATATGAAAAAATAAACAGGGAGTGTCTGTTATGACAAAGGTATTTATTGACGGTAAGGAAGGAACTACCGGCCTTCAGATATTTGAGCGCTTTGCAGGCAGGGAAGATGTTGAAGTCCTCCAGATCTCGGAAGAGCTCAGAAAGGACGTAAACGAGAGAAAGAGACTTATAAATCAGTCTGATTTCACCTTTCTCTGTCTGCCCGATGATGCGGCGCGAGAGGCGGTATCCCTTGTTGAGAACGATAATACGAGAATAATCGATGCTTCCACGGCGCACCGCACCGAAAGGGGCTGGGTGTACGGCCTGCCGGAGCTCACTCCCACAAGACGTGAGGAGATAGCCGCCGCAAAGCGTGTGGCAGTTCCCGGCTGCTATGCGAGCGGTTTCAATGTGCTGATGTACCCTATGGTCAAAAACGGCTTTATCCCTCAGTATTATCCTGTTTGCTGCCATGCCTTCTCGGGATACAGCGGCGGCGGAAAGAAGCTCATAGCACGCTATGAGGACGAGAACAGAGATGCTTCATATGACAGTGTGCGTATGTACGCTATGGGCAAGACACACAAGCATATAAAGGAAATGATGGCGGTCACGGGGCTTGCATATCCCCCTGCATTCTGCCCCTCCACCGCAGATTACTACTGCGGTATGCTGGTGAATATCCCCATCCATGTGAGGGCAATGTCAAAGAAAGCCACCGCACAGGACGTGTGGGAGATGCTCTCAAAGCACTATGAGGGTCAGCACTTTGTAAGAGTGATGCCCTTCGGCGGGGAGGCACCCTCGGAGCTTTACGCCAACCCGCTCGCAGGAACAAATATGCTGAATATCTATGTTTACGGCAACGATGACTATATACTGCTCACTTCCCAGCTCGACAATCTCGGCAAGGGCGCATCGGGAGCGGCTGTACAGTGCATGAACATCATGATGGGCATAGACGAAAGGACAGGCCTTGAATGACACGGATACATTTCGTGCGCCATGCTCAGCCCGACCCGTCGGGCGGACATAATCCCGTATTTCCGCTGACCCCCGTGGGGCGCAGGGATTCACAGGCTGTGGCGTGGGTGCTTGAGGACAAGGATATTTCCGTGATATACGCATCGGAATATATAAGGACTTTCCAGACGCTTGAATACTACTCCATGTCATCGCATATGCCCATAAATGTGATAAAGGGCATACACGAGAGAGTGTCGGGCAGGTGGAATGAGCTCACGGACAACTATTCCCGGTACATCGTGATGCAGTGGAATGATCCCACGCTCAAGGCAGAGGGCGGTGAGAGCCTTGATGATGTCAGGGCACGCTGTATGCCCGTTATAAGAGAACTCATAGAAAAGCACGACGGCGAGGAGATAGCTGTGGGCATACACGGCATGACGCTGGGGATTATCCTGAGAGAATTCATCGACGATTTTACCTATGCCGATTTTGCGGAATTTGTGAATATGCTCCCGTATGTGCTGTGCGTAGATTTTGAGGACGGGCGGTATGCAGGCTCTTCGGTAGAGCTTGCGGTGAGAAGAGGATATCCTCTCAACTATATGATGGATGGAGTTAGATGACATGAAGATAAGACATATATTTCCTGCTTTGTTTGTGACAGTTATGATGTTTTCAGCGTGCGGCACATCGGCGCCGAAGACGGACTTTGCAAGCCCGGAAGCGGTAGTGGATGCGACCCGTGCCGAGCATCCCTTTGCAGACGCTGATGTATCGGAGTGGTATTTTGAGCTTGAGGGTAAGACACTTACATTAAAGGCAACCGATGACGTGAATGTCAAGACTGAGACAACAACAGAGGATATCCTTGCCATCCCCTACGACAAAATGTACAAGGGAAACCTTATACAAGTACATCTGTGGATCCCCAGCAACGGCAGTACCATGGAATACAAATGCAGGGAAGGCGAGACCCTCGTTTTCGAGATAACCGATGTGATGCATCGAAAGATCACAAAGAACGGCGATACAGCAATGTACTACATCAGGGTGAAGCTTCCCGACTGATGACAGAACGGGCAGCGATGCGCAGGCTCACCGCCTGCGGTATACTTTGGACGGCGCAGAGCCGCTGTAAAAATGAAAGGAGCATGATCTATGATACGCACTAATATGCTTGATGACACCCCTGTAAGAAAAGTCACCTCAAGACTGGGAAGTATGTCCGTGCTTGAATATCAAAAGGACGTTTCAGTCAATGCAGCTACTGCACAGACAGCGTTCTTCATGTCTCAGATGGGGCTTCACAAGAAGCAGCTCATATGCACCCTCAACGGCGGCGGAGTAGTCCTCCAGGCAGGCGCGATGCAGATCACCACGGGCAATGTGAATATAGCCACCAATGTGCAGGGCGCAGGCGATCTGTTCAAGAAGATGGTGGGTGCAAAGGTCACGGGCGAAACCGCCATAAAGCCCAGATATGCAGGTACGGGCACCGTACTTTGTGAACCTACCTACAAGTACATCATACTCCAGGATCTTTCCGATTGGAATGGTGCCATGACCATCGAGGACGGGCTTTTCCTTGCCTGTGATGACACCGTGAACATGAAGGTAGTAGCCCGCACGAACCTGTCATCTGCCGCTCTGGGCGGCGAGGGTCTGTTCAATACATCCCTGCAGGGCAGCGGCGTTGTCGCCCTTGAGAGCGTCGTTCCTCAGGAAGAACTGCTGGTGTATGAGCTTGACAATGACTGCATCAAGATAGACGGCAATATGGCGATAGCGTGGTCAACAAGTCTGCAGTTTACAGTGGAGAGATCCACCAAGTCCCTCATCGGTTCCGCGGCATCAGGCGAAGGACTTGTGAATGTATACCGCGGCACAGGACGTATACTTGTGGCTCCTGTGTGATAGCTGTAATGGATGGTGTGAGAAATGATAGATATGGATAAATTCCCTGTTACCGACGGCGGCATCTGCGCCGCAAAGGGATTCAGGGCAAGCGGATACTACTGCGGGATAAAGGCATTCATGCAGACAGGGGCAGACGGCAATGAGAGCCCCGTTCCGGGCAAAAAGAACGACATAGCCCTTGTTGTGGCAGATGTTGTGTGCAACACCGCAGGTGTGTATACCTCAAACAAGGTAAAGGGTGCGCCTGTTGTTGTGACAAGAGACAACCTTGCGGTCAACGGCGGCCGTGCAAAGGCTGTGATAGTGAATTCGGGCAATGCCAATACCTGCAACGGCGACGGTGAGGAAAAGGCTCGTGCAATGTGCGGCATGGTGGCAGAGAAGCTGGGCATAACACCGGATATGGTCATAGTCGCAAGCACCGGCGTTATCGGTCAGGTATTGCCTTTAGAGCCGATACAGAAGGCGATAGATCCGCTTTACGACGCACTTTCTTATACAGGCAACGTTGAAGCCGCTACCGCCATCATGACCACCGACACGGTGAAGAAGGAATATGCGGTAAAGTTCACCGTCGGCGGAAAGGAATGTACCCTGGGCGGCATGGCAAAGGGCTCGGGTATGATACATCCCAATATGGCGACCACCCTGAACTTCATATCCACCGACTGTGCGGTATCCTCCGAAATGCTGCAAAAGGCACTCTCACAGGTGGTCAAGATAACATACAACTGCCTGTCCGTGGACGGCGACCAGTCAACAAATGACACCTGTATGCTGATGTCCAGCGGTCTTGCGGGCAATGCTGAGATCACATCCGAGGGTGCGGACTTTGATGCCTTCAAGGCGGCGCTCACACAGGTCATGGCAAATCTCACCCGTATGCTTGCAAAGGACGGCGAGGGTGCAACAAAGCTGGTTACTTGCGTATGCACGGGCGCTCCCGACCTTGACACGGCGATAATCATAGCAAAGAGCGTTATCCGCTCGCCGCTGGTAAAGTGCGCTATGTACGGCGCCGATGCCAACTGCGGCCGTATCATGTGCGCTATGGGCTATGCCGACACGGATTGTGATGTGACAGAGGCTGATGTATACTACATCTCGAAGGCCGGCAGGATACTTGTCTGCGAGAAGGGTCTTGGACTTAAATTTGACGAGGATCTTGCCAAGTCAATACTTGAGGAGGACGAGATAGAGATTTTCGTCGATCTTCACAGGGGCAGTGCTGATGCGACCGCATGGGGCTGTGACCTCACATATGACTATGTTAAGATAAACGGCGATTACCGTTCGTGATGACATTATCTTTGAGAGAGGGATAGTAATGAATATAGCAGATGATGTGCGTTCCAAAGTACTTATAGACGCACTTCCTTACATACAGAAGTATAACAACAAGATAGTGGTCATAAAGTACGGTGGCAACGCCATGACCAACGAGGAGCTGAAAGATGCCGTCATGAGCGACATCGTGCTTCTCAACCTTGTTGGGATAAAGACCGTTCTGGTACACGGCGGCGGTCCCGAGATTAACGATATGCTCAGACGTGTGGGCATAGAGAGCAAATTCATAAACGGTCTGCGATATACCGATGAAGCAACGGTGGATATAGTAAAGATGGTTCTTGCGGGCAAGGTCAACAAGGAGCTTGTGGCGCATCTTGCACAGCACAAGGGCAAGGCGCTCGGTATGTGCGGCATAGACGGCAGTATGATACGCTGTCACAAGCTGGAGGCAGAGCACGACCTCGGCTTCGTCGGCGAGATAGACGAGGTGGACACCAAGCCTATTACAGATGCCCTCAACAACGGATATATCCCCGTTATCGCAACTGTTGCCACTGACAGCAACGGTCAGACCTACAACATAAACGCCGACACAGCGGCGGCAAGGATAGCCGCAGAGCTTTCTGCGGAAAATCTGGTGCTCATGACCGACATAAGAGGACTTCTCAGGGACAAGGATGATGAATCCACTCTAATAGCCAAGGTACAGGTGAGCGAAGTGCCCTTCCTCAAGCGTCAGGGCATAATCAGCGGCGGTATGATACCTAAGATAGACTGCTGTGTGGAGGCTGTCAGACGAGGAGTGAACAAGGCTGTTATAATAGACGGCAGGATACCTCACTCCATACTGATAGAGCTTCTCTCAAACGAGGGCATAGGAACTCAGTTTGCGTAAAACGGAGGCAAAGATATGAAAAGAGATAAAAGAGTATTGAGCCTTATCACAGCAGCACTTCTCTGCGGCTGTACAGCAGCCGCTCCTGCGGACACACAGGCAGCGACACCTGTACGGACCGACGCTGCTGCGTCCGAAGTGACCGAAGCCGTGTCCGAGACTTCTACCGAGACTACTTCCGATACTGTATCGGAAACAGAGACATCCGAGGAGACATCACAGACCGAGAGCGTTACGGAGACCCCCGCCGCATCCGATATAGACCTTTCTTATAAAGACGCATACACCGCAAAGCTCAGAGAGATCATCGCAGAGCATGAGGGCGAGGATATGTCAACATTCATGTTCTCCGTATATGACGTGGGCGGCGACAGCACCCCCGAGCTTCTGGTATCAGAGGGTGACTGGCACGCATCATCGGCTCAGCTTTTCGCACTGGCAGACGGCAAGGTGGAATTCATAGACTATGTGGGCTCATACGGTGAAGCTATATATATGACCGGCAAAGGGTATTTCGACAACGCCAACGGCGGTATGGGCAGCTTCTATAATATGATAAGCACATTCGACGGCAACAAGCTGGTGAACGGTCTGTCGATAGAGGGATACAACGGCCCCGATTACAGAGCCGGTGAAGAAAACGTGGATTACGATAATATGGTGGAGCTTTACTACATTGACGGCGAAGAAACCACCAAGGAAGAGTACTACAAGGCATACGAGGAGAATTTTGAGGGACGGTATGTCAACCTCGGCAGGAATTTCTATCTCAATGAACACGGCATATCCGCAGTGTTCGGAGATAGCGACGAAGAGACTGCATTTGACGAGCTGATACTCTCTCTGCCCACAGAGGGCGAGCAGTGGGGAGTTCCCGATAAAATGGCTCAGATAGATGTCACGGCGGACGGCACCAAGGAGCTTGTGCTCTCAAACGAATACAGATGTGACGTGTATTCGTATGACAAGGGAGTCAAGTATTCGGGCAGCATACCCTCCGGCGACTTCTCACCCTATGATTATTTCGGCATGATGGATCTTGATGTAGACTACTCGTCATCGGGTGAAACGGAGTACACTCTCCTTATGAACGACAAGCAAGGTACACTTGTATGGAGAGAGCATGACCTGTCCGACAGGTTCTATCTGTCCGAATTTGATGCAGGTGCGCTTTACGCAAAGCACGTTTATCAAGCGCTGAAGCTGAGCGACGGCACATTCTTCTACACTGTCGATGGCAGACAGGCGGAGGAATATGATTATGACAACGGCACTCAGCAGTTCTTTGCCGATGAATACAAGGAAGTAGAGTTCGTGCCTGTGGCGGTGGGCTGATATGAGAGTGCTCATGAATGATGAAAAGAGCAGGCCGCTCGTTGCGGAGTGCCACACGATGTACTATGACACTGTCCTGCGTGCGCTGGTGATACGCACAGACGATGAAAGATATCTCAATCCTTCCGTGTCCGAGCCGACGGCGGCGGATATATGCAGGCAGGCTCTTATAACGGGTACGGCGGATATAACGCCGTATGACAGGACATATACAGAAAGACAGTTCGGGGATCATTATTCTCCCGAGGGACTGTGGAAATGAAAGAAGGTAAACACTATGTCAACAATAGAGAAATTCGACAGCCACGTTATGCAGACATACGGCAGGCTGCCTATCGTTCTTGAAAAGGGAAGCTCAGCCTGTGCCGTTGATGAGGACGGCAAGAGCTATATAGACTTCGGCAGCGGGATCGGCACCAACTCTCTCGGAT
Source organism: Oscillospiraceae bacterium (assembly GCA_018110925.1). Classification (GTDB taxonomy): domain Bacteria; phylum Bacillota; class Clostridia; order Oscillospirales; family Ruminococcaceae; genus Huintestinicola. Next base: position 70,224 of record JAGAZJ010000027.1, on the reverse strand, counting down.
ACTGCGATGAGAAGTGGGCAGATGCGGTATGCGCCCAGGTAAGGAGCATACAGCACACATCCAATTATTTTTACACAAAGGTGCAGGCAGACCTTGCGGAGAGGCTCTGCGGCATCACGGGATACAAGTCGGTATTCTTCGGTAATTCGGGAGCTGAGGCAAATGAATGTGCTATAAAGATAGCAAGGAAGTATTCCTTTGACAAATACGGCAAGGACAGGGGCACTATCGTAACTCTCGTGAATTCCTTCCACGGCAGGACAGTGACCACACTTTCCGCAACGGGTCAGGACGTGTTCCACAACTATTTCTTCCCCTTCACGCCCGGATTTGTGAACACTCCAGTAAACGATATCCCCGCTCTTGAAAAGCTCATAGCAGAGGATAAGAGCATATGTGCAGTTATGTTTGAATTTGTTCAGGGCGAGGGCGGTGTAAACAGGCTCGACAATGATTTTGTGAGCAAGATATTTGAACTCTGCGAAAAGAACGATATACTCACCATCGCCGATGAAGTGCAGTCGGGCATGGGCAGGACAGGCACAGTGCTGGCAAGCGAGCAATACGGTGTAAAGCCCGATGTGACCACTCTTGCAAAGGGTATCGCAGGCGGCATACCTATGGGTGCGTGCCTTGCGGGCGAGAAGTGCGCTCAGGTGCTCGGAAAGGGCGCTCACGGCTCGACATTCGGCGGCAACCCCGTTGCCTGCGCAGGTGCGGGTGCAGTCCTCGACAGGCTCACATCTGACGGATTTCTTGCCGATGTGGTGAACAAGGGATACTACATCTCAAAGGCGCTTCTCGATATGGACGAAGTCGAGGCAGTGACGGGAATGGGCATGATGATTGGCGTGGTGCTTAAAGACAAGGATGCTCATGAGGTGATGGAAAAGGCTGCTGAAAAGGGACTTCTGATACTCACCGCAAAGGAGAAGGTAAGGCTCCTGCCCCCTCTCACCATATCTGTGGAGGACATAGACAAGGGGCTTGACATACTCAGGGAGGTATTGAAATGAAAAAGCATCTTCTGAAAATGGCGGATCTTACCCGTGATGATATAATAGAACTCCTCAACCTTGCAGACCAGCTCAAATACGAACTCAAGCACGGCATATCCCACCGCCATCTGGAGGGCAAGACGCTCGGAATGATATTCCAGAAGTCCTCCACACGCACAAGGGTATCCTTTGAAACGGGTATGTATCAGCTCGGCGGCAATGCTCTCTTCCTTTCGTCAAAGGATCTTCAGATAGGCAGGGGAGAGCCCGTCGAGGACACTGCGAGAGTTCTCTCACGCTATCTTGACGGAATCATGATACGCACATTTGAGCAGAAAGAAGTCGAGGACCTGGCGGAGTACGGCAGCATACCGATAATAAACGGTCTGACGGATTACTGCCACCCCTGTCAGGTGCTTGCGGATCTTATGACCATCAGGGAGTACAAGGGTCAGTTTGACGGGCTGAAAATGACATATATCGGCGACGGCAACAATATGGCGAATTCGCTTATCGTGGGCGGACTTACGGTGGGCATGAAGGTGTCTGTCGCCTGCCCCGAGGGATATCATCCGGACCGGAGCGTGCTTGACTTTGCAAAGGGCTTTGAGGGAATGTTTGAGCTGACTGACAGCCCCGTTGGCGCCGCAAAGGACGCTGACGTGATCTTTACCGACGTATGGGCATCTATGGGTCAGGAGGGCGAAGCACAGATAAGGAAAAAGGCTTTTGCAGGTTATCAGGTGAATGACGAGGTAATGTCAGCCGCAAGGCAGGACGCTATCGTTCAGCACTGCCTTCCCGCTCACCGTGAGGAGGAGATAACCGCCAAGGTGTTCGAGGCTCATGCGGATGAGATATTCGACGAGGCCGAGAACAGGCTCCACGCTCAGAAGGCGGTCATGGTAAGGCTTTTGAAGTGACAGGGATTAAGCGCACATAGATATCCCCTTTGAACTGCGCACATTTTGTGTGCCTGCTCCGAGGGGATGTCTTTTTATATATTCAATAAATCTATTGACTTTTTGTGATGAATATTGTAAAATTATACTATACTGAACAGTGATCAGGAATATCCTGCGAAAGGAGAATGCACAATGAAGAAGGACATGATAAAATGCATCATATTCTCGACGATCGTGTTTTTCTGCTCGATGATACTGACTATCAGCGTCTGTGCAGAGGATTTCAGGTGTGATGTTTCGTCTGCTATCATGACAAACGGCGAATGGCAGCAGTCCTTTACGGAATACACACCGCTTGAAACTGACAGAAAGTTTGTGAATAATTTCAATCCCCTCTGGATGACGGAACAATCGGAGGTAATAGTTGAGTATGAGCTTGACGAGCCCGAGGGAGAGCTTTCCCAGAGCCCTGTGGAGCTTATATGGCAGACATGGGACGGCCCCGTTGAGCCCAATCCCGACGCTGTGAGATGGGCAAAGGTAGCCCCCTATGAGTACAGCAGGATGGACGCAAAATTCAGCTATGCCGCCATAGTCGAGGCATACGGCACTTCCGATTTCTCGGCGGTATATGCGGTGAATATCGGTGATACGGGCACACATCTCAAGGTGACGAGCCTTACCGTAACAAACATCGACAAGAGCGTTACAGAGCCCGAATATGCCGTGCCAAAGCGTGACGAAGAGATAGCTCCGGAGGAAGTTGCGGCTAATGCGCCCGACAGCTCGAATACGCTTATGAAGGTGCTCATCGTTGTGCTGATAGTAGTCGTTGCGGCGGCTGTTATCGCAGGCGTGTCGGTGTTCCTTAAAAAGCACGGCAACAGCGGATATTGATGTGAGGAATGTATGAAGAAGAATATTATCACATATGCGGCGGTCTGCGCACTTATAGTGACAGGCTGTGCCAGGACAGGAGGACCTGTGACCGAAACAGCAACGGCGGCGGAAGAGACCACAGCGGCAGAAGAGACCGTGGTTCAGGACAGTTTTGTGAATGACGGCTGGGAATACGGTCAGGTCGCCATAGGCGGCGGAGGATTTGTCACAGGCATCATAAGCACCTGTGAGGCAGGGCTTTTCTATGCAAGGACGGATGTCGGCGGTGCGTACCGCTGGGACAGGGACAAGTCGGAATGGGTGTCTTTAAGCTATGACATATCCAAGGACGATGTGGGCCTTCTGGGTATTGACGGTATAGCCGCAGACCCTACAAATGCCGCAAATGTCTATATGATTGCAGGAACGTCATATTTCAGCGGCGGCAGGACCTGTGTGTTCATATCCCATGATTACGGCGAGCATTTTGACAGGGTGGACGTCACCGACCTGATAAGAGTTCACGGCAACGGAATGGGCAGAGGCAACGGCGAAAGGATAGCCGTTGACCCGAACGATCCCGATGTTATACTCATAGGCGGCAGGACAGGCGGCATGATACGCTCTGAGGACGGCGGCAGGACATGGGAGAAGACAGACTTCCCCGTGAGCTCCACTGCCAATGAGAACGGCATAAACATAATCCTCTTTGACGGCTCAAAGACCGACGGCGGCAGAACTGCACGAATATATGCGGGCGTATCAAGGGTGAATGAGGATAATATCTATATGTCCGACGATGGGGGCAGGACGTGGAAGGTGCCTGACTGTGTGCCGGAGGAGCTCAATACCTTCATGCCCCAGCGCTTTGATATGGATAAAAAGGGGCGGCTGTATGTCTGTTACGGCAACAATGAGGGCCCGTGGAACAGTCAGAACGGCGGTCTTATCAGATATGATGCGGACGGCGGCAGCTATGATGACTTGTCGGCATCATCATCCACCATCGGCGATATAGTCATAGACCCGGGCGATGAGAACAGGATATTCCTTGTGACCAGCGAGGTGTGGGCAGAACAGCCCAACGGCGCATACGGCGACAAGTTCTATCGCTCAACGGACGGCGGTGTGACGTGGGAGGAGCTGTCGGGGAAGTACACCCTATCCTCCAATGGTATGGACTGGGTGTCAAATGCAGCTATACACTGGTGCTCCTCTCTGGCTATGGATAGCGGCGATCCGGGCAAGGTGCTGGTGAATTCCGGCAATGGAATATTTGCCTGTGATGATGTCTGGGCAGATGCTCCCGAATTCTATTTTGACGCAAAGGGACTGGAGGAGACTGTCCCCGAGGATATAGCCTCATACAAGGATTATCCCCTGATAACTGCGGTGGGCGACTATGACGGGTTTGTGCATGAGGACATCAGGAAGCCTGCTGTGCGCCACACAAGGCAGATAGGCTCTGTATCATCCATAGCTGTTGCGGCAAGGGCGAATGACACATGGGCAAAGGTGGGCGGCGATGAGTCAACGATGCTCCTCACTTATACTACCGACGGCGGCAAAACGTGGAAGGATATAAGAAACTGCCCCGACAGCTCAAAGAAGCTGTACAGAGGCAAGCTGGCTCTCACCGCAGACGGCGGTTCGCTCATATGGAGCCCGTCAAACGGCACTCATGCGTATCAGACCGATGACTGGGGCGAGACATGGAGCGAGGTCAGCGGTATCATCGGCAATCAGAACGTCTATCTGGTGGGCGACCCCGTAAACAGTGATATAGTCTACGGATGCGGCAACAGTGTGTTCTATGTAAGCCACGACAGGGGAAAGACCTTCAAGAGAAAGTACGACACATCGGGTTCATTCAAGCGTCTGGCGGTAGATCCGGGCGCAGAGGGCAGGGTGTATATCCCCGCAGGCGGCATGGGACTTCTTACCACCGAGGATTCGGGCGAGAATATGGCGCTTGTGCCGGGGCTCAAATACTGTGAGGCTGTGGGACTCGGCAGACCTAAAAATGACGGCGACCCCTATGTGCTGTATGTATGGGGCACACCCAAGGACAGCGATGCAGAGGGAATATATATGTCCGAGAACGGCGGAGAGAGCTGGGAACGTGTGAACGACGACCTGCACAGCTTCGGCGGCACGGGCAACGGTCAGTTTGTGACGGGAGATATGAACGTATACGGCAGATGCTATATGTCCACTGTGGGACTCGGTATAGCCTACTGCGACAAGAAGGACAAGAACTGAATTTTGTGACATAAAAACAAGGGCAGGGAAGATTAGTCTTCCCTGCTCTTGTTCTGCGCATTGTTATCGGCTGTGGGCGTGTCGCTCTCTCTCGGTATCAGCTTTATGCCCGAAATGTCCATATCCGCGCCGAGACGCTCCGCAAGTGCTTCGCCCCGCTTTATGATGCGGGCATTGTTCTTGTTCACTATGGACATCACGATCTCATCCTGCTTTGACCTGGGTATGAATTTCAAGAAGTTTTCAAGCACTCCCGGTGCTGCAGCGGCATCTATGACCTTTTCGGGCAGAGGTATATCAGCCTTTTTGACATAGGGCAGCAACAGCCGTATCAGCCCGGGATAGTCTATATCGTCTATATCTATTATCATTCGCATTTTCATAGGAATATGTCCTTTCGTTTTTTTACATTATATCACAGGTCGGGAAGAAAGTAAAGAACACTTGTCAATATTGTCGAAATTGACAGTTATAATGCGGTTTTTGGCTATTGACAAGGAAGTGCGTAATATGATATAATTTTTTGGTAAAATGATAATGAAATGTAGTTTTACGCACTAAAGCGATAAAAAAGGGGGGGAGCAAACACCTGTTCGTCACGGGTGTCTGCCATGAACAAACTCTTCTCACTCTTAAAGAAATTCAAACACTGGCAGGTCATAACCTTACTGCTCATGGTATATGACGTATTTGCTGTCAGTATCTCATATTTTCTGGCACTGTGGCTCAGATTTGACTGCAGCTACACAAAGATAGACAGCAGGTACTTCACGGCGTGGCTGAAATTTGCCCCTGTCTATGCTCTTGTGTGCATAGCGGTGTTTCTGGCATTAAAGCTGTACCGCAGTATATGGCGATTTGCAAGTTACAGTGAGCTTATGAGAACGATAATTTCCTCTGCGGTGACGGCAGTGTTCCACATAGTGGCTATCACAGCGGCATTCGGCCGTATGCCCATATCCTACTATGTGTTCGGTGCGGTCATACAGTTCATGCTGGTGCTGGGGATACGTTTCTCATACAGGTTTGTTCTGCTTCTCAGAAACAAGAGCAAGTCCGATATCTCTGACAGGATAATGCTCATAGGCGCAGGTGCGGCAGGTCAGATGATACTGCGTGACATCAACCGCTCTATGGAGGGCAGTGAAAAGGTAGTCTGCATAATAGACGACAACAGCAACAAGTGGTCACGATATATAGACGGCGTGCCCGTTGTAGGCGGCAGAGAGTCGATAATGCAAAAGGCCGCAGAGTACAAGGTGGACAAGATATATCTTGCCATCCCCAGCGTTTCGGCTGAGCAGAAGCGTGATATACTCAACATATGCAACGAGACAGGCTGTGAGCTCAAACAGCTCCCCGGAATGTACCAGTTCGTCAGGGGCGAGGTCAGCGTCAAGTCCATGAGAGACGTGTCGGTAGAGGATCTGCTGGGCAGAGAGCCTATCAGGGCTGACCTTGAGGAAGTTTACCGCTTCATCAACGGTAAGACCGTTCTTGTAACGGGCGGCGGCGGCTCGATAGGCAGTGAGCTGTGCAGACAGATAGCGGCTCATTCACCAAAGAGGCTCATCATATTCGATATTTATGAGAACAACGCATACTCCATACAGCTGGAGCTGAGAAATAAATACCCCTCCCTCGACCTTGTGACTCTTATCGGGTCCGTCAGGGACAGCCGCAAGATGTTCTCGATGTTTGAAAAATACCGCCCTGATATCGTTTACCATGCGGCGGCTCACAAGCACGTTCCCCTGATGGAGGACAGCCCGTGTGAGGCGATAAAGAACAACGCCATAGGCACTTACAAGACCGCATATGCGGCTATGGTGAACGGATGTCAGCGCTTTGTGCTGATCTCGACGGACAAGGCTGTGAACCCCACCAATATAATGGGTGCGAGCAAGCGTCTGTGCGAGATGATAATACAGAGCTTTGATGCAAAGATCAAGGAAGGCAGAGCGGCAGACATACCAAAGCTCTTCACTCACAGCTGTGAGAACGGAGAGGTCGAGAAGATAGAGTGCGACTTTGAAAGTATAAAAACGGAATTTGCGGCAGTGCGTTTCGGCAACGTGCTGGGGAGCAACGGCTCGGTAATCCCGCTGTTCAGAAAGCAGATAGAGAACGGCGGCCCCGTAACGGTCACACACCCCGATATAATACGCTACTTCATGACCATACCCGAGGCGGTGAGCCTTGTTATGCTGGCAGGCACAAGTGCACGGGGCGGCGAGATATTCGTGCTGGATATGGGCAGTCCCGTGAAGATAGACACGCTGGCGAGAAATCTTATCAGGCTCTCGGGTTTCAAGCCTGATGTGGACATCAAGATAGAATACACGGGTCTGCGCCCCGGTGAAAAGCTCTATGAGGAGAAGCTCATGGCTGAGGAAGGCCTCAGGAAGACCGACAATGACCTTATCCACATAGGTATGCCCATTCCCTTTGACACGGATGAATTCCTGTCTTCTCTTGAAGGGCTGATGTGTGTGGCTTATTCAAATTCGGATGAGGTGATACCTCTGGTCGGGAAGATAGTCACCACATACCACCCTGAGAATGTGGCGAAGAAGGACGATACCTACCGACAGCAGATAGAACAGGTCACGGATAAATGATATCAGAGGGACGGCACGCCGTCCCTTTGTGCTTTACGGCAAAATGACAAAATCTTTTGACAAATTGCATCATATGACTTGCAAAATCCTTTGACGGGTGCTATAATATCATTGTACATTATCTTTTGGATAAGGAGAGAATATCATGGAGATCAAAAAGACTCTTACCACATCGCCCAAGGCTAAGCCTGCCGATGAGAGCAAGCTGGGCTTCGGCAAGATTTTCACAGACCATATGTTCCTTATGAACTATGACGAGGGACAGGGCTGGCACGATGCAAGGATAGTTCCCTACGGCCCTATCCCTCTTGAACCCTCCGCAATGTGCCTGCATTACGGTCAGGCAGATTTTGAGGGCATGAAGGCGTACCGCACCGAAAAGGGCAATATCCAGCTTTTCAGACCCTACGAGAACGCAAAGCGCATGAACGTATCCAACGACCGTCTCTGCATCCCCGCAGTTGATGAAGAGGTATTCGTTCAGGCTGTCAAGGAGCTCGTAAAGGTAGATGCAGACTGGGTGCCCCACAACTACGGCACATCGCTCTACATCCGTCCCTTTATATTTGCGGCTGATCCCATGCTTGGCGTTCATCCCGCAAAGCACCTCATCTTCTGCGTGATCTGCTCGCCCGTCGGCGCATACTATGCGGCTGGCCTTGCTCCCGTAAAGATATATGTTGAGCAGAACTATGTCCGTGCGGTAACAGGCGGAACAGGCTTCACAAAGGCAGCTGCCAACTACGCTATATCCCTCAAGGCTCAGGATGATGCAAGCAAGCAGGGCTATGAGCAGGTACTGTGGCTCGACGGTGTTCACAGAAAGTATGTTGAGGAAGTTGGCGCTATGAACGTTATGTTCGTTGTTGACGGCGAGGTTATCACTCCCAGCCTTGACAGAAAGTCCATACTCGGCGGTATCACAAGAAAGTCCTGCATAGAGCTTCTCCGTCACAAGGGCTACAAGGTAACAGAGCGTGACATCGAGATAGATGAGCTCATCAAGGCTTATGATGAGGGCAAGTTCGATGAGGCATTCGGCACAGGTACTGCTGCCGTTATATCTCCTATCGGCGAGCTCAAGTACGGCGATAAGGTAATGTCCCTCACAGGCGGCAAGATAGGCCCTATCTCTCAGATGCTCTACGATGAGCTCACAGCTATCCAGTGGGGCAAGAGCGAAGATCCCCTCGGCTGGATCGAGCCAGTTTGCTGATTATGTCTTTTGTGTCCGCAGACCGATGTCTGCGGACTTTTTGATTTATTGGGGATATGTTTTTATCAGATTTTAATTGACATCGTATGCCCGTTATGATAATATATTATTATACAGTGTTTATACCGATACCGTTCTCTTGTCACTGAAAGAGCCATGGATCGGTATGAACGGCAAAAAGGGGTAAGGTTATGAAAGAAAGACTCAAACAATTATGCGATCAGTTCCTTGCGGCTAAGGCAGGGATAAAGGATGTATTCGGCATGGAATATGATGAGATATATACTCTGTGTGCAAATATGCTGGTGTCAAGAGGAAAGCTGCCAGATGCCGCAGTGCTCCGCAGATGCAGGGAACTGCTCAAGACAAAGGCGGGGATATTCTCATCCTTCAGGGGAACTATGGAAGCGCCCGTGTGCTGTCTCATGTCTGTTGCCGACGAGCCCGAGCAGAAGTTTGCGAGGATAGAGAAGGCTCATTCCGTGCTCAAACGCCATTTCGGCGACTCACAGTATCTTGTTTATGCATCGGCAGTGCTCTCGGATATGCCGACAGAGATCGTCGAGGGCGTATCCGCCCGTGCAAGGAATATATACGACCTGATGAAGCGCCGCCACCCATTCCTCACATCATATGAGGATCATGTATTCTGTGTGCTTCTTGCCATGTCGGAAAGAAGCGATGAGGAACTCATAAGCGAAACGGAGCAGATCTATAAGTCGCTCAATCTCAGCGACAGCAACACCATGCAGTCGGTGTCACACATACTCGCTCTTGCGGAGGGCGATCCTGCGGAGAAGTGCGATATACTCAAAGGCATTTTCAACGGGCTCAAAGAGGTCGGCAAGAAATACGGCACATACGGCGAGCTGGCTGTCCTTGCGGCACTTGCCGCTGTGAGCCCCGACATCACCGATGCCGTCACGGATATCGCAGATGCAGATGATTATCTTTCGCTCAATAAGGAGTACAGGGGATTTTTCAACTGCGGAGAACATACAAGGCTCATGCACGCGGCGCTCATCACTGCCGCATCATATGCCCCCGTGGGAAGTGATATATCAGGCACTCTGCCTATGATAGCCGCAGAGGATGCCCTGCTCTATATCTATGATGCGTCGTCCGACACTATGGTAATGATGACCACTATGTGATAACCGACAGCCTTTGCGTGCCTTTTGCAAAATGTTCGTTGATGCTTCATGGAGGACAAAATGAAAACACTTGTAGTATATTATTCACTGGAAGGAAATACAAAATATGCCGCTGAACTGATAGCGGAAAAAACAGGAGCCGACCTTCTGCGGATAGAGCCGGAGAAGGCTTATCCCGACGGCAAGCTCAGCAAATTCATATGGGGCGGCAAGAGCGCCGTGATGGCTGAGACTCCTGCCCTGATGCCCTATGATACCGATATATCATCCTATGGATGCATCATACTGGGCTTTCCCGTGTGGGCAAGCAATGTGGCTCCGCCGGTACGCACATTTGTCCGTGACAATGACATCAAGGGCAGGAAGATAGGCTTTTTCGCCTGCCAGGCAGGAACGGGAGCGGAGAAGGCATTCGGCAAGCTGAGAGCCGCTATCGGTATAGAAAAGGAAGATGCTTCTCTTGTGCTCATAGACCCCAAGTCCAAAAAAGACCCTGAAAACGAAAAAAGGATCTCCGAATTCTGCGATAAGCTGTTGTAAAAAAATCGGTTTGGATCAAACGATCCAAACCGATCTTTTTATTTGTCAGCAAACACAGGCTGATATCGTCACACCTGAGAGTTGTTGTCAAGGAAGTCCATAACAGCGTCAACTGTTGTGAACGCAAGTGCGGTGCAGGTATCTGCACAGCCGTAATAGATACATATCCTGCCGGTATCGGCATCAACAAGATTTGCGCAGGGGAATGTAACCGCATCGGTATCGCCCACCAGCTCGTAATACTCCTGAGGGCTGAGCAGGTAGCTGGCACCTCTCTTGAGTACCTTCCAGGGCTCGTCCTTGTCAAGGAGCGCCGCAGAGAAGGAGTATACATAACCGTTGCAGGATGTGAGAACGCCGTGATAGAATATCAGCCAGCCTCTGTCTGTCTCGATGGGGATAGGACCTGCGCCCATCTTGGTGGACTCCCAGCCCTTTGAGGGACCCATAACGTGTCTGTGCTGACCCCAGAAAGTGAGGTCGGGGGACTGGCTTATGAACATATCGCCGAAGGGTGTATGTCCGCTGTCGGAGGGACGGCTCATCATCATGTACTTGCCGTTTATCTTTCTGGGGAACATAACGCCGTTTCTGTTGAAGGGGAGATATGCGTTCTCAAGCTGTGTGAATGTCTTGAAATCATATGTATATGCTAAGCCGATGGTGGGCTTCCAGCCGTAGGCATTGCACCATGTAACGATGTACTTGTCCTCAAGCTTGCATACTCTGGGATCATAGCCGTACTGCCACTGGGCTACCTCGGGGATATCGCACTCAAAGTGTATCCTTTCTTCGTTTATATCCCAGTTGAAGCCGTCCTTGGAGAAGCCGACATGGAGCTCCATGTTGCGCTCTCTGTCATCCACTCTGAATACGCCTGCGAACTTGTAATCACCGTTCTCAAAGGGTACCACGGAACTGTTGAAAATGGAGTTGGAGGGCTCTCTGTAACCGTTCGCCTTCTTCACCATGATCTGATCTCTCTTGATGATAGGGTTAGCGTTGTAGCGCCATACTACGTCTCTGCATCCCTCGGGCTTTTCCATCCAGGGGATGTTGGGCATTGAAACACCGTTTACGACCTGTGTCTTCATAATAATTCCGCCTTTCATTTCTCGCAAAGCGACCGATACCGACAGCCGCGGTATCTGCCGTATACGCTGTATGTAGAGGGTACAGCGTTATCGTCTGAGTATATGAGTTAGTATATCAGCTTTTTTGTCAGTTGTCAATACTACACAAAAAAATCATGATATAATTTTTTGACGATTATTTGATATGACGAAATCGGTTTCACTTGTCTGAAATCACCAAAGCTCTGTAAGAAGCCCTCCGTGCCGCTTGTGTCTGTGTCCGCACAGCCTGCAAGCGGGAATATATGCTTTTTTATATCCTTTCAGGTACAGTATCAGTAGCCGTAATACTCGTCATTATACTAATTCTTCCTCGATGTATAGAGGATGTTTGCCCACAAAACCACATATATTCAAGCTTTTGCGGGCATTTCTTCTCCATCTTCGTCAGAAGATAATTGCTTCGGTCAGAAGTTGGTATTATCATATGTATATACAAGCTCGTGTCTTGTCCCCCCTTCATCGTATATGGTCACATCATATGCGGGCAGGAACACTTCGCTGTTGTATACGGCGTGGTATGTGCGCTTTATGCCGCCATCCGAACTGCATCCGTCGGCACGGTATGCCACACCGTCATGCAGAAGAAATACATCACATACATTCACGACAGTATTGTCGGCAAAGAGTATTTCACAGCCGCCGCCGTCTGCTGTGCTGTATTTTACCAACGGCAGTATATTCATGTCGCCGTAAAAGCTCGATGACATAAAAAGCGAGAAGCCGAGCATCGCAAGACCCGTGATGACAGACACAAATGCTCCTGCCCATTTTTTGGCGGCAAGTCTGCCCGCCAGAGACAGAATTGAGCCCACAGCGATCACGATAAGCAGTATCACAGCAATGCTGCCGTATGGCTCAGGGGGCAGCAGTACGCCGTGTTCACTGTCATAAACGACCCTGTATGCCGCTTCTTTCTCTGAGCAGTCGTATGCCGTGACGAACGCCGCCGCCGCACCCGCTAACTGCATGATTGCCCCGACAGCAGTCATGACACCACCTGCCTTTGTCGGGTCGGGCATACTTATTTCGAGCCCCAGTTTTTTTTCATCGGTCATATCGTAGGCATTGCCGTAAAGATCATCAAATTTTCCCATAACGCCCTCCCTGCGGATACTATCCGCTCATTGTAATGATCATACAACACTCAGGTTAAGATCTTGTTAGAGCATCATTAAAATCAGATTAAAAAACAGCGAAGCCCTCCTCGCTGTGAGGAAGGGCTTCGCTGTTGATTAAGGGATATATAGGAGGTAGGTGATAGCATTATTCCCAGATCATATCCTCTGCAATGCTCTGTATTTCGCTGAGAGTCATGGGGATATTGGTCTTTATGGAGTAGGAGTAACCGTCTCTGTTCCAGGTCGCAAGGTGGTAGTAGTTGGCGGTGGTCCTGCCTGCGGTGTACTTGTAGCCGCTGAAGCTTACTGTTGTGCCGTCTATGCGGACTGTCTTATTTACATCATATCTTGTGCGGTCGCCGCTTACGTCAGCCTTGCCGAAGCCCTTGCGTACTGCTACTGCATCGCCGGAATTGTCGTAGTACTTGACCTGAAGGATATTGGAGTCAACAACGGAGTACTTTTTGGAGCGGAGGTCGTATACAACGTTGGAGGGAAGATCGTCGAAGGCGATACCTGCTGCCTTTTCTGCGCTTTTAAGACGGGTGTAGGATACCTTGAGCTGGTCTGTCTCAACGGAAACGTTGGGGTTTCTGGCAATGACCTGATCGTAGTAAAGCACCGATGTCTCGGGATATACCGTTACGAGGGAAGAAGTGGGGTAAGTGTAGTTGTCATAGTAAACTGTGCCTGAATTTGTATTTACGGAGCCTGCGTTTGTATCATAGTAAACGCCGCTGTTGTTTACGGAGCTTCCCTGTGATGAGGTGCTGTCATAGTAAACACCGCTGTTTGGAGCAGATGTTGTATTGTCGTAGTAAACGCCGCTTGTGTTGGTGGCGGGTGCCGAAGCTGTGGTTATGTTGTCGTAATATACGCCGCTGTTGTTGTAGACCTCTGCGCCTACTGCTGCGGAAAGTGCACATACTGTTGCTGCTGCTGCCATGAGAGCTGTTACCTTAACTGACTTTTTCATAATGAATTCCTCCTGAACATCCTTTGTGATGTTTTTTTATTTTCGGGTTTTTCCCTTTGTCTTTTTAACCGAAGAACTTTCGGAAAAGTACAAATCTTTTTTTGTTTTTTTCTGTTGCTGTTCTTTTCGGCTTTCTGACTCTTTAACCGAATCACCGGTGAAAAAGTACAATTGCGGCAGAAATTTTTTGTGAAAAATTCAGAGCCTCTTTCGGGGCGGCGTGAACTGCGTCCGATATGCGGTATGACCGTGCCATCAGATGAGGATAAAGGTGAAAATGTATGTTGGCAGTATGCAAGGATATTCACCTGCATAATATATGAATATTTGTTCATGCATACAAATTCCGGAAAAGCTCTTGACAAATGAGAGACCGTGTGATAAGATAACATTGTTACGTAACAGTGTTATCTTCGGAGGTATGATATGAGTGACAATGAAAGCAGAGAAAAACTGATACAGTGCGCAAGGCGGGAATTCACGGAAAAGGGCTTTGACAAGGCATCTCTGAGAAAGATCGCCTCAGATGCGGGGCTCACCACGGGTGCAGTCTACTTCTTCTTCAAGGACAAGAACGGTCTTTTCGGAGCGGTAGTGGACGAGGCGCTGAGCGGTTTCATGCAGCTGCTAAAAAAGCATTTTGCGGAAGAGGCCGATGAAGACCCGGCAACATATGTTCATGTGAAAGGCGACCATGACCCACTGGCAGAGATGATAGTGAACTACCTCTACGACAACTATGATGTGATGATGCTTCTTTTTGACAAGGCGCACGGTTCAAGATATGAGAATGTGATAGACACTATCATAGAAATGCTGGAAACGCAGTATTCCGCCCTTGCCAAAAAGTATGCGGAAGTGACCGGCAAAAGGGTCAACGAGTATATGCTCCATTACATCACGCATATGCAGGTCGATGCGTTCGAGCATCTTCTCAACCACGAAACCGACAGGGAAAAGGCGGTCGAAAAGATAAAGCCTGTTATTGATATGATGATCACGGTATGGGTCGGATATGTCATCGAGGACAGGGACGAATAGCTCTTTGCGGATATGGAAAGGAACTTTAAGATGTATCTTGAGATAAAAGATGTGAAGAAAAGCTACGGCAGGGACACGAGCTTTATACAGGTGCTGAAAGGCGTCAGCACCTCGGTGGAAAGGGGACAGATGTGTGTCATACAGGGCACATCCGGTTCGGGCAAATCTACCCTGTTAAACTGCATCGGTGGCCTTGACACTATGGATTCGGGCTCCGTAAAGGTTGACGGCAAGGAGATATTCGGTCTCAGACCCTCCGAGCTGTCGGATTACAGGCGTGACTATCTGGGGTTCATATTCCAGTTCTATAATCTCGTTCCCAATCTCACGGTGAGGGAGAATATACAGGTCTGCGAGTATCTGGCGAAGGATCCTCTTGATATGGACGAACTGCTGGAGACACTGGGGCTCACCGAGCATCAGAACAAGTTCCCATCACAGCTCTCGGGCGGTCAGCAGCAGAGATGTGCGATAGCAAGGGCGCTTATCAAAAATCCCAAACTGCTTTTGTGTGATGAGCCGACAGGTGCGCTGGACTCAAAGACATCAAGGGATATACTGGTGCTGCTTGAACAGATAAACGCAAAATATGGCACGACTATGCTGATAGTGACGCACAACAACTCCATAAAGAATATGGTGCATAAGGTGCTGATAGTCAAGGACGGTCTTATCAAAAAGGATTATCTCAACGAGACGAGGATACCCGCCGCAGAACTGGAGGATCTCTGATGAACAGGGTGCTTAGAAAAAGACTTTTGCGTGACCTGCGTGCGAACCTCGGACGCTATGCGGCGCTGGTACTGCTCATAGTAATGGGTATATTCCTTGTGCTGAGCATAGTGGTGTCGTCAGACGTGATCATAATCGGCACAGAGAGACAGATCGCAGTAAACATGGTGGAGGACGGTCAGTTCTCCGTATTCCTGCCGCTGTCGGATGAGGAGCTGGATATAGTTTCGGACGGCGGTGTGACGGTCGAGAGTATGTTCAGCTTTGATCTGGATATGGATAATGGCAGAAAGGTCAGAATGTTCAGAAACAGGCAGAGCATAGACCTGATACAGCTCGATGAGGGCAGGCTTGCCGAAAGGAGCGGCGAAGCCGTTATAGAGAAGCGCTTTTCCGAGGAGAATTCAATATCCGTGGGTGATACCGTCAAGGCAGGCGGATATGACTTTGTCATCACGGGTATAGGCACTTCTCCCGACTATGACAATATGCTGGCAAACTTCGCCGATACTGCGGTGCAGAGCGAGATATTCGGCCTCATATTTGTGAGCGATGACCAGTATGATGCCATAAGGGACAGCGGCACACAGAAGGCGGAGGATTACACCTACGCATACCGTCTGGGTGGCAGTGTCACCGATGACGAGGTAAAGGACAGGATTATAAATCTTGACTTTGACGCAGCAAAGGTGACGGATAAGTATTTCAGGGAGACCATCGACGAGATACTCGATGACAGAAAGACGATAGAGGACAGCGTTGACAAGCTGTGCGATGCGACTGTTGAACTGGATGACGGTGCAAAGGAACTGGACGACGGCGCAGACGAGCTTTCCGAAGGAGCGGATGAACTCTATGATGGTACGGGCGAACTCAGGGACGGTGTCAGGGAGCTTGATGACGGTGCAGGCAAACTGGATACGGGTGCTAAGAAATTGTCAGACGGCGCAAAGGAGCTGTCTGACGGCATGGACAAGCTGGACGGCTACGGCGCACAGCTCTCGGGCGGAGCAGATCAGCTCATAGACTCATATCTTGCCACCGTGCAGGAGTCGCTTGCGGCATACGGGCTGAAAGTACCCCTTACCAGAGAGAACTACGGCACTGTGCTCGACGGGCTTGCGGCTGTATCGGGTCAGTCGGAGATAACCGAGCTGAGAAAGAGCCTTGACGGCCTTATCGAATTCAAGAACGGCATAGATGAATATACACAGGGCGTCAGCAGTGCGGCAGGCGGAGCAAGAGAGCTTGCGGGCGGTGCGGATGAACTTAAAAACGGAACGGGCAAGCTCAAAAGCGGTGCGATGAACCTGAGAAAGGGCACGAATGAACTGTCCGACGGGGCAAAGGAGCTTGCGGACGGCGCAAAGGAGCTCAGAGACGGCACATCGGAGCTGAAGGACGGAACAGAGGAGTTCAGGGAAAATGCCGACACACTCAAAAAGGATATGGACGAGCTTCTTGACAGGGTATTTGAGATAGACATAGACAATCTCACATCATTCATCAAGCGTGCGGACAATATCAGGATAGCCGCCGCAGCGGGCGATGTGGTGCTTGACAAGACCGCCGGCATAGTTGCGGGCATCATAATGCTGATACTGTTCTCATATGTCATATCGGTCTTTGTGGTGCATCAGATAGAGCGTGAATCGAGCGTCATCGGTTCTCTCTATGCTCTGGGAGTAAAGCCATCAGACCTGCTCAGGCACTACATAACACTGCCGACCATACTTGCCTTTGCGGGCGGTGCGCTGGGATTTCTCGCATCACTTACCCCCATGGGCGTGAGAGATCAGATGGGCGACACATATGATTATTTTTCACTGCCGCAGTTTGATATGGTCTATCCCGTGTACATGATAGTGTATGCATTCGTTCTGCCGCCAGTGATAAGTGCGGCGGTGAATGCGATAGTGATAAAGAAAAAGCTGTCACGAACGGCGCTGTCGCTTATGAAAAACGAGCAGTCCGAGTCGGTGTACAAGCAGTTCACCGTTAAGACACGCTCGTTCAGGACGATGTTTGCAGTGCGCCAGCTGGTGCGTGAGATGCGCTCTGCCATCACCATACTGCTGGGTATATTCTTCTCAATGCTGATAGTTATGCTGGGTATGAACACATTTACCATGTGTACCAATGTCAGCAGAAAGAACACCGCCGACACGAGATACGAGTATATGTATATGTACAAGTATCCCACGGATGAAGCCCCCGAGGGCGGCGAAAAGGCGTATGTGGCAGACCTTACCACCTATGAGACAGGCTATAACCTCAGTGTCAACGTGATAGGCATCGACGGAGAGAGCAAATTCTTTGACGCCCGCCCCGAAAAGAGCATAAACAAGGCTGTGATAAACAACTCCATTGCAGAAAGGCTCGGTTACAGGACAGGCGACAGAGTGACATTCTCCGATGACGCCACAGGCAGGGGATACACCTTCACGGTATCGGGGATATGTCAGTACGCCCCCGGTTTCACGGTATTTATGGACAGGGAGAGTATGTGCGATCTGTTCGGTGAGGATAAGGACTACTACAATGCGGTATACTCCGACAAGGCTCTCGACATAGATGAGGGCAGGCTTTACAGCGTGACCACGAGAGCGGATATCGAGAGAGCGGCAGGGGTATTCATAGACAAGATGCAGTCCTTGATAATCACGCTCATCGTCGCAGGCACGGTAATATTCTGCGTGGTGATGTATCTCATGATGGGCGTCATGATAGACCGCTCCGCATACGGGATATCGCTGATAAAGATATTCGGCTTCCGTGACAGAGAGGTGCGTTCTCTTTACCTGAACGGCAATCTGCTGGTGGTGGCACTGGGCGGACTGGTGTGTATGCCGCTGGCTAAGATGGTCATAGACGCCATATATCCCTCGTTCATATCGAATGTGGCCTGCACTATGGATCTGACATTCCCTCTGCCGATGCTGGCACTGCTGTATGTGATGATGATAGTCATATATCTGGTGATAAACGAGATACTGGTATTCAAGATAAAGAGGATCACACCCGCCGAAGTGCTCAAAAACAGAGAATGATACGACAGTATACGACAATGAGGCGTGTGCCCGTGATGGACGCACGCCTTTTTTCGCTTTCATCTTCGTATTGTAGGGATCTTATCAAGCGGACAGCCTGTATTTCTCATGATAGGCGTTGTAAGCACCTATGAACTGCTCTGAACGCTGTGCCTTCAGTTCATTCAGATACACATGGCTCCTCATGCTTGCCTTAGGGATCTGGATGATAGATATCGCTATATTTGAGCAGTGGTCGGACACCCTCTCACAGTTTATCAAAAGGTCGGACAGGTACACGCCGAGCTCGGGGCTGCATTCGCCTGTGCGAAGTCTTTCGATATGCTTATCTCTGATGGTTTTTGTAAGATCGTCAATGACCTCCTCCAACGGCTCAACATTCATGGCAAGGGCAGTATCATTGTCCGTAAATGCCTGTACCGTCAGCCCTGATATCTCCGTCAGAGCAGCAAAGAGCGTCGAGAAATCTGCCTTTGCGCTGTCTGAAAAGCTCTGACTGTTGCGCTCCATTTCCTGAGCTATCTCTATCATATTGATAGCGTGGTCGCTGATACGCTCAAAGTCGCTGATCGTGTGCAGAAGCTCGGTTACGGTATGGCTGTCCTCGTCTGTCAGGCTGACAGCAGATAATTCCAGCAGAAAGGTCGAGAGCTGATCTTCCATTTCATCAAGAAGCTGTTCCTTTTCCTCCACGTTCAGCACCGCCCTGTCAGAATAATCAAACATAGCCCTGAGAGCTTCATGCAGTCCTTCCTTTGCTCCCTGCGCCATGTCCACGGTTTTTTCCCTACACTGCGAGACCGCAAGGGGAGGCGTTGCGATAAGGCGCTTGTCAAGCATGACAGAGACCTCGGCTTCCTTGGAATCGGGTATGATCCTTTTTGCCAGCTTTACAAGCTGAGATGAGAACGGCAGGAGTATCAGCGTAGTGATTATATTGAAAATGGAATGGACGGCCGCTATCTCCACCGCACCGATGGGCTTGTCCACAAAGCTGAAATGGATGAGCGCATCTATTCCATAGAACACTGTAAGACATATTATCGTACCGATTATGTTGAAAAGCATATGCACCACGGTAACACGCTTTGCGTTCTTGTTGACACCGATGGAGGACAGCAATGCTGTCACGCAGGTACCGATATTCTGTCCCATGATGATGGGTATAGCCATTCTGTATGAGATCGTGCCTGTCAGGGAAAGCGCCTGTAAGATGCCCACAGATGCCGCCGAGGATTGTATCACACCTGTAAACACCGCACCGATCAGAACGCTGAGGAGCGGGTTTCTGAAAGCCACAAGAAGTTTGCTGAAGCCTTCCATTTCTGCAAGGGGAGATACAGCGTTTTTCATCAGCTCCATTCCGAACATCAGCACCGCAAAGCCCACCATGATCGTGCCGATGTCCTGACGCTTCTTCTTTTTGCTCATCATTATCATGATGATGCCGATAAGAGCAACGATGGGCGCAAAGTTTTCGGGTTTTAGCATTGAGATCAGCACGTTATCGCTCTTAATTCCTGCGGTACTGAGCAGCCACGCCGTCAGCGTTGTGCCGATGTTTGAGCCCATGATAACGCCGACGGTCTGTTCAAGCTGCATAATTCCCGAATTGACAAGTCCGACGAGCATGACCGTCATAGCTGACGAGGACTGAACAGCAATGGTGATGCCTGCACCGAGGGCAAGGCTCTTGAACGGATTGGATGTCATTTTTTTGAGAGTTGCTTCCAGCTTGCCGCCTGCGATCTTCTCCAAGCTCTGTGACATAACGTGCATACCGAACAGGAAGAAGGCAAGTCCTCCGCATAAGGTGCATATTGAAAAGATGTTCATATTTTTCTCCCCGAAATTATCGCAATACTGCGAATACCACATCAGCGGCGTAGATCATTACCATGATAAGTCCCTCTATCCTGCCGATATTTTTTGTCCTTGCAAAGATCATAGTTATAACGCTGACCACAACAAGCACCGCAAGGTCTGTCACCGATGCGAGATTAACGGTGATGGGGTGTATCGTTCCCGAAACGCCGAGTATAAACAGGATATTGAATATATTTGAGCCCACCACATTCCCCACAGCAAGACCGTTCTCGCCCTTTCGTGATGCGACGACCGAGGTCACAAGCTCCGGGAGCGACGTGCCTATCGCTACTATCGTAAGACCTATGAGCGTTTCCGACATTCCGAATGTTGCTGCAATGGCTTTTGCGCTGTTTACAACGAACTGTCCGCCTGCGATAATACATACAAGTCCGACCAGAATCAGCAGGGCACATTTCCAGAGAGGTTTCAGTTCGCTGTTTTCTTCCTGCTGCGGTGATTTTCTTGCAGAATGTATCAGCATTGCAATATAGCTTACAAAAAGAATCAGCAGAATAATGCTGAATATCCTGCTCACTTCGCCTACATTATCGCTCATGACAGCAGAGGTGATATTCCCTTTCAGCACGAATGGAAGTCCGACTGCACCAAGTGTCAGCAAGGATATTCCGATGGAAAGAGGAAAGTCACGCTTCATGATAACAGGTTCGATGGGAAGCGGGTGTATCATAGCACAAATGCCGAGCACGCCCAGGAGATTGAAAATATTAGAGCCTGTCACGTTGCTCAGGGCGATCTCGTTTGCTCCCTTGATCGCTGCCGAGGTACTGACGGCAAGCTCAGGCGCACTTGTTCCCATTGCAACGATCGTCAGTCCGATAATAACGCCGGGGACTTTGAAATTCTTTGCAAGTGCAGAGCTTCCGTCCACAAAGAAGTCTGCACCTTTTATAAGAGCGAGAAAACCAACTGCAAGCAGCAGTATATTTAAAACCAGTTCCATTTTTATACTCTTTCCTTTGTTCTGAAATTACTGAAATCTGACAGAGATGCTTGTTCCGACACCCACTGTGCTTTTAACATCTATCTTAGCCCCGTGATGCTCTGCGATATGCTTGACAATCGAAAGTCCAAGCCCTGTGCCGCCCTTTGCACGGCTGCGGCTCTTGTCGATGCGGTAAAATCGCTCGAATATACGGGGGATACTCTCCTGCGGTATGCCGATGCCGGTATCGGTCACGGTCAGCATTTTATCGGCTGTTTCTATTTCTATATTTCCGTTCTCTCGGTTATACTTGATCGCATTGTCCACAAGATTGTATACCAGCTCGCAAAGCTCCGTCATGCTCCCCTTTACAGAGGCGCTTTCTCCCCTGACGGTGATCCTGATGCCACGGCTTTCCGCCTGCTGTGACAGCCGTTCTTTGCAATCCTCGGCAACAGCTTTCAGGTCCACATCCTCATCAAGAGGGATTCCCCCTGTGCTATCAAGCTCTGACAGCCGCAATATATCGCCGATAAGAACCAGCATACGGTCAGACTCTTTTTTTATTTTACCGGCAAACTCCACGCTGTCAGCCCCCTGCGCCATTCCCGATTCTATCAGCTCTGCATAGCCGGAAATGGATGTCAGCGGTGTTTTCAGCTCGTGAGAAACATTTGCCGTGAACTCCTGCCGCATTTCACTCTGTGCATTTCTGGCATTTCGAATCTCCTCCACGAAAGGGATGATCTCGGGGTATATGCCGCATTCTTCGGGCGGTGAGTTTGTCCCGATAAGCTCAGGTATCCTGCGAAACGGCGCTATCAGATTATTTGTCAGCTTCACGGAAACAAGCATTGAGACGATGACGATACCCAGCACGATGATAAGTATGATGACCAGGGAACGTTCAAAGAGCGCAAATATCGAATCAGTCTGTATGGACACCCTCAGTATGTTCCCGTCGTTGAGCCGCAGGGCATAGTAATGATCCTCAGTGCCTATGGTATCGGAAAAGCGTGTATCTGTGCCTGTACCGTTTTCGATAGCAGCCCTGATCTCGGGACGGTCAAGGTGATTGGGCATTTCCTGCGGATCGGCAGAACTCTCAAAGAGTACGGTGCCGTCCTTTTCGATAAGTGTGATACGGAAGTCCTCACCCGTGAAGCGGTCAAGCTCTGTGATCGGGTCGCCGCTGTCATAGCACTGTGCGACCAGATGACATTCATGAGCAAGGTTTTCCGTTACCTCCTTACGGAAGAAGTTGAAATAGGAAACCGTTGTGATAAGGATACCGACTATCGCCGTTACAACACCCATATAGAATAAGTGCAGATTGATCTTTCTCTCCATATCACTCGTCCTTATCCAGCTTGTAGCCGACGTTTCTGACAGTCTGTACGTATTTGCCGCACTCGCCAAGCTTGCCTCTCAGGGTGCGGATATGCACATCAAGTGTACGACCTGTGCTTCCCTGTCCCCATATCGTATCAATGAGAAAGTCACGGGTGAAAGCCTTTCCGGGACTACGGATGAGTGTTTTCAGCAGTTCAAATTCCTTGTATGTGAGCTCTGTCTGCTTTCCCGATACAAATACCTTTCTGGCATCGTCCGACAACAGTATCTCAGCAAAGCAGTATTCGTTATCCTTACTGCTGCCCCGCAGCCTTGCACGGACTCTGCTGACAAGCTCCATAACGCCGAAGGGCTTGCAAAGATAATCGTCAGCACCGAGGTCAAGACCCTTCACACGGTCAAGCTCGGTGGTCTTTGCGGAAATGATGATGACAGGTATCTTTGAGGTGACAGGATCGTCACGCAGTTTTTTCAGTATCGTCAGTCCGTCATCGCCCGGCAGCATAATGTCAAGCAGGATCAGGTCGGGAACAGCCTTGGCCATCGCTTGACAGAACTCTTTGGAGCCTGCAAAACATTCGGTATCATAACCGCTGTTCTTCATTGCAAATGCTTCAAGCTCTCGGATATTATCATCATCTTCAACGATGTAAATAAGCATATCATCACACTCCTGATACTGTCATTATAACAAGTTTATGTTAATTTGAACAGTACCGAAAGGTTAAATCAAGGTTAAATCGGGCACACGTCTTTCGGTCATTTGCCTTTTTTGGCAAACAATATTGCAAAAATATAAATAATGTGATAGAATTGATATGTGCAGAAGAACAATCTCCCGACGGAGGTATTGATATGGAAAAAACACAGGTATTCAGAAAGAAGTCACTTGAAAGGATATCCTCACCCGAACAGCTCACGGACTATCTGAGGGTCACAGACCCGGGGATATGGGTGCTGCTGGCGGCGATAGTATGTCTGCTTGCGGCTCTCATCGCATGGGGCACGGTCGGAAAGCTGGAAACGGTCAATGACGGCAAGGCGGTCGTGACAGACGGCTCTGCAGTGATACTTGTGACAGGCGAGCCCTATCCTGCGGCGGGGATGACCGTGCGCATAGGCAGCGGAGAATTTGAGATATATGACACAAAGGCGGATGTATACGGCAATGTGCTGGCATATGCCGATGTTGACCTGCCCGACGGAAGTTACAGCGCAAAGGTGGTCACGGAGTCTATCACACCGCTGAGCTTCTTATTCAGCTGAGGGCAGGGCATGAGCAGAAAAAACAGACAGCCCGTTACAAAGGGCGTGGCAAAGGTGCCGGTGATAATGCAGCTTGAAGCCCTTGAATGCGGTGCGGCTTCACTGGCTATGATAATGGCGTATTACGGCAAGTGGGTGCCCCTTGAAAAGGTGCGCCGTGACTGCGGTGTGTCCCGTGACGGGTCAAACGCAAAGAATGTGTTCATGGCGGCGGAGAGATACGGCTTTTCCGTCAAGGCATACAGACACAGCCCTGAGACCATAATGAGGGACGGCGTGTTCCCCTGCATAATCCACTGGAACTTCAATCATTTCGTGGTGCTGTGCGGCTTCAAGGGAAAGACCGCCTGCATAAACGACCCTGCAAGGGGCTTTGTGAGAATATCCGCAGAGGAGTTTGACAAGTCCTTCACGGGAGTTACTCTTGTGCCCGTGCCGTCGGAACGGTTCGTGGCGGACGGCAGACCCAAGAGCACTCTGGAATTTGCCGCAAAGCGGCTAAGGGGCGCAGGTGCGGCGGCGGTCTTCGTGACACTCACATCGGTGATAACCTATGCCTTCGGCGTGACAGACCCCGTGTTTTCAAGGGTGTTCATAGACAGACTGCTCACGGGCAGAAATCCCGAATGGGTGATGCCCTTTATGGCGATAATGGCGGTGCTTATCGTTCTGCGCCTTGCGGCAGAGTGGATAAAGGCTGTGTATTCGCTGAAGATAAACGGCAAGATGGATCTGATAGGCAGTTCCACATATATGTGGAAGGTACTGCATATGCCCATGGAGTTCTTCTCTCAGAGAATGGCGGGCGATATACAGTCAAGGCAGTATGCCAACGCTTCGGTGGCGGGCGTGATCGTAAATACCATAACGCCGCTGCTGCTAAACACCGTTATGATGCTTTTCTATCTTGTGCTGATGATAAAGCATAACCTGGTGCTGACTGCGATCGGTACGGGCGCTATACTGCTCAATGTCTTTCTGTCGGGAGCCATATCCGCAAAGCGTGTGAACATAACGAGGATACAGCAGAGGGATGCGGCAAAGCTGTCATCCACCACCGCCGCAGGCATAGAGATGATAGAAACGATAAAGTCCAGCGGTGCGGAGAACGGGTTTTTTCAGAAATGGGCAGGTTATCAGGCATCTGTCAACACACAGCAGGTAAAGGCTTCGCTCACGAATTCTCTTTTCGGTATGCTTCCTTCACTGGTGACTTCATTTGCAAACAGCGCAGTGCTGATACTGGGCATATGGGAGATCATGAGGGGAGAACTCACGATAGGTACGCTCATGATGTTCCAGGGCTTTCTGACAGCCTTTATGTCCCCCGCCATGACGCTTGTCTCGGCAGGTCAGACCATACAGGAGATGCGCACACAGATGGAGCGTGTGGAGGATGTCATGGAATACCCCTCCGACAAGAACACCCTGACGGAAAATGCGGGAGAGGGTTTTGCGAAGCTGAGAGGCCGTGTGGAGCTGAAAAACATAACCTTCGGATATTCCCCCCTTGCAGAGCCGCTGATAAGGGATCTTTCCCTCACGCTTGAACCAGGCAGCAGGACAGCCGTAGTAGGCGCATCGGGGTGCGGCAAATCCACTCTCTCAAAGCTCATATCCGGGCTGTATGAGCCGTGGAAGGGCGAGATACTCTTTGACGGCAAGCCCCGTTCGGAGATATCCCGTGAGGTGCTGACAGGCTCTCTTGCGGTGGTGGATCAGGATATAATCATCTTTGAGGGCACTATCGAAGAGAATATCAAGATGTGGGACGACTCGATAAAGGATTTTGAGATGATACTTGCCGCAAGGGATGCAAAGCTCCACGATGATATAATGCAGCGTGAGGGCGGCTATCAGTGCAGGCTCACATCCGGGGGCAGAGACCTTTCGGGCGGACAGCGGCAGAGAATGGAGATAGCCCGTGTGCTGGCACAGGACCCGTCCGTCATTATACTCGATGAGGCAACGAGCGCCCTTGACGCCAAGACCGAATACGAGGTGGTCAGGGCGATAAAGGACAGGGGCATAACCTGTATCGTGATTGCCCACAGGCTGTCCACCGTGCGTGACTGCGATGAGATAATCGTGCTTGAAAACGGTGCGGTCGCAGAGCGGGGCACACACGATGAGCTTATGGAAAAGGGCGGCATATACGCCGAGCTCGTCACCAATGAGTAAGGGAGGGAGAAAGGCTTCATGGGCTGGTTCGATGAACAGATAAAACAAAGAAAAGACCTGGATCAGCAGATCTTTGAGGAATCCTTTTTCCGTGCCGCAGGCGTGGTGCTCGGTGACAGGACTGCCGCCAAGATACTCAGTGACAGTATCGTGACAAAGCAGGCGATAGATGAGATACTGAAATACTACCGTCTGAAGCCTGTCGAGATACCCTCATACATCAAGGATATGGACGAACAGCTGGATATGAGCCTGCGTCCCTACGGCATAATGAAAAGGATGATAAAGCTCGAAAAGGGCTGGTACAGGGATTCCTTCGGGCCGGTGCTGGCATTTTCGGACGGCGAGCCGAGAGCGCTCCTGCCCGGGAGCTTTTCGGGCTACTACTACATAGACAGCAAGACCGAGAAGCGTGTCAGGATAGGCAGGCGCAACGAGGGCCAGTTTGAGAGCGAGGCATGCTGCTTTTACAGACCCCTGCCTATGAAGAAGATAGGCATACCAGACCTGCTTTTGTATATGAAAAGGTGTCTGTCCGTGGGGGACGAGGTGTTCATACTGCTTGCGGCATTTGCGGTCACGGCGGCAGGGCTTTTCTCCCTGCGTGTCACAAAGGCGCTGACGGGGCAGATACTCGACGGCGGTGAGCCGCATATGCTCATAGGTGCGGCGGTCTGCACGGCGTTCATACTCATATCCTCACAGCTTTTCACATCCGTCAGGAATATGCTGATAACCCGTGTGCAGTCAAAGACATCCCTCGGTATTGAGGCATCCATGATGATGAGGGTGCTGTCGCTCCCTGCCGACTTTTTCAGGGCGCACAGCGCAGGTGAGCTGACCAACCGCCTTGCCTCGGTCGATAAGCTGTGCAGTCTGATACTGGGCATGGTGGTGTCATCGGGCGTGACTTCGCTGATGTCACTGCTGTATATAACGCAGATAATGAGGTTCGCACCGTCGCTGGCACTGCCTGCGCTGATGATGACAGCTGTCACCGTGCTGATAAGCGTCATATCCTCCGTGGTGCAGATAAACATAAGCAGGCGTGCCATGGAGCAGAGCGCCAAGGAGTCGGGAATGTCCTATTCCCTGATAACGGGCGTGCAGAAGATAAAGCTGGCAGGCGCAGAGAAGCGTATGTTTTCACGCTGGCTTGGGATATATGCGGAGGGAGCGGCTTACACATATGCGCCGCCTGCATTTGTGAAGTTCAACGGGGTCATCAACACCGCCGTTACGCTGATATGCACTGTCATCATGTATTCTCTGGCGCTCGGCGCCAAGCTCGACCAGTCATCGTACTATACCTTCACGGCGGCATACGGTGCGCTCATGGGGGCGTTCTCATCACTGGCGGGCATAGCCCTTTCCGCCGCAAGGATAAGACCCATACTTGAAACGGCAGAGCCCTTTTTAAAGGCAGAGCCCGAAACGTCGGAGAACCGTGAGATAGTCACACGGCTGTCCGGCGGCGTTGAACTGAACAACATATGCTTTCGCTACGGCGAGAATATGCCCTATATACTTGAAAACCTCTCGCTTAAAATAAAGCCCGGGGAGTATGTGGCTGTGGTGGGGCGCACGGGCTGCGGCAAGTCAACGCTGATGCGCATTCTCCTCGGCTTTGAGAAGCCCGAAAAGGGTGCGGTGTACTATGACTCCCGTGATATAAACAGGCTCGACCTCAGCTCCCTGCGCCGCAAGATCGGCACGGTCATGCAAAACGGCGGACTTTTTCAGGGGGACATCTACTCAAATATCGTCATATCCGCACCGGAGCTCACCCTTGATGATGCGTGGGAAGCTGCCGAGACCGCAGGCATCGCCGATGATATCCGAGCTATGCCCATGGGTATGCATACGGTCATATCGGAGGGGCAGGGCGGCATATCCGGCGGTCAGAAGCAGAGGATAATGATAGCCCGTGCCATAGCGCCAAAGCCCAAGATACTCATGCTTGACGAAGCCACCAGCGCTCTTGACAACAAGACGCAGAGACAGGTGTCCGATGCACTCGACAAGATGGGGTGTACAAGGATAGTCATAGCTCACAGGCTCTCGACCATACGCCGATGCGACAGGATACTCGTTCTCGACAAAGGGCACATAATCGAGGACGGAACTTATGACGAGCTTATAGCGAAAGGCGGCGCATTCGCCGAACTTGTGGAGAGACAGAGGGTAGAATGAGAAACAAAAACAGGGACGGTCGCAAGACCGTTCCTCTCTGCTTTATTTCCATGTCTGAGGCCAGTACTTGTAGTCGTCATAATCGCTGAAATCGTAGACAGAGAACAGGTCGCTTTCGGCGGCTGTGTTTTTCCTCAGATATGCGGTATAGGCTGTGCGGGGATTTCTCCCCTCATGGATGCACAGGTAGACGATAGAATTGTCGTCAGTTACCAGTGCGTACTCCGTTTCGTATTTCAGCAGCATGGTGACATAGGCTGTGCCGTTGTAGTTTTCGGTGTCCTTGCGTATGCCGTCTATGCTTTTGAGCCTTGCTATCTCCCTTTCAAGCTCATCGTCGTCATAGCGGCACTTTAAATATACCAGACTCGATTCGCCCAGCAGACTGTCATCGTTATAGAAGCTGTATTCGACATCCGAGGCGCCTTCGGGTATCTCCTGCGGGAACACATACAGATTTGTGTGGGACAGCAGGCCGTACCAGTCACCGTAATCCGCCGTATCCGTGGTGTCTCTTGCCAGCTCTTCGGATCTGAACAATGACGTGGTGAAGACAGCTATCGTGAATGCGCAGACTATCATAAGGCAGATACAAAGTGGTATGCCTATTTTGCGCAGTTTTGTCATACGGTTCTTTGTCATGTTCCCCTTGATCTGCATCACACTTATGATACTGCCTGTCATCACGGACAGACCTATCCATGCGATGAATGCGGATGCTCCGATGTCTGCTTTGTCTTTGAGCCCGACAGTCGCATTGAACATGAGCATCACAAACAGGAACAGAAATGCGCACGCCCCAGTAATGATGCCGTTTAAAAGCGATTTTAGTATCTTTTCCTTTTCCGCATCGGTGTACTCTGCGACCTTGACAAGGGTATCTTTCATTTCTTCATCCATAGCGGTCTCCTCACTTCTTTCGCCGGCGAGTATCTCACGGATATCCGTCCCGTAGAACTCCGCCAGCTCGACCAGAATGCTTATATCGGGCATATTGTTGCCGTTCTCCCAGCGTGACACGGTCCTGCCGGATACTCCGAACTTCTCTGCCAGCTGCTCCTGTGTTAGAGATCTTTCCTTACGCAGTTCTTTCAGAAAACTGCCTATCTTTGCCTGATCCATGCTGTAACCTTCTTTCCTGACAAATGGTATCATAGGATGAGCCGAAAGTAAACGACACAAAGTGAGAAATGCCGTTTTTCTTCCGCCGGACAAATATGTCTTGTTGTATATGCACAAACACCTGATACTATTTTTGTGTATTCCGACAGTAATGCGGGCTATCATCGTATACCGATACATTATACCCCATATCCGTAAAATATTCAAGGCTTTTCAGCCCCGGTGACGTGCATCATAAATTCCTTGACATTTCCCTTTGGATAATGTATAATATAGTATGATGCATAAGTATGCACACGACAAAAAACCGTTCGTACGGAGTTGATCTGATGAAACAGATTTGGCATGAGATTTTTGGTCAGGCATGGGACGAGCTCCTCTCGCTGTCGCCCGAGATAGGCGGCTATGTTGCGGATTCAAAAGAGCACAGGGTCATGCTTGACAGGAATGCCATGAAGCTGCTCGGAATGTCGGAAGAACCGACATATGAGACCATGCTCTCGGTAGTAAGGTCGATAGCGGAGCAGAAGGAAAACGTATCACCCCTGTCGGTAAGACAGTTCTCTATGGATAACGGCATATCCGCAGGTCTGATAAAGCTCAACAAGATATCCTCCTCAGATGCAAGGCTTTGCAGCAGGGGCGGTCTTATGACTGCGCTCGTTCACGCAAAGAAAAACTCCATGCTCGCAATGATAGAGGTGCAGTCCTTTGAGGGTCTGCCTTCGCCGTATTCGGTGGTGAGCCTGCTCAACGCCATATCCGAGAGCGAGCCGGCGGCGCTGGTCTCCAGATGCGGCAAGAGGAGGTACTGGCTGTTCATACCCGAGATGGACACCGACTGCGGTGAATACCTGACCGAGCTTCAGAGAAACGCTCTGGAGTCTATCGACGACGTGACCTTTACCGCAGGCTGTGCAGACCCATCCGCAGACCCGCTCCAGAGGATGAACACCGCCGAATTCATGCTCTATCAGGCAAATGCCATGGGCAAGGGAACGGTGCTGGGCTATTCCAGGGAGCTTTACGAGAAGCGCCATTTTGAATATGACAAGGCCAAGAGATTTACCCAGCTCGTGGACGAAAATCTCTTTGTATATAACTTCCAGCCGATAGTAAGCTCTCACAACGGCAGTATCTATGCCTATGAGACGCTCATGCGCACGGAGAGCTCCATAAATCTCTCTCCCGAAGAGGTCATAGAGACAGCGGCAAGGTGCAACAGGCTCTACGACGTGGAGCGATGCACCATGAGGAACGCTCTGCGTGACGTTGCAAACCATATGGAGGAGTTTGCCGACAAGAAGATGTTTGTCAACTCCATATCCGCACATATACTGTCAGACGAGGACTGGGGCGCACTGGAGCACACCTACGGCGATGTGATGAAGCACATCGTCATAGAGCTCACCGAACAGACCGAGGTGGCGGGCGAAAAGCTCATGAACATCAAGGAGCGCCTGAACAAGAGCGGCATAGAGCTTGCAATAGACGATTACGGCACGGGCTATTCCAATACCTCAAATCTGCTCAGATACAGCCCCGACTATGTGAAGATAGACCGTGCGCTGATAAACGGCATAAACAAAAAGCCCAAGATACAGCAGCTCGTTTCAAGCATAATAGAATTCATACATTCAAACGGCTTCAAGGCTCTTGCGGAGGGCGTTGAGACCTATGACGAGATGAAGGTCATGATACAGCTGGGCGCAGACCTGATGCAGGGATTTTACACCGCTCATCCCAGACCGTATCTGCAAAGCAGCATATCCGAGAATGTGGTCAACGAGATAATCAGGATAAATACCGAGCTCAGCAGTGTGTCACGTTACTATCATCCCGCAGACCATGAGACGATAAACCTCTTTGACCTGGCGGCAAGACACTATTCGGCGGTGTTCATCGACTCATCCGATGTGACGATACAGGGCGGCACGGAGAACTCCGTGAACGTACCCATAGTCATAAAGGACGGCATAAAGACAAAGCTCACCCTCTGTGAGGCAGTCATATCCAACGACAAGGAGTCTGCCATAATCACTCTCGGCGACAACAGCGAAGCGGAGATAGAGCTTGTGGGCTCAAACAAGCTCCTGAAAAGGGGCATAAACGTGCCTGTCACGTCTTCGCTCAGGATAACGGGCGCAGGTTCTCTCGACATACAGGCATCCAGCACCTCATCCTACGGCATAGGGTCTGACAGGGATTCGGGCTACGGCAACATCACCATAGCCTGTTCCGGAAAGGTCTCCATATCCTCCTTCGGAGATACATCTGTCGGCATAGGCGGCGGCAGGAACGATGCAGGCAGCAGGATAAGGTTTGAGAGCGGCGATGTGCGTGTGACCTGTGAGGGCACTATCGCAGTCGGCGTGGGCGCTGTGTGGGGCAACTGCATAGCAGAGCTTAAAAACTGCGTGCTGTCGGTGCGCATAAACTCCGCCAACTCCATAGGTGTCGGCTCTTACGAGGGCTATGCGGATATAGAGCTGTGCAATTTCAGATGCTTTGTGGATCTGTCGGGTGCGGAGCTTTGCGGCATCGGCGTTAAGACAGGCGGCACGGGAAACGTGTATATCGCAGACGGCAGTGTGTTCGGCGATTTCCACGGCAGGTCGATAAACTGCATAGGCACCGAGAACGGCAAATTCTCCGTAAGGCTGTCCAACAGCGATCTCAAGATAGAGTGCGGCGGCAACAGCATCACGGGAATAGGCGACTCAAAGGGGAGCGGCGACATCGACATAAAGTGCTGCAAGCTTGATATGACTTTGCTCTCAGCGTCAAGCACAGGCATCGCAACCAACGGCAATGTGTGCATCGTCGATACCATAGATGCCATAAAGACTACTGAATAGGCGGATATATATGGAATATCGTTTTCACCTGCCTGATTTTGCAAGGCATTTCAAGATAAACATCATGATGGCAGACCATATGAAAAGAGCTCCCGAAACAGTTGCAGAGGGCGCTGTGATAGGCTCTGTCTACGGGATATTCCCGAATATGATATGGAACGGCGGCAGATTTTTGCAGGGTCAGTGCGACCCCAGAGTGATAAAGGAGATACTCACCCAGTTCAACCGCAGGGGGATACCGTGCCGCTTCACTCTCACAAATCCCGTGCTGAAAAAGGAGCATCTGTCCGATCCGCTGTGCAACTCCATACTCAAAGCCGCAGACAACGGTCTGAACGAAGCGATAGTGTTCTCACCCATGCTTGAGGAGCATCTGAGGAAAAATTTCCCGGATATGAAACTCACATCATCGACCTGCAAGCAGATAGAGGACGTGGGCGAGCTTGAAAAGGAGCTTGAAAAGGACTATTCCCTTGTCGTGCTTGATTATAATTTCAACAATGACTTTGAGGTGCTCGAAAAGCTCCCTCACAGGGAAAAGGCGGAGATACTCATAAACCCATGCTGTACACCGCACTGCAAGCGCAGGGGGGAGCATTACCGCTCAATAGGCAGAAGTCAGATAAAGTGCGCAGAGTATCTGGTGAAAAACCACAGGATGTGCGACCCCGAGCCCTTTGAATGTGAATGTATGCTCAAGAACCTTTATCAGACCACCGGTTCTCCGCTCCATATCTCACCCGATGCCGTGTACGGCAGGTATGCGGATATGGGCTACCGCAACTTCAAGATAGAGGGCAGGAGCGTGCCCGACATCAATGTGCTTGAAAACTATATGTACTACATGATACGCCCCGAATACAGGGACGAGGTGCGCTTGGAGATGCTTCTGAGGCTGACAAAGGAAGTAAAGTATTTCTGACATTAAACAGCTGCCATACCGGCTCCTGACCGATGTATAGAGGAAGGAGCGGCATACAGGCAGCTGTCGGTCTATCTGCATATATATCCCAGTACGAAAACGGCAGGGGAGTTCCAGTATATGGTTATCTCATTGAGGGAGTAGCTGGCTGTGTCGTCGGCGTAGCACTTCATGGGCGGTGTGCCCTGTGCTATGACCTCACAGGCAAAGGGGTCGGCAGGGCGGCTGTTTGGCCCCCCTATGACCATGCCGGGCATACATTCCTCTATGCCGTCGGCAAAGGCAGGGCGCAGATGAGGATAGTTGCAGGCGAACTCCCCCGTGCCCGTGACATAGCTTATGCCCAGTGCGTTCACGCCCAGCAGGTAGTGGAGCTGTGATGCGATGAACACAGAGTTGTCGGTGCCGTTCATGTACTCGTCGGCGGCGAGTATCATGCCGTTTTTCATCACGTTCATATTGCTGCCCCAGCAGTATTCACGGTCGTGCATGGCGACACCGTATCCGCTCTTTTCGGAAAGCCTGCGGAGCTCTGCCGCTTTTTTGGCAAAGGCGGAGCGTATCGTCTCCGCAAAGTCATCGTCCTTTTCATGGGGGCACAGCATATACGACAGCGAAGCCAGTCCGCCCACTTCGCCGTAGCCCATGGCGGTGAGGTCTGACACAGCCGTTGCGCCCGAGAGCATCCTTTCGTGAAATGCCTTGTCTCCCGTGGCGGCATACATGGCGGCATACGCCCAGAACCTGTTGGATATGTCGTCACGTTCGCCGTATCCGCCCGTGTTGCATCCCTCGGGGTTGTCAAAGCCTATGAATCCCGGGTGGGCACCGAGCCAGCCTGCGGCTCTTTCTGCGGTGCTCATAAGGCTGTCTGCAAAGTCCCCGTCAATGTCCCTGTACACTGTTGCCGCAAGGGCGCACACCGCCGCAAGGTCGGCTGTCGCCATTGACGATGTGCGGAACACATAGAGCTGTTCCCTGTCGTCTTCGGGCATGATGAACGGTGCATGGAGAGCCGTGGTCGCCTTGTGATAGGCACTGCCGTCCGCCGCCTGCATCTTCATCAGCCACAAAAGCTCATATCTGCATTCGGCGAGTATGTCGGGCATGTTTTCCTTGGGTATGTTTATATCCTGTCTGTCAAAGGCTTCGGGATACATTTTGTACGCATACAGCAGATGCGCCGCAGCAACTGCGCCTGCGGTGACATAGCGCCCGTAATCGCCCGCATCATGCCAGCCGCCCGTCACATCGAGAGAGACACTGCGGTCGTCCCACAGCAGGGCATCGGTCCTGTGACACTCAGCATGGGCGTATGCCCCTGCATAGCGCTTGTCAAGGCCGCAACCGCACCTGAGATAGTAAAAGGCTTTCAGTGTGTCGTCAAGCACCTTGTCATAGACCCCGTCCTTTATCTCAAAGAGAGCGGAGGTACGGCCGCCTGCACTGACACGGTATGTGCCCGGTCTGTCAAATCCGGTGAAGCTGACGGTGTATACATCATCCCCCGACTGTGCATCAAAGCCGTGATGCTCCGCCTTTGCGGTGAATACCGTATTTCCCTCTGTGTCGCATATATCCGCACTGTCGCAGGGAAAAGGCATCACAGCCTTCTTTATGCCTTTCGGCTCATATCCTGCCTGGTCGGTGAATATGCCGAAGGGCGTTGTTTTAAGATGTGTCGTGTCTCTGTCAAAGTACTTTGTGTTCATATTGTCACCTCAATGTTATAGTGGGCTGACCGCCCGATGTCTGCTGTCTGTTGTCAGTATATCTTTACGATCTCGCTCTCGACGATGTCGTATGTTTCCATAAAGCCTATAAGGTCGTCACGGCTGTTTATCAGCATGATGTCCTCAAATTTTCCCGTGGCGATGTCCTTGAAGCCCGCCACCTGTTCGCCCGTGCAGATGGATGAGCGTATGGCAGGGCGAAGTCTGTCCCTGTCGAAGCTCTTCTTTTCGGGCTGTTTTTTTCTGAATATACCCATGTCATTACCTCGTTATGAAAGGAGAATAAACGTATGAACAAGTTCATGCAGATAGCCGCCGATGAAGCAAGGAGCGGCATAAGAGCGCATCACGGAGGGCCTTTCGGCGCTGTGATAACAAAGGACGGCGCCGTTGTGGGAAGGGGACACAATGAGGTCATACACCGAAACGACCCCACTTGTCACGGCGAGATGATGGCGATACACGACGCCTGCAAAAATCTCGGCACCTTTGACCTGTCGGGCTGTGATATATACACCACCGCAGAGCCCTGCCCCATGTGTCTGGGTGCGATACTGTGGGCGAATATCGGCAGGGTGTTCTACGGCTGTACCGTGGAGGACACCGACAGCATCGGCTTCCGTGACGGGCGGTTCTATGAGATAGCCGCCTCCGGCAGCAAGGATATGCTCATCATGACCGACCGTGAGGAATGTCTCAAAGTCTTTGCGGAATACTCCGCAGGCAGTCACACGGGCTACTGATCCTCACGGAGGGGCAGTCTGTCCTCGGTGACACCGGAGAGAGCCCTGTTTATGGCGTTTGTGCGTGTGCCCAAAAGCTTTGTCAGCTCCTCCTCGGTCTGTTTGAGCTTTTTCTGGGCGCTCTCCAGCGTGGTGCCGAATGAGGCGAATTCTTTCTTTGCGTCCTCAAGCACACGCTGTATCTCTGCGCTCTTCTGCTGTATTTTCAGGGTCTGGAAGCCCATCCTGAGGCTGCTGAGCATAGCCGCCATTGTGGACGGCCCTGCTATGTTCACCCTGTAGGTGCGCTGGAGCTCGTCTATCAGCCCCAGATTCACCACCTCGCAGTAAAGTCCCTCTGAGGGCAGGAACATCACCGCAAAATCGGTGGTGGCAGGGGGTGAGATATATTTCTGAGAGATGCTCTTTGCCTCGTCCCTGACGGTGGCGATGAGCTTTTTTCTTCGCTCCTCCGCCGCCTGTCTGTCCCCCGAGTTCACAGCGTCCGTAAGGGCGGCATATGTCTCGGCAGGGAACTTTGCGTCTATGGGCAGATACACGGGCTCTCCGTCAGCGCCGGGGAGCTTCACCGCAAAGTCCACACGCTTCTCGTCCCCTGTGACGCCCGCCTGCACGATGTACTGCTGTGGGGTGAGTATATCCGCAAGGATGGCTTCGAGCTGTACCTCGCCAAAGTTGCCTCTGGTCTTGACGTTGGACAGCACTTTTTTAAGGTCGGTGACATTCGCCGCCACGCTCTGCATCTCGCCCAGACCCTTTGATACGCTCATGAGCTGGTCGCTCACCGTCCTGAATGACTCTGAGATGCGCTTGTCAAGGGACTCTGTGAGTTTTTCGCTAACGGTACCGTTTATCTTTTCAAGGCTCTCGCTGTTCTCACGCCTCATCTGCTCCATACTGCGGCCTATGAGTTCAAGCTGGTTCTTCTGCTCCTCTCTGAGGCTCTTGCCGAGCTCGGTGACGCTCGATGTGATGCCGCTCGTCAGTGAGTCCAGCCTGCTGTTGAGAGCGGACTGCATCTTCTCGGTGACTATGGTGCGTATCTCGGATATTTCCTCTCTGGTGTCTTTTTTCATGGCGGACATTTCCGACGACATATCGTCAAGGGCTGTGAGGGTGATGTCACGCAGGTTCTTCTGTTCCGACACGATGTTTCTGCCCATGAGCTCCACATTCTGCCGCACGTTCTCGCTGACGGCGCTGTTCTGCGTGCCTATCTGTTCCGACAGACCCCTGCGCCCCATGTCGAGGTATTCTTTCAGGGAGTCCAAGCCATCTGTCCTGCTCCTTGTCAGCAGTATAACGATCACTGCGGCAAGGAGGAGTATATTCACCACACATAATATCGTGACCAGTTCCATTATTTAAAGCCTTTCTGAGACAATGTCTGTATGAGTGCGTTCTCTCTGTCTATACCCGCAAGGCGGAGCTTGTGGGCATATCCCGCCGCATCGGCGAGCTTCTCTTGCCGTATGCCTGCGTTTTTCAGGTCTGATACGGTGACAAAGGGGCGTGACATTATCTCCCTGAACATATCATATCTTTCAAGCAGAAAACCCTCATAGGATACGGGAGGGATCTTGCCCAGCCCGTCGCAGACAGCAAGCTGTATCAGGTCATAGGGCACCTCTGCACGGTCAAAGAGCCTGTTGGTCTTTTTGAGCCTTGACCCCGCTCCTGCCATGATATTAGGCTCCATATGGAGCTCTGTCATATTCAGCACATATCTGCATATATGCCCGTCAGCCCCTGCCGACCGCAGAAACTCCGCCGCTATTGGCAGACCCTCCGTCTCATGCCCAAGGGCGTGTACAGCGCCGTTCTCCGTCACGGTGGTGACAGCCTTGCCCATATCGTGACAAACCGCCGCCAGCATGAACCCCAGCGGGAAACGCACTGCATCACGGCGCTTTGCGGCTTCATCCGCCACCATGAGGGTGTGGGTGAAGGCATCCCCCTCCATATGGTGCTGTGCAGGCTGAGGTATGCCGGTGAGCGCCGCCAGCTGAGGGTATCGCTCCCTGTTTAGTGAAAGATATTCCGATGGCTTGTCATCGTGCATGAGGGCATCTTCAAGGGCAGTGTCTGTGAGCCTGTGACGGGGCTTTGTTAGCTGCCAGAAGTATTTTCTCTTACATTCGGGAAAGTCATCCATAACGCCGTGCTCGGGGTCATAGAACACCCCGCCGGCATACAGCGACCAGTGCCAGCATCGGGGCGTTTCAAGGCTCAGCATACAAAGGTCGGGCAGGTCTGCCTTGCTTGTGGCTTCCCTTCTCTGAGAAGATACGCTCACGCCGAACAGTGCGAATGTATCCTTCATCTCTTTCAGCGTGGTCTCTCTTTCGTTACGCAGAAGATCCGCCATATCTTCGGCGCTCTTTCCGAGCACCATTGCAAGCACCGCCTGACCGCACTGGAGGTCGGTGGGCTCATGTATGTAGTTTATCATTGGCAGTTCCTTTGTTCATTCTATCTCTCTGACGCTCTCATACAATTCGCATATATCGTCCGTTATCTGCCTGTCCTCATGGAAGTGTCCGCCGAACCACATTTTGAACTCCGCCTTGCGGTAAAGCCATTCAAGAAAGCCTGTCAGCTCCATGTCGTGTATGTCGGGCTGCTGTACCAGACGAATTATCGCAGATGACGGCAGAGTGTGGGTGATGATGCAGTCCATCTTGTATCCGCACTTTTCAAGGGTGGCTGCGGCAGTCCTGTACTCCTCGTCGGAGGGCAGTTCGGCTCTCCACCAACTCCGCCCCTCTTTCCTCATCATCTTGTCCACTGAGTATGCGCCGCCCATGGCGAATATGGTCTTTCCCTCTATCTCAAAGAGCTGACCTCTCATCAGGTGGATCACATTGTCGGAGATGCGGTGGATATTTCCGCCGTGCCATTCCTCAACGGGGAATGTGCCCAGCATATCGAAGTTCTCGTGGTTGCCGTCAACGAATGCCACGGTGTAGGGCAGAGCCTTGACCTGTTCCAGTGAGCGTGTGTCCGCAGGCGACCATATGAAGCCGAAATCCCCTGCGACAATCACAGTGTCCGAGGGTGACGGAGAATAGGGGGCGAGCCTGTTCACCAGGTCGTTGTATGCACCGTGGGTGTCGCCCGTGATGTATATCATGTTGTGCCCTCCCGTGTTATGGTCATACATTCGGCGACCTTTACAAAGCCGTTCTTTTCCGCCAGACGTGCCGATGCGGTGTTAAGGTGGTGGCACGCCCACACGGGCTTTCTGCCCGTTCTGAGTATATATGCCGTCATTGCCGATACAGCGGCGGATGCAAGCCCCTGCCCTCTGAACTCCTCGGCGGTCTCAACGCCTATGTCGGTCTCAGTGTCGCTGACAGCGGCTGAGAATGCCCATGAAGCCGCTTTGCCGCCGCACATCACCGCAAAGCCGAAGCCGTTTTTCAGAAATACGTCACGCTTCCATGAGAACGAGGGGACTATCCTGCCGTTTAGTCTGTCTATGTTCCCCGCGTCTATCCTCTCCACCGTGAAGCCGCGTTTCGGTGCGGTCACGGGGATGTCGTCACTGCCTTTGTATTCATAGAAATACCGCAGGTCTGTGCGTATATCCGCCCTTGAAGCAAAACGCTCCGTTACGTCGCTCCTCTCGGAGAAAAGCACGAGCCGCCTGCCGCAGTTTTTCATCAGCTCATACACATCATCGAGAAAGGCTATGCTCATATCCCCTGCAAGCAGTCCGAAGCCGCAGTCGTGATGGAACAGCACCGCTTCGCCGTCGGTGTACATATCGCCGCCCTGTATGCCCTGTGCCATAGACATGGGATAAACAGCGCCGCATCTTATCATATCCGCATAGTGCGCAAATCGCACATCGTCTGTTCTGTACATCTTGTCCTCCCGATATGTTGATAGTGATATCATAGCACATAAATATGTAAATTGCAATAACAATCGGATATTTATACACGGAAGAAGCATTCGACGGGTATGATCGGAAGACCCGAAAGGGTATCGGCACATAGCCGTCCGATAGCATGGCTTGTCAGTGCGGCAGGATATTTTTGCGTATTTGCGCATTTATTTTTTGCGGTTTGTCCTTTTAAAAAAATGTAACGCTTTGTAACGTTTTGTAACGCGTACATTTTGTTACAGTTACTGTTACTGTTCACGCACAGCGGAGCTGTGCGTGTGTGCACTGAACTCCCCTTGACTTGACTAAACTCTCCTGTACTTACCTTTACTGTGGATCCAAAGTGTATCCGGAGCGGATACATTTTGTGTCCGTTTTGGACACATGACGCACCACAGACGTTTGAAAGGGCTTTTGCCCCGGTTTTTACACAGCGTGTTTTGGGCGTGTTGAAAAAAGTGTTTAAAAATTGTCGGAAGTGTTGAAAAGTTTGGCGTCAAAAAAGTCGGAAAAGTCGGGAGTGTTGGAAGTTCTTGTGTTGGGAATGTTGGAAGTGTCGGAAATGCCCCTGCGATATGTG
The DNA here is from genome assembly GCA_018110925.1 of Oscillospiraceae bacterium. Lineage (GTDB taxonomy): Bacteria > Bacillota > Clostridia > Oscillospirales > Ruminococcaceae > Huintestinicola. The sequence goes on along the minus strand of JAGAZJ010000027.1, from coordinate 29,941 downwards.
TTTCGGGTGTTGAGATTGTTGAAAAATGTGTTGAAAGTCTCATCTTCCTCCGGATCTTCCTCAGATCCATCCGTGTTTTCTTCGTCATCATCCGCACCGCCAAGGGAATATCCCTCGCTGTCCCCCGTCCATACCAGCCGTGACAGCTCCTTTCTGTATATGGTGGGCTTGTACCTGTCCTTTTGTATGCGGTTGTGCTGTTTCCAGTGGGATATGACGGCAACGCCGTTGTCAAATACGATGATGAAGCCGTTCTCCGCCAGTTCTTCCCTGTCGCTGTCGGCACAGCCCAGCATACGCTGTATCTTCTTCATACTGTTTATGAAGCCGTCATCGTCCGCATTCATCGCCATGTGAAAATACAGCGTCTGTGCAGAGTGTGAGAGGTCGAGAAAGTCGTCGCTCTCTGTGATATTTTTTGAGAACATTCGTCTGTTTGCCATTGCGGTCTCCTTTCTGTACGGTTAATATTTGCGTTATGCACATTTGTGGGCGCAGAACGACCTCTGCCATATCCCGAGACAATGGGATACGGACATGACACGGCCGTTCCGCCCTGCATTTGCAGCATAAATTTGCGTAGTGCATTTCTATTTTCATTATATCACGTCACTTCACCTTTGTCAATAGCTTACATAAAAAAATATCTGCGGTCATGCCGATCTCTTGTTCTTGACTTGCAGGGGTCATATGTGCTATCATATTATGGGGTGATGATATGAAGTTCTATATGCCCACACGGGTATACAGCGGAATAAATGCGGTAAAGGCGCACGCAGACGAGATGCGCATAGGCGCTCATGCGCTCATAGTCACGGGGAAGAGCTCCTCACGAAAAAACGGCTCTCTCGACGACGTGGTGTCGGTGCTTGAAAAAAACGGCACAGCATATACTGTCTTTGACGACGTTGAGGAGAACCCCTCCGTTGAGACCGTCATGGCGGCAAGGGACAGGGGCATATCCTGCGGTGCCGACCATGTTATCGGCATAGGCGGCGGTTCTCCGCTGGACTGCGCAAAGGCGGCGGCGCTGATGATAAACAATCCCGACAGGGACTGGCAGTTCATGTATGAGGACACACGGGCGCAGGCTCTGCCCATGATAGCCGTGCCCACCACCTGCGGCACAGGCTCGGAGGTCACGGGTGTGTCGGTGATAACACGCCACGACCTGGGCACAAAGGGCTCTATAAAGCACAGGATATTCCCCGTGCTGGCGCTCGTTGACGGCAGGTATCTGCTTGAAGCGCCCTCACGGATAATAAAGAACACCGCCGTGGATGCGCTGGCGCACCTGATAGAGAGCGGCGTAAACGCACAGGCGGATACATTCAGCGATATGAACGTATTCGCAGGGCTTGCGGAGTGGAGAAAGTGCCGCCCCTATATCGAGGGCAGAGAGGCGCTCACCGAGGACGCCGCACTGATGCTTATGAACGCATCCTCCCTTGCGGGTATGTCAATAGCCCAGACGGGCACCACACTGCCCCATTCCCTCAGCTATCTGCTGACCTATGAGGCGCATATCCCCCACGGAGCGGCTGTGGGCGTGTTTCAGGCAAACTACATCGCCTGCGCCGAAAAGGACAGACGGCAGGCTATGCTCTCTGCGGCGGGCTTTGACAGCCCCGACGACCTGCGCCGTGTGACAGATGCCCTCGCCCCCGTGAAGGCAGACAGGGCGCTCCTCGAACGCTCTGCGGAGGCCGTTCTCGCAAACCCCGCAAAACTGGCTCTCTGCCCATTTGCGGTGGACAGACAGGTGATGTACGGGATAATAGATATATAAGTCAAAGCGGACAGCAGAGCGCTTCTGATGCCCTGCTGTCCTTCTCTGAAATAATGCACAAATATCTGCCTGAAAATATAGTCATGATATACAAATCAAAAAATAATGGAAAAAGGCTTGCATTTTCTTTTTCTTTGTGATATAATATTCAAGTGATTTTGCAAATGTCTCCGTAGCTCAGCAGGATAGAGCGTTCGCCTCCTAAGCGAAAGGCCGCGCGTTCGAATCGCGCCGGGGACGCCATGATGCACGGAACAGCGGCTCCGTGCATTTTTTTATGAAGGAGGACCTATCATGAAAACACTGCATATCATCCTTGCGGCGCTTATGCTCTGCACGGCGATGTGTTTCACTGCCTGTGACGGCAAGACCGGGGACAGGGATACGCCGTCCGCATCGGGCGCAGTTACAGCCACAGAACTGGTGGGCACATGGAAGGGCACGGGCGACGAGCTCGCCACTGTCACATTCGGCGCTGACGGCAAGGTAAAGGATGAGACCGATCTTAACGGCACCATCATCACGATCGCAGGTCCGTACTCCGTTGACACGGCGGAACATACCGTGTTCGTACACGACGATGAGGACGGGCTCGACTTCAGTTACCACTACACCGTGTCGGGCGATGACCTGACATTGCAGATGGACGGCGGCAAAGCGAGAACATTCAAAAAGGTAAAATGAGAACAGCGTCCGGGAAAGGCTCCCGGGCGCTGTTTATATGTCCCTGTGTATGTGTTCGGCTCATCATGGCCGCAGGTCGGTATCACCTGTCTCTATCCTCTCCTGCCTGAAACTGCGGTTGGATATTATCGCCGATACTATCAGCACTATCATGTCATCGACAGGCCCCGGCACAAAGTCGGGACTTGCGGCATAAATAAGCGCAAGGACTATTGCGGCAATACCTGTGATCGTTTTTTTATTCATGGCTATCCCTCCTGATAATGTTCGGTCTTATCCGTCAGGATCATAATATCACAGCCGCAGGGGATTTGCAATACCTCACGGCATATTCTAATCAGATCTTAATCTGATTTTAAGAAAGCCCCTGTGCAACTTACATCTCAAAAAATGCAACTCACTTGATTTGACTTGAATTCATCGTATCTCTGTGATATGATGTATACATAAACACGGAGGGGAGGAAGATAATGAAGATCATTATTGAAAGACCCGAAAAGGATGCGGAGGATGAGATAATCATCCGCTGTGCGGAGCTGGACGACGAACTGCTGGGGCTCATAAAGACGCTTGCATCCGGCAGGGAACAGCTTATAGGCTATGACGACAAGAGCGCACGCAAGCTCATGCCGAATGATATATACTACTTTGAATCGGTGGACGGAAGGCTCTTTGCCTATACCGAGAAGAACGTCTATGAGGTCAGGGCGAAGCTCTATGAGATAGAGGAAAGGTTTGCCCAAAGCGACCTTGTCAGAGTGTCAAAGTCGGTGATAGTGAATGTGTCTCACATCGAGTCGGTCACGCCCTCGTTCGGGGCACGGTTCGAGGCAAAGCTCACCAACGGCGAGAAGATCGTCATATCAAGACAATATGTACCCGAAATGAAAAAGAAGCTCGGACTGGAGAGGTGACCATGAACAGGATATCATACATACTCAAATTCACCGCATATATAACGGCATCCATACTGCCCGTGTTCTATATCTGCTGTCTGATAAGCGGCATACGCACAGTGGATGTGACGGCTCTGCCTGCGGTATCGGCGGCGGGACTTGTCACGGCGCTCATAACCGTGCTGGTCAGGTGGGGCGAGCCAAAGACGAAGGCCGGCTGTTACCTTGTGGTACTTCTGCACTACATACTGCTCTGTGCATTCATGATACCCTTCGGGATGTTCATGGGCTGGGCAGAGAAGGATCTCGGCGGCGCAGGCTTTATGGCACTGTATGTTCTGGGCGTGTACCTGCTGACATACACATTCTACTACATCACAGACCTGAGAGAGGCTGAGAGGATAAACAACGCACTCCGCAGGCACAACGCAAAGTGAACCGCAATCGGTGTTTGATGAAAGGAGCAGACCATGAAGATACTTTTGATAAACGGCAGTCCCAAGGGCAGACGCTCAAATTCGCTCAGGGTCGCACAGGCATTCTGTGAGGGCTTTTGCGAGAGCACGGGGGCAGAGGTGGATACCGTCACCCTGTCCGAAATGGACATAAAGGGCTGCAAGGGCTGTTTCGGCTGCTGGAAGGGCACACCCGGCAAATGCGTCATAAAGGACGATATGCCCGTGATAATAGAGAAGCTCATCGCCGCCGATGTGGTCATATACAGCTTCCCCCTGTACTATTTCAGCGTGCCGGGGATACTCAAGGATATGATAGACAGACAGCTCCCCATGATGCTCCCCTTTATGACCGACAGGGAGGACGGCCTGGGCAGCGGCGCACATCCTCAGCGCTACGACATGGCGCCAAAGAGATATATGCTCATATCCACCTGCGGCTTTTACTCTGCCGAGGGCAACTACAACGCCGTCTGCGGTATGTTTGACCATATCTGCGGCAAGGATTATGACACCATATTCTGCGGACAGGGGGAGCTTTTCTCCGTTGATGCCCTGAGAAGCCTCACAGACGCCTATCTCGGAAAGGTGAGAAACGCAGGCAGGGAATTTGCTCACGGCAGTATCACGGCGGAGACGAAGGCATCGCTCGCAGAGCTTCTCATGCCGAAGGATGTATTTGAGAAGCTGGCTGACGAGAGCTGGGGCGTTGAGGACAGCAGAGAGGGTACGGACAAGCCCGCCAAAAAAGACATAAGCCTTGTTTTCACAAGACAGATGGCGCTCCTCTATAACAAGGACAGCTTTGACGGCAGGGAACGTGTGCTTGAGATGCGCTACACCGACATCGGCAAGGCGTATCAGATACGCATGGGCGCAGAGGGGGCAGAGGTCACCGAGGACGGCTCAGCAAAGCCCGACACCGTGATAAACACGCCCTTTACCGTGTGGAAGGACATCGCTGACGGCAGGATATCCGGCACGGATGCTATGGCACAGCACCTCTATACCGTGAACGGCGACTTTGACATTATGATAAACTGGGACAAGTACTTCGGCACGGGAGGGCAGACTGCCGTTGCAAAGACCGACAGGAAGCCTGCTGTCATGACAACTATGCTCATTCCCTGGACAGTGTTCTGGACGGTCATATCCTTCGGCGCACCCTGGACAGCCATACCTGCACTGGCGGCGGCACTTATGCCCCTTATCATGAGAAAGCATGAGCAGACGGTATACGACGGCATATCCTGTGCGGCAGTCACCATACTCTCCTGCATATCCCTCATCACGGGCAATGTCGCAGTCCCTGCCTGTCTCGGATATCTCGTGTTCGGTCTCATGTGGCTCCTGTCCTGCTTCACGGCAGAGCCCGTATCAGCCGCCTATGTGAAGTACAGCTACGGCGGCGACAGCGCCCTGTCAAACGTGATATTCATGAAGACGAATTACATCCTTGCGGCGGCGTGGGGCATACTCTACCTTGCCATAGCCGCTGCTGCACTGATCACATTCAGGTATGATATGTTCATAGTGAGAAATGTCATCACCATCGCCGCCCCTGCGGCAATGGGAGCGTTCACGGTGTTCTTTGAGCGCTGGTATCCCCGTCATGTGGCAGGTGCCAAATACTGATTACTTCTCAATGTTATATGAAAGAATTTGTATGATGTTTTATACATTGGTCGTAAAATAGTAAATACATCCGCATACAAAGCCCCCGGGCGGCAGTTCCGTCCGGGGGCATCGCTTTGTGAGCGCATCATTCATCGGAGTCTGATGTCTTTACCTCAATGGTCTGTTCGGGCTTCTCCTCGGGTTCTTCCGCAGGGGCTTCATCTGCCGCCCTGTGGCTGACCGTAAAGCCGTTCTCATCGGTGTCAACGGTGAGCACCGTGCCCTGATCGAGGTCGTTTGCTATCATGGTGCGTGCTATGAGTGTCTCTATCCTGCTCTGGATGTATCTCTTCAGAGGTCTTGCGCCGAATACGGGGTCGTATCCCTCGTCCGCTATGCGGCTCTTTGCCGCTTCGGTGATTTCAAGGGTGAGCTGTTTGTCTGCAAGACGGCTGCGGAGCTTTTCAAGCATGAGGTCGATGATGGGATATATCTCTGTCTTGGCAAGGGGCTTGTAGAATACGATCTCGTCAAGACGGTTGAGAAATTCGGGGCGGAAGTGGCTTTTCAGAAGCTTGTCCACCTTCTGCCTTGCGTCCTCGGTGATCTCGTTGTTCTCGTTGATGCCCTCAAGGATATAGTCCGAGCCGAGGTTCGACGTGAGTATGATGATAGTGTTCTTGAAGTCTATCACTCTGCCCTGAGAGTCGGTCACTCTGCCGTCGTCCAGCACCTGAAGAAGTATGTTGAACACATCGGGGTGAGCCTTCTCCACCTCATCGAAAAGCACTACTGAATAGGGCTTTCTGCGCACAGCCTCTGTGAGCTGACCGCCCTCCTCATAGCCTACATATCCCGGAGGCGCTCCGATCAGGCGGCTGACGGAGAATTTCTCCATATACTCGGTCATATCTATGCGCACGATGTTCTTCTCATCGTCAAAGAGCGCCTGTGCCAGTGCCTTTGCCAGCTCTGTCTTGCCAACGCCCGTAGGACCCATGAACAGGAACGAGCCCAGCGGTCTGTTGGGATCCTGTATGCCTGCCCTTGAACGGAGTATGGCTTCGCTGACCTTTGTTACAGCCTCATCCTGACCTATGACACGCTTGTGGAGTATGTCTTCGAGATGCATGAGCTTCTCACGCTCGCCCTCCATGAGCTTTGAAACGGGTATGCCCGTCCATCTGCCCACGATCTTGGCGATCTCTTCATCGGTGACCTTGTTTCTGAGCAAAGTGTTCTTCTCAAAGTTGTCCGCATTTGCCTCCGCTTCCTCAAGCTGTTTGGTGAGGTCGGGGAGAGTGCCGTATTTGAGCTCTGCCGCCTTGTTGAGGTCGCCCTCACGTTCTGCCTTTGCCAGCTGACCCTTGGTGCTCTCTATGTCCTCACGGAGCTTCTGAACCTTGCCGATGGAGTTCTTTTCGTTTTCCCAGCGGGTCTTCATTGCCTTGAACTCGTCACGCAGCTCCGACAGCTCCTTTTCGATGTCGGCGAGCCTTTCCTGAGAGAGCTTGTCGTCCTCTTTTTTCAGGGCGGTCTCCTCTATCTCCTTCTGCATGATCTTTCTTGCGATGTCGTCAAGCTCCGAGGGCATGGAGTTCATCTCGGTCTTGATAAGTGCGCAGGCCTCGTCCACAAGGTCTATCGCCTTGTCGGGCAGGAACCTGTCCGTTATGTAGCGGTTTGAGAGCACGGCGGCGGTTATGAGTGCGCTGTCCTGTATCTTAACGCCGTGGAACACCTCGTAGCGCTCCTCAAGACCTCTGAGGATGCTGATGGTGTCCTCAACGGTGGGCTCCGGAACGTGTACGGGCTGGAAACGTCTTTCAAGTGCGGGGTCTTTCTCTATGTACTGTCTGTATTCGTCAAGGGTGGTAGCGCCTATGCAGTGCAGTTCGCCCCTTGCGAGCATGGGCTTTAACAGGTTGCCTGCGTCCATAGCGCCGTCGGTCTTGCCCGCACCCACTATGGTGTGAAGCTCATCTATGAACAGGATTATCTTGCCGTCCGACTTCTTGACTTCGTTCAACACGGCTTTGAGCCTTTCCTCAAATTCGCCCCTGAACTTGGCGCCCGATATGAGGGCACCCATATCGAGGGAGAAGAGCTTTCTGTCTTTGAGATTGTCGGGCACGTCGCCCTTTACTATCCTTTGGGCAAGCCCCTCTGCTATGGCGGTCTTGCCGACGCCCGGCTCACCTATGAGGACGGGGTTGTTCTTTGTCTTTCTGGAGAGTATGCGTATGCAGTTCCTTATCTCGGTATCTCTGCCGATAACGGGGTCGAGCCTGTTCTGACGGGCAAGCTCCACAAGGTCCTGACCGTACTTTTTGAGCACATCATAGGTCTCCTCGGGGTTCTCGTTGGTGACACGCTGATTGCCCCTCACGTCGAGGAGTGCCTTGTAGAATACGTCCTTGTCTATGGCAAAATCCCTGAAAAGCTGTTTGATGTTGTTGTCGCCGTTCTCAAAGTAGGACATGATGATATGCTCAACGGATACATATTCATCGCCCATGTTCTTTGCTATGGGCTCTGCGGCGTTCAGCAGCCTGTCGAGGCTCTGTGAGATATAGACGGTGTTCATATCCCTGCCGCTTCCCGTTACCTTGGGTATCATTGAGATTATGCGTTCAAGCCTGCCTGCGATGGTGGCGGAGTCCTTGCCCATGCGCTTGAAAAGCTCGGGTATCAGCCCGTTCTCCTGCACGGTCAGGGCATAGAGCAGATGAGGCTGGTCAACATTGGTGTTGCTGTGCTGAATGGCAATCTCCTGCGCCGCCTGAAGCGCTTCCAGCGATCTCTTGGTGAATTTTTGTGTGTTCATATATCTCACTCCTTGTCTGAGCATTCGTCAAATCATACCCGTTTATCCATTTCGGGTAAGTATAATTATATCCATATATGTGATAGCTGTGTGACAGCGCAGTGACCAAACAGCGAAAATTAGCACTCTGTATTTGAGAGTGCTAATCCGTGTGTCTCATTTATGCATCCTTTATATGTATGTGGAATCATGATACTAGCTGCGATTGTAAATAAACTGTTAAATTTATCCCGATGACTTGACAAGGGGACGGCAAAGAGATAAAATATAATTTACAGCTTTTTTGGATGGCTATATGTGTGCGGAGGTGAGATCATGGCTGAGAAAACAGGTCTGAAGACCATAGCAGACAACCGTAAGGCACGCCATGACTACTTCGTCATAGAATCCTTTGAAACAGGCATCGAGCTTGTGGGCACCGAGGTCAAGGCGATACGTCAGGGCGGCGTGAATTTAAAGGACTCATGGTGCAGTATCGATGAGGGTGAGCTGTGGATCAAGGGTATGCATATATCGCCCTATGAGCACGGCAATATATTCAACCGTGACCCCATGCGTGTCAGGAAGCTCCTCATGCACAAGCGTGAGATACTCCGCCTTTTCGGCAAGGTAAAGCAGGAGGGTCTGACCCTCATACCGCTTTCGCTCTATTTCAAGGGCTCCAAGGTCAAGGTGCAGTTGGGTCTGTGCAAGGGCAAGAAGCTCCATGACAAGCGTGATGCAATGGCAGAAGCCGCCGCAAAGCGCGATATCGAGCGTGCTATCAAGAGCCGCAATCAGTAATGGATAAAGCTACAAAGGCGATCATCGCCGTTATTGCGGGAATACTTCTGTTGCCCGTGATTGGTGTCGGTATTTTCTATGCAGGCTGCTCCATAGCTTGAATATGTTGACGGAGACTATGAAACAGATAACGGACATGAGCTGCTGTATTTCAAGGCAGTGACCTTTTCGGGCATCGACACAGGATGGTCACCTGATATGGCATATGACAGCCTGGGACTCTGGACAGTTGAGAAAAAAGACGGGGAATGGATTTCCCGCGGATGGGGTCATTGCTGACTTCGTAATACAATCAAAAGATCTCAGAGTATACTCTGATCTTTATATGGGGATGTAAAGGTTTCGACGGGGACTTTGAATCTCGATAAGCGAGCAGAGGACGGTGCTGTAACTCTTTAAACCGCACACGTTTTAAAATTAGACGACAAGAATAATTTTGTACCGATGGCTGCTTGACAGCCGTCCGTCCTGCTCTTGAGTACTGCGGCTTGAGCCTGGGCGTCGATTAGCAGTGAACGTCACCGTGAAGTGCCTGTGTCACGGATGATGTATTGCAGGCTACTCTGACGGCTCCGTGCTTACCCGGATGCCGCTCGGGGGAATGTTGTAGATAAGCTGCGCTCGGAGAAGTTCGGGTGGATAGGTTTTCGGACACGGGTTCGATTCCCGTCATCTCCACCAGCCGGCAGTGCCGGCAGCCAACGTAGCTCCCACGTTAATTCGTGGGAGCTTTGGCATTTATACTTCACTTTCGGCTTTTTAGTTAAGGGTCTGTCTGTTTATCGCAGTGCCGCAGGTAAGTCCTGCGGTTTTGCTTTTTATACCCTCCACAATACCCGTTTGGATAAATATTATAAAAAACTTTACCGTCGACATACATTTTCTCTTAATTTGCCACTATTAAAAAAGCGCTGTAAATGGTATAATCAAAGGGTATGTTCCGATAACAATGATGAGGAAGTTTATATATGAGCTATGTTTCGATGAAAAATGTATTCAAGCGTTACCGCATGGGTGAGGTCACCATAACCGCATCAGACGGTGTTACCTTTGACATAGAAGAGGGCGAGTTCGTGGTCATCACGGGCGAGAGCGGCGCAGGCAAGACCACGGTTCTTAATCTCCTCGGCGGCATGGATCGCTGTGATGAGGGCGAGATCATCGTTGACGGCAGGAATATCGCAAGCCTCTCCCCAAGGGAGCTGACGGCGTACAGGCGCTATGACATCGGCTTTGTGTTCCAGTTCTACAATCTCGTGCAGAACCTCACTGCCCTTGAAAACGTGGAGCTGGCTTCACAGATATGCAAAAAAAGCCTTGACCCGAGAGAGACGCTCAAAAGGGTCGGCCTTGAAAACAGGATGAACAACTTCCCCTCACAGCTTTCCGGGGGCGAGCAGCAGAGAGTGTCCATCGCAAGGGCTATCGCAAAATCTCCGAAGCTCCTGCTGTGCGACGAGCCCACGGGCGCACTTGACTATAACACGGGCAAGACCATACTGGGTCTCTTGCAGGACTGCTGCCGCGAAAAAGGCATGACCGTCGTCGTGATAACCCACAATCAGGCGATAACCCCGATGGCTGACAGGGTCATAAAGATAAAGAACAGCAAGGTCGCAAAGATCGTGCTCAACCCTTCTCCCACTCCTGTGGAAGATATAGAGTGGTAAGGGGGAGCTTTCAAGGTGAGCAGATTGTTCAGAAACAGCCTGCGCAGAGTGTTCCGCACATTCGGGCGGTTTCTTGCGATAACGGCGATAATAGCCATAAGCTGTGCATTCTACTCGGGAGTCAAGGCATCAGCACCGGAGATGAAGGCCTCGGCGTGGAGATACTACTCCGACACGGCGCTGGCGGACCTGCATATGATGTCAACTCTCGGTTTCAACGATGACGACGTGAACTATATACTCAGCACCGTGCATGAGCTTGACAGGGCGTATGCGGGATACAGTGCGGATCTTTTCACGGACGGCGCCAGGGGCAAATGCGTCATAAAGCTGATGTCATTCACTTCGGATCAGCCCCTCAACAGGATAGTCCTTTCCGAGGGCAGAGCCCCAATCGCTCCCGATGAGATAGTGTGTGACGAACATTCGGGGGAGGATGTGTCCTTTAAGATAGGCGACAAGGTGAGGTTCTATGCCCCCGATGATGAGGATGTTGAGGATATACTGACCGTCACCGAGTTCACCGTGGTGGGGCTTGCTTCATCGCCCCTGTATGTCACCGACGCCAGGGGACATTCCCGGATAGGCACGGGCGAGGTGACAGCCTTTGCCTATGTCAGACCCGATGCCTTCGCATATGAGGCATATACGGACATCTATCTGTCCGTAAGCGATGCGAGGACTGCGGCGGCATTTTCCGACTATTACGACAGTGTCGTATCCGATGCGGCGGATGAGCTTGAAAGAAGCTCTGCGGTACTGCTCGACAGGCGGCGTGACCGTATCAGGGACGATGCCCGTGAGGAGCTTGACGACGCAAGAAAGAAGCTGGAGGACGCAGAAGCGGAGTATCGGAAGGGCAAGCGTGAATATGAACAGGGGCTTGCCGAATATGATGAAGCAAAGGCACAGATAGACGGCATGAGGGGCGAGATGAGCGAATTCTCCGGCTCTGTCGAGGATGCTATGCGTGAGATAGACGAAAAGACCCTGCAAATGCAGGACCTTGCGGAGACCTGCACTTTCATCGACAAATTCCTGTCGGACTATGAGAACACCTATCTCCAGACATTGCCCCTGCCGCTCCTTGACTCGTTCAAGGAGATACAGGCATCCTACGATGCCAACAGCGTGGATGCACAGGTGCAGGAGCTGCTAGCCATATACGTCATAACCGACCCCAAGACCGACCCCGACACCAGAAAGACCGCAAGGGACGGCATAATCGCCGTCAACGAGCAGGTCAGACAGGCGACGGCCGCCGCCCTTGCCGAGCTTGACGCAAAGCGTGAAGAGGTAAAGAGCAGGAGCGAAGAGCTGAGCGATGCCGATACGAAGATACAGGACGCACAGAAGGAGCTGAACAAGGCAAGGGCAGAGCTTGACAAGGCGGAAAGAGAGCTTAAAGACGGCGAGATAAAGCTGAACGATGCGGAAGAAGAGCTTGAAAAGGCTGAGAACGAGCTTGAGGACAGGCTCGCCGACGGAAAAATGTATATCACCGACCGCAACGGGTTCGACCCTGACTGTATGTCCTACGGCGATGACTGCGACAGGGTGGACTCCATTGCGGCGGCATTCCCAGTGTTCTTCGTGCTGATAGCCGCACTGGTGTGCTGTGCCACCATGACAAGGATGGTAGAGGAGAACAGGGGAGAGGCAGGCACTCTCAAAGCGCTTGGGTTTTCTTCGGTCTCCATAGTGATGCAGTATGTGCTCTATGCGGCGGCGGCAAGCACTGTCGGCAGTGCCGTGGGGCTTGTCCTCGGGTCAAAGCTGCTGCCGAAGGTCATATTTGACTGCTATGCCACCATGTACCACTTCCCTGCCTTTGAGGCGCGTTATGATATGGGCATATGCACGGGCTGTGCGGTGGTGTCGCTGCTGTGTACATCCCTCTCTGCGGTCTATGCCGCCGTAAAGGAACTGAGGGGTATGCCTGCCGTGCTTATCCGTCCCAAGCCCCCGAGGAGCGGCAAGCGGATATTCCTTGAAAAGTTCCCCTCGCTCTGGTCGGCAATGCCGTTTCTTAGGAAGGTATCCTTCCGCAACCTGTTCAGATACAAGAGCAGATTTTTCCTCATGCTGGTGGGCATAGGCGGCTGTACCGCCCTGCTCCTTACGGGGTTCGGGCTCAAATACGCCATATCCGCCGCTCCCGACAGGCAGTACGGGCAGATATTCTCCTATGACGCAATGGTCACTCTCGATGAAGACATCACCGATGAGGAGCGTGAGGAGGCTGATGCGGCGATCACATCCCTCGGCATATACGACGGACATATCTACGCCGACCAGCAGAAGAAGGATGTTTCCTTTGCGGGCAAAAAGGAGGAGGCATATATCTTCTCCCCTGCGGACAGCCTTGAGGGCTACATAGACCTCAGAGACGCATCTACGGGCAGGAGCACGCCTCTGTACAGCGGCGGTGCGGTCGTGACCGAGAAGCTCGCATCCCTCCTCGGCGTAAAGACGGGGGACAGCATAAAGATACAGGGAGCGGCGCATGACATAGAGATATATGCGGTGGTAAAAAACCACATCGGCCATTATGTCTATCTCAGCCCCGTGACCTATGAGGAGCTTTTCGGGCAGATGACACCCGACACGATACTGATACGCACCACATCCGTGCCTGACAGGCAGGGCAGGAACGACGCCACGGAAAAGCTCATCGCCTGCGGCGGCGTGACATCCGCCGTATTCATGCAGGACGGACTGTCTAACTTCTTTGACCTCATATCCAGCCTTGACCTTATCGTGGTGGTGATAATCATATTCGTAGGCGCGCTGACATTTGTGATACTGCTGAACCTGGCGGAGATAAACATCACCGAAAGGCGCTATGAGCTTGCGACCATCAAGGTACTGGGCTTTTTTGACAGCGAGGTGAGCTCCTATGTCTACCGTGAGAACACCATAACCACGGTGCTTGGCGTTCTCCTGGGACTGCTTGTGGGAGTGGCATTTGAGCGCTTCGTTATAGTCACGGCGGAGGTCAGCACCGTCATGTTCATGCGTGACATCGCACCTGTCTGCTTTTTGTGGACGGTACTGCTGATGACGGCATTTGTGATACTTGTCAATGTCATCATATTCTTCAAGCTCAAAAGCATAGACATGGCTTCGTCCATGAAAGCGACAGAATGATATACGGCGTTCCTGCTGTAAGTGCGGGGACGCTTTTTTGCCGTCTGTTTTATTTTCTCAAAACACTTGTATTTTCGGCTTGTTCGGTGTATAATAAAATGTGATACTGTGTTTTGGTATACTAAACCTATAATCGGAGAAAAATTTATGGAAGAAAAGAATATACAGACAGGGGAGATAGACCCTGCGGATGAAACTGCTGCCGCAGAGCCCGATACCCCCGACGCATCAGAGACAGACACGGATGGTGCACAGACTTTGCCCGAAGGAGCCGATGCCGACAGCGGCGACACAAAGGCGGCTGTCCCCGGGCGGAAGGAAAAGCTCTCTGCCTTTTTTGGAAAGATATGGGAGAGCATACTCTCTCATAAGGTGTATATATTCGTGTTCCTGATACCGGCCTTGCTCCTCTTCGGGGCGTATGCGGCGTTCAGAGTGCATCCCTTCGGCGATATGTCGGTGCTGGTGCTCGACCTTAACGGTCAGTACGTTTACTACTATGAAAATCTGAGGGATGCCCTGCACGGCAACGGCAGTCTTGTGAACTCCTGGAGCAGAAATCTCTCCGGCGAGATCATGGGAATGTACGCATATTACCTTGCGAGCCCCTTTGTCATAATACCCATGCTGCTGCCCCGCTCCATGATGACGGAGTCACTTCTTATCATGCAGATATGCAAGGTGGGCACTGCGGCGCTGTCCTTCTTCATCTATCTCAGACGCTCCAAGAACTGCAAGGACAGCACGGCGTTCCTTTTCTCAATAATGTATTCCCTCATGGGCTATATGATCGTTCAGCTCATGAACCCCATGTGGCTTGACGGCCTCATATATCTGCCCTTCATAATCTACGGCATAGAGAAGATCATAGACGACGGCGGCTGGCTCAGCTTCATCATACCGCTGGCACTCATGTATATGGCTCATTTCTACATCGGCTGGATGATTACCTTTTTCTCGATCATATACTTCATCTACTACTATTTTGCAGGCAAAAAGGTATACACATTCTCCTTCAAGTCGTTTGTCAGCTCAGGAGTGCGCTTTGCGGCAGGCGGCTGTATCGCCGCACTGACAGCGTCATGGGTGCTGATACCCCTCTATTATTCGCTTGGTCTGGGCAAATTCGAGTTCACAAAGCCGAGCTATAAGCTGAAGACCCAGTTTGACTTCATCGACTTTTTCAAGAACGTACTGCCCAATGTGTACGACACCTGCCGTCCTGAGGGCTCGCCCGTCATATACTGCGGCGTTATCGCCGTTATGCTGGTGCCGCTGTTCTTCCTCAATTCAAAGATACGCTTCAGACAGAAAATAGGCCTCGGTTCCGTACTCATGGCTGTCACCCTGTCCATGTATATGTCAACGGTCGACCTTGCATGGCACGGTTTCCAGGTGCCCAACTGGCTCCCTTACAGATACAGCTTCACATTCAGCTTCATTGTACTGATAATGGGTGCGCTGACGTTTGAGAGGCTGAGCGGCATCACCGTCAAGGAAATAGGCATCACTGCCTTCGCACTTATGGTCTATGCCTTTTATGTGGGCGGAAAGGACTTCAAGGGCGTTGACTTGATACTCACCGTGTGGTATACGGTGGTGTTTGCCTTTGTCTATGCCCTGCTCCTCAGATTTATAAAGCTCGCTCCCCGGAAGAAGAGGGCGGTGCTCACATATGTCCTCGGTGTCATCATATCGGGTGAATTCTTCGGCACGGCGCTCACTACCATGTTTGACATAAACAAGGACGTGGTGTACTCCAAGTATTCCTCCTACAACCGCTACATCACTCTCGGCAGGGATACTGTGAGCAAGATATACGAGAAAGACCCCTTTGAAAAGAGCGGCTTCTACCGTATAGAGAAAAACTATCACAGAACGGTGAACGATGCCCTTGCGATGAATTCCTTCGGCATATCCCATTCAAGCTCCACCATGAACAAGAAGCCCATTGAGTTTTTGCGCCGTCTCGGCTTCTCCTACGGCGGTCATTACATAAAATATGACGGAGCCACATACATCACCGATGCCATACTCGGCATAAAGTACGTCATGGACAAGCAGACTGTCGAGAGCGAAAAACTCCCTTCGGACAAGTCGTATCCCGACCTTGTGCTGATGAATGAGGACGATGTGGATATATTCGGCGTTTATGAGAACCCCAACGCCCTGCCTGTCGGCTTCATGGCGGATGACTCCATACTTGACGTGAGCCTTGACCTTGACGACCCGTTCAGAAATCAGAACGAGCTCATGAGCCATCTGGTGGGCGATGAGTACAAGGAATATTTCCACCGTGTACAGCTCCTCGGCACTTTTCCCGAGAATGCCCACCAGACCAGCTATGGCTCTCACACAAAGTATGTGCCCGTGGAAAAGGGCAAGAACAGCCACGTCGAGTTCACCTTCAAAGCCCCCAACGGCAATATGCTTTACTTCTATATGCCCTCATCCTATGAGCGCAAGGTAAACCTCTGGCTCAACAAGGAATTTCTGAACTACTATTTCGAGGGCGGCAATATGCGCATAATGACTCTGGGCAGGTTCACAAAGGGCGAGAAGATATCTTTGATAGCGACCATCACCGAGGAAAAGAACGAACTGCTGTTCAAGGACAAGATCATATGCTGGCTGGACGAGGATATGTTCAAGGAGGACGTTGCCAGGCTGAAAGAGCACGGCCTGAAAGTCACATCCTTCAGGGAGGATCACCTCAAGGGCACGATAAACGCTGAAAAGGACGGCATCATGTTCACCACGATAAGCTGGGAGCCCGGCTGGACGATATATGTGGACGGTGTCAGGACCGAGCCTGTCGAGGTATGCGATGCGCTCATAGGCGTGCCTCTCACCGCAGGCGACCATGAGATAGAGATGAAGTTCTTCCCCAAGGGACTCAAAGAGGGTATCATACTCTCTCTTGCGGGCGTGCTCGCCATCACCGCACTGGCATTGCTCACTCCCTCAAGGAAAAGGGCGTCAGACAGGAGCGGCGAATGAACACAGCGGTCATAACAGGTGCCACAAGGGGAATAGGCAGAGCCTGTGCGGAGCTTTTTAAAAACCGGGGATATCATGTGGCGGGGCTGTATCTTGCCAGTGAGGATATTGCCAATGATATGCGCTCACAGGGCTTTGAGATGTACAGGTGCGATGTGAGTGATGTGGGTATGGTGCATGACACCGTGTCACGGATACTTGACGGCGGCAGAGCGGATGTGCTGATAAACAACGCAGGCATATCCGAGCAGGCGCTTTTCACCGATATTACCGAGGATATGTGGGAGCGCATGATGAATGTCAGCGTCAAGGGCGACTATGCCCTTATCCATGCCATATTACCCCATATGATACACAATAAGTACGGCAGGATAATAAACATCTCCTCCATGTGGGGCGAAACGGGCGGCTCGTGTGAGGTACACTATTCGGCGGCAAAGGCGGCTGTCATAGGTCTGACAAAGGCTCTTGCCAAGGAGGTCGGACCGTCGGGGATAACCGTCAACTGCATCACGCCGGGCGTGATAGATACCGACATGAACGCCTGCCATGACGAGGCGACCATGCGTGAGCTTTGCGAGGAAACTCCCGTTGGGCGCATCGGGACGCCGTATGACGTGGCGAGGGCGGCGCTGTTTTTTGCCGACGAGGCATCCGATTTCATCACTGGTCAGATACTCGGTGTCAACGGCGGCATACACATATAGTCGGCAGTGCCGATAGCCACTTCGTTGATAAGACTGTGGCATCTGCGCAGTCTGCGGCACGGTGACTTTTGTTTATACGAGTTTTTAAGGAATCGTGTGCCGACGGCTGCAACGCTGATATGACACCTGCGTCCGCATATTTGGATCCGTTGGCTTTTACACGATCGCATATTTATAAAGGGGCTATATTGATGACTGATGTACAGCTTGCACAGGTGTGTACGACCATTGCCAAGTATATGACGCTTTACGGGGCGGAGATACACAGGGTAGAGGATACCATAAAGCGGATATGTGCGGCATATTCCAAGCACAATGCCCAGATATACGCCACCCCTGCGAATTTCATCATAACCATAAAGGGCGATATGCCCGTCACCGACACCGTTATGGTTGGCGGCAGACAGACAAATCTCGACAGGCTGGGCAGGCTCAATGACCTGTCACGCTGGATATGTCTGAGAAGACCTGAGCATATGGCTATACTCAAAAAGCTCAACGAGATAAACAAGCGCCCTGTATATCCGCAGGCGGTGATGTATGCGGCATACTTCATCGTCGGGGGAGCATTCACCTTTTTCTACGGCGGCAATATCACAGAGGTGATATTCGGTTCATTGCTGGCTGTGGTGATAAGGTTTATGAGCGAGAGGCTGAAAGCAGTGAAGGCGAGCGCCTTTCTCAATGCTGTGGTCTGCTCGGCGGTCATATCCTTCCTTGCGGTGGCGATAAAGTCGGTGGACTTCGTATCGGGCTTTGACAAAATGATAATCGGCGCATCCATGACGCTCGTGCCGGGCATACAGATAACCAACTGCATGAGAGATTTCATATCCGGTGACTTCTATTCGGGAATATACACCCTGACGGAAGCGCTCCTGACTGCCGCAGGGCTTGCAGTCGGCGCAGGTGCGGCTGTTGCGGCATCGCTCATATAACGGAGGGGACGATATGGATATACTGAATGATATAGTCGTTCCCTGTCTGATAATATTCGTGGCGTGCATCGCCTTCGGCATGATGTTCAATATCCTGCGCAGACATCTGATAGCGGCGGCGATAGGTGCCGTGGTCAGCGAGTTTGTGTATTCCCTGCTCACAGGGCTGGAGGTGAGCGAGGTCAAGAGCATATTCCTTGCGGCGGCGGCTGTGGCGCTCTATTCGGAGATATTGGCACGTCTCTTCCGCTCCCCCGTAAATATGTATCTGGTGGTCAGCATAATCCCCCTTGTGCCGGGAAAGACCATATACGACACTATGATAACCCTTGTGCTGGGGGACAGCGAATCCTTCCTCAGCCGCCTGCTCGACACCTTTGAGGCGGCGGGTGCCATCGCAATGGGAATATTCATGGTATCCTCGGTGGTAAGGCTAATAAAGGATTTCAGGGAAGCGAACGGACGTAAGATCATCGAAGCCATACACGGCCTTGCCTCAAAGCATGACGACAACATAAAGAAGATATGAACGCTGTTGCAGGATTTATCGAGATACTCATTGCGGCGGCAATGCCCTTCGGTGTGTACCTGTTTCTCAGAAAGCGCACGGGTGCCGCATTGAAGCCGTTTCTCACGGGCTTTTTCACATACATGGTCATATCGTGGATCAGGGCGGTCTTCCGCCTTTTTCTGAACAGCGGCGGAGCAGGGGACATTGCCGCAAATGCGGTGCTTTCGGGCGTTCTTGAAGAGGTGGGCAGATACCTTGCCATGATGTATGTGATGCATGAGCACGACAAGTGGCACGATGCCATGTCCTACGGAGCGGGTCACGGCGGAGCAGAGCTTATACTCGGCAATGTGACGGTCATGACGGATCACTTCCTGAAAGGTCTGCACGCAGGCGAGGTGGAGACAGAGGGCTTGTTAGGCATGGCATCATTTGCGGGCTGCATCGTCATACACATCGCCTTTTCCGTGCTCGTTATGGCATCGGTGCATTACAGAGAGTCAAAGAAATATCTGTATATAGCGATAGCAGTACATTTTGCCGCAGACCTTGCCGTCGGACTGATTGCAAGGACGGATGCGCTCCTTTCCCTGTTCGTCTCTTTGTGCATAGATGCCGCTCTGACGGTTTATGCACGGCACACCGCACTGGCGCTCGATGATGACGGATGAACCGTAAGAAATAGTTCATAATAAAGTTGACAATGATATATGATTGTGGTATAATCAAGGTGATAGGTTTTTATACTAATTATTGACCGAAGCAATTATCTTCTGACGAAGAGAGAAGAAATACCTGCAAAAGTTTAAGTATATGCGGTTTTGTGGGCAGAGATCCTCTATACATCGAGGAATTAGTATTATGATCGCTTTATACCGGCGGTTCTGTTATACAGACCACAGACCGGTATCATGGGAGTGTTATGAATACATACGATTATACACGGATAATATTCGGTTTTTCTGCGCTGATGATCTGTCTTACCTGTCTGCTTTTCACGGTCATACAGCAGCGCACCGACAAAAAGAATAATCAGATCTACATTGCGCTCATATACATCGTGTTTTTCAATGCCCTGAGCGAGATAGGCGCAGGGTATATGGAGGCGTTGCTCTTTGAGAGCAACACATATTTCCTTGTGTATCAGACGATGGTATATACCTATTTTGCGGTGCATACCATGCTGAGCCCCGTGTTCTTTGCCTACGTCACCACTGTCTGCGGTGTGGCGTTCAGCAAAAAAAGCAAAATGAAGATAGTGTATGTAGCGGTGTTTGCGGTCACGGAGCTTCTGGCTCTGACAAATCCCTTGACATCATGGCTGTATACATTTGACGAGAACCGGCTTTTCAAGCGAGGGTGGGCAGAGTACATAATCTATGCCGCCGCCGCCTTCTATCTCGTGCTGGCTTTCCTGCGCCTCATGTCCACATGGAAGGCACTGACCGAGAAGCGCAGGTCTGCGCTGTTCTATTTCTTCTTTGTCGTTGCCGCAGGAATACTTGTACAGCTCGTGTTCAACAACATAAAGGTCGAGCTTTTTGCGGAGGCACTGGGTCTTATGGGCATAATGCTCTCCGTTGAGAGTGAGGACGAGAGGATAGACTCAGACACGGGCTTTTACAACCGCAGAGCCCTGAAGCTGGATTTAGACGGATATATCCTTAACAAGCGCCCCGTCCAGCTGATAGTGCTCAGGATAACCAATGCCGATATAATACTGCGCACCACAGGTCTTGAAAATACCGATGTGCTGTCGGGACTGGTGGCTGATTATCTGCGGTCGGCAGTGCCGAGGGCGGCTGTCTATAACGCAAGCACAGGCACATTTGTCATTGCTATGACCGACAAGAGTGAGAAGGAAGCAAGGGACAAGGCGGAGGAGCTGAGCAGGCGCTTTGACTCGACCTGGCGGCTCAATGATATGGATATTATGCTCAAAGCAGTCGTGCTCGCCGCAGGGCTGCCGAGCAAGCAGATAGCAGGCGCAAGGCACGCATTCTACATGATAGACGCACCCTTGCCCAAGGGCAATGACAAAAAGGTGCTGACGGGCGATGATCTGAACTATCTGATAAGGCACAATGCGGTCGAGGCGGCTGTGTCGAGAGGGCTTGAGGAAAAGAGCTTCTCCGTATACTATCAGCCGACATACAGCATGAAGGACAGAAAGCTCCACGGTGCGGAAGCACTCGTCAGGATGCACGACAGGGAGCTTGGCGACATACCCCCCGACGAATTCATCCCCGTGGCGGAGCAGATGGGCATCATAGACCGAATCGACGACTTTGTCCTTGAACAGGTATGTGCCTTTATCAAGAGCGGCATACCCGCCGTACACGGCATGGGCTCGATAAACGTGAACCTGTCGGTGATAGAGTGCATGAGACCCGGATTTGCCGAACATATCAACATGATAGTCGAGAGGTCGGGCATAGACAAGCATTTTCTGAACTTTGAGATCACCGAATCGGTGGCGGCTGATGACTATGAGCTCCTGAGCCACGTCATAAATACTTTGAAGAGCAGCGGATTTCTTTTCTCGATGGATGATTACGGCACGGGCTATTCAAATATGAACGCTCTGCTGTCTCTGAACTTTGATATAATCAAGATAGACAAGAGCCTGCTCAGGGGAGCGGAGCAGACCGAGCTCGGCAGGATAATGCTTGAGAACACGGTCAAGATGTTCAAGCAGATGAAGCGTGATGTACTGGTAGAGGGCGTTGAGACCGCCGAGCAGGCGGCGATCCTTGCAAATCTCGATGTGGATTATCTGCAAGGGTATTACTTCTCACGGGCTCTCTGCGAGAGAGATTTCGTCGAGTTTATAAATAAGTGATATTCTGACCGAACAACAGATCAGTATGGAAACAGCGCCTGACGCAAAGCGTCGGGCGCTGTCCGTATGTACGGGGGATATCCGAGTGTATGAGGGCATGAAAAAGCGCCGCTTCCGAACTCCTAAAGCGACGCTGTATTATCATTATCAAGCTCCCTCATCGGGAACCAAAGATCCTAAACAGAATTTACCGTGTTAGGCGGACTCACTCCCTATCATTCAGATTACCGAAATAAACTTTAAATAAGTTGCGATACATGCTCCTTTACAAAAGCAGAAATTCTATTTAAAGCATATTATATGCAAAAGATCTATAAACTTTAATCCATTGGACTTGCTCCATTACTTTATTTCCACAAAGTGGATAGTTATTCAGGCATTGGATCTCATGCCATTGGAATACACCTCATCTTGCTTCTCAGGGCTTCACACCCGAGTTTAGTCGTTTAGTGCAACCGTTCAACTGTCCATGGGAGTATCTCCTTGATCATCTAAAAGTTTACGTCTTTCCCGAACCGACGTCCCTATGACCCCGGCCCGCTCACCTGCGATGCAGATCGTGACCTCTCGATTTCATAAAAATCAGCCCTTTCATCAAGAAC
Organism: Oscillospiraceae bacterium; assembly: GCA_018110925.1. Taxonomy (GTDB): domain Bacteria; phylum Bacillota; class Clostridia; order Oscillospirales; family Ruminococcaceae; genus Huintestinicola. The sequence continues at coordinate 7,470 of JAGAZJ010000027.1, read as the reverse complement.
CCAAGCACTTAAAGAAGCTTCAAGTTACTTTCGGACTCACTCCTCTTCTTCAGATTCCGGAATATCTCCTGATCATACGAAATCATTCCTTTCGGGAATTTGCCGTATCACTACGGTACACGCTCCCTGACCATCGGCCTTATGAGCGTAACATCCTGCCGCTGCCTTTCGGCATACACTGCGGTCAAACTAAACAGCCTGTTGGACTCACTCCTCTCAGATCAAATGAACCTTCTGAAAAATCCCTTCATAAGCTGTCATCCTTTCGGAATTGACTTTAATCACCGGATCCTTCCGTTGGATCCGCAATCTTCAACAAGAGAGAACCCTAGGTATAAACTGCGTGCCACCTTATCAGGTGAGATGCTGTGCACCCTGTCCCGCAAAGGGTATAAAAATCACCGCCCAAAGCTCTGTGTCACCCTTAATGGACTAACACTTGCCAAAGCTCCTGCGGTACTCGTATATTCGGATGTAAAACCAATCGTTTTAATAATCGGAAGTGGATAGCTCACAGGCTATACTGCATTTATACTTCCCTCAGCCTTCACCGATGTACGAGCCGCTACGGAACTCTCTTGACTGTGTCTCTGTTGCCATCGGACTCGCCCCTTTCTGCTGACGTTGTCGAATACGGACTGCTCTTTCGGTTAGTGTATTGAGCTTTCCCTTTCGTTGATATTATACTACCACATCCCCTGTAAAAAGTCAATAGTTTTTCGAAAAATTACCGCACAGGATTTGTGCAAAATATTTATACATTTTGCCTATTGACCTTTCGGGCGGTTTTGTATTATAATTGATATGTTGGGTCATTTGTGACATGATGACCTGTGGTATAGGCTTTGCGACACCTGAATGTTATGGGCATTCGGGTGTTTTCGTTTGATGATGCCGTTCGTCCCTGCGTGAATGTGCCGTGATCGCATTTGACTTTTTATGCGGTTTGTGTTATCATAGTACACGCCGGCGGCGTGAGCCGCAGGGGCATCCGTCACAGGATCGGTAATATTGAGCCAAAGGACAGTGTTTATGTATCTCAGATCACTTGAACTCCAGGGATTCAAGTCATTCCCTGACAAGATAAGCCTTGAATTCGGAAAAGGCATAACCGCCGTGGTAGGGCCTAACGGCAGCGGCAAATCCAATATAGGCGATGCGGTGCGCTGGGTACTGGGTGAGCAGTCCTCAAAGACGCTCAGAGGCGCAAAAATGGAGGATGTCATCTTCGCGGGAACACAGCTCCGCAAGCCCATGGGCTTTGCAAGCGTCACGCTGAATATAGTCAACGACAAGGGGCTCCTCAACACCTCCGAAAAGGAAGTATCCGTCACCAGAAAGCTCTACCGGAGCGGTGAGAGCGAATACATCATAAACGGCGAGCAGGTCAGGCTGAAAGACGTGTCCGAGCTTTTCATGGACACGGGTCTCGGCAGGGACGGCTATTCCATCATAGGGCAGGGCAAGGTGGCAGAGATAGTCTCATCACGCTCATCTGAGCGCAGGAGCATATTCGAGGAGGCCGCAGGCATATCAAAGGCTCGCTATCACAAGGAAGATGCCGAGAACAAGCTTAAAAAGGCGGAGGAGAACATCGACCGCCTCAACGACTCCGTTTCTCTCTATGAGGAACAGCTGGGACCCCTGAAGATACAGGCGGAGAAGGCGGAAAAATACATAAAGTATGCGGAGGAGAAGAAATCCCTGGAGATAACCTCTTGGATGGGCACTGTGGAGGTGCTGAAAACCAGGATCAGGGAGATAGAGGACAAACTGCTGATAAACTCGGCAGAGTTCCGCAACTCCGAGAATGATATAAATACACTGGAGGAGAAGCAGCAGCTGCTGTCCGAGGAGATAAGCCTTGCCAATATCGAGGTGGACTCTCTCCAGGCGGAACTGATCGAGAACGAGAGGAGCAATTCCGAGGACATATCGGGCATTGCCGTGCTCGAAAATAATATCAAGCACGCACAGGAAAAGACAGAGGAGCTGGAAAAGGCGATAGAAGCCGCCAGGACCAGCAGTGAGGAGAACAGGCGGCTGGTGACTGAAAAGCTGAAAGAGGCCGATGACATCTCCGCTCAGCTGAGACAGCTGGAAAACGATGTAAAAGCCGCAGAGGACGAGCTCATACACACAAGGACAAGCTCCGACGTTTTTGACAGAAAGCGCTCCGAGCACGAACAGAAGCTCAATGCGCTCTACATACGCCGCACCGAGATAAACACCACCGTCATAGCCGCACGGAACAGCCTTGATGAAGCGCAGTCACAGGCTGTTAGCGCAAAACAGCGTCTTGACGAGATAGCACAGGGCAAGGACGGTCTTGCAAAGGAAAAGGCGGAGACCGAGGACGGCCTCAGAGTGGTCTCCGAAAAGGCGGAGGAGCAGAACAACAGGATACTCGGCATGAAGCGCATCTATGAGGGCAAGCGTCAGAAGCAGTCGGAGCTTTCTGCACAGCTTTCGGCTCTCTCTGCCGATATAGGCGGTCTCAGGAGCAAGGAGCGGATACTCACAGACCTTGAGAACAGCATGGACGGCTACGCCAATGCCGTAAAGCAGATACTCCGCTCATCAAAGAACGGCAGGATAAGCGGCATCGTAGGTACGGTGTCACAGATAGTGGATGTGCCGCCGGAATACAGCACGGCGATAGAAACGGCTCTTGGCGGCTCGGTGCAGAATATCGTCACCGAGGATGAGGAGAGCGCAAAGAAGGGCATACGCCTGCTCAAAGAGATGGGTGCGGGTCGTGCCACGTTCCTGCCGCTCACTTCCGTACACGGGAACAGGCTGAGTGAGAGAGGCCTTGATATGTGCGCCGGTTTTGTGGCTCTTGCCTGTGATCTGGTTGGCTATGACAAGAGGTATGAGGGCGTCGTGACCTCGATACTGGGCAGAGTGGCTGTTGCGGAGGACATAGACCAGGCGGGCGCTATCGCAAAGCGCTTCGGCTATAAGTTCAGGATAGTCACCCTTGACGGCCAGGTGGTCAACGCGGGCGGTTCGTACACGGGCGGTTCCGTGAACAGATCCAGCGGTATACTTACCAGAAAGAACGAGATAGAAAGCGTTGCCGCCGAGATAAGGAGCAGGACGGCGGAGGAGCAGGAGATAAAGGAGCGCTTCGGCAGGCTGAAAGCGGAGTGCGACAAGGCGGCGATAGACCTTGAAGCTCTTGAAGCCGATCTCAGGCGCATGGGCGAGGACAGGATAAGATATGAGAGCGAGCTGAAACGAATAGCCCAGCTTGAAGAGCAGAACGAGAATGCGCAGCGTCTTGCGGACGATACCGCATCACGCCTTGAAAAGAAGCGTGAGGACACCGAGCGCATCATAACCGAGAATGAGAAAAAGCTCGCCGATACGGAAGCAAAGATAGCGGCAGAGCAGGCCGAGTCGGGTGCAGACGGCGCTGAATACGAAAGGCTACGTCAGCAGAGGGATGAGCTCTCGGAACGAATATCGGGTCTGAGCATAAAGCGCACATCTCTTGAAAAGGACAGGGAAGCGGCTCTTGCCTTTGTCGAGGATATTAAGGAGCAGGGCAGGAAGACAGGCGACATATCCGCAGGGCATACCGTTGAGATAGCCCGTCAGAAGGAGCTTATTGAGGGCTACAAAAAAGAGATAGAGGAAAGGCGTGTGTCCCTTTCGGATTCGGGCAAGAGGTCGGAGGAGATAACACAGCGCATCAACGCCAAGAAGCACGAAAATCTGGAGCGTGAGCGCAGGGACGGCGAGCTGAGACGCGAACTCAAAAAGGCGAATGACGACAAGGCGGCTCTCTCTGCCGAGAGGATAAGGCTTGAAGAACGCAGGGACGCATCGTTTTCGGAGCGTGACAAGATACTGTCGGATATGGCGGAGCAGTATGAGCTGTACCCCTCGGAAGCCGAGGCACTGGTCATAAAGGATATCGACAAGAAGGAGCTTGACACAAGGCTCACCACGGTGAGAAACCGCATCAGGGCTCTGGGCAGTATAAATCTTGAAGCCATCGACGACTACAAGACAGTGTCGGAAAAATACGAAGTGCTGTCAAAGCAGCTTGCGGACGTGAATGCTTCAAAGCGTGAGTTATTGCGCCTGATAGACGAATACACTGCCATAATGAAGGAGCGCTTCACAAAGAACTTCGGTGAGATAAACACCCTGTTCAAGAAGATATTCACGGAGCTTTTCGGCGGCGGACGGGCTGAGCTTGTGCTTACCGACCCCGACGACGTGCTTGAATCGGGCATAGAGATAAACGTTGCGCCACCGGGCAAGGTGATAGGCAATCTGTCACTGCTGTCGGGCGGTGAGCAGGCATTCGTGGCGATAGCGATATACTTCGCCATACTGCGTGTTCGGCCTGCGCCCTTCTGCATACTCGATGAGATAGAGGCGGCGCTCGATGATGTGAACGTGTCGAGATATGCGCAGTACCTCCACAATTACACCGATACCACCCAGTTCATCACCATAACCCACAGACGAGGCACTATGGAGGAAGCGGATGTGTTTTACGGCGTGACCATGCAGGAGAAGGGCATATCCAAACTGCTCAGGATGGAACAGCTGCCGCCCTCGGACGAATAATACAGCCATTTTAACAAGAAATGGGCTGTTTTGCGGTTTGCTGTATGGCGATTTGGGAAAAATCACACAAAACTATTGCAAATTGCAGAAAACTGTGCTATTATGTATAGGATAAAATCTTTTGGAGGTTAGTTATGATTACTGCCGGCGATTTCAGAAACGGAATGACCTTTGAGGAAGACGGAAACGTTCTTCAGATAGTTGAATTTCAGCACGTTAAGCCCGGAAAGGGTGCGGCCTTTGTAAGAACGAAGGTAAAGAATGTTATCACAGGCTCTGTGGTTGAAAAGAGCTACAACCCCTCTGCGAAGTTCCCCACTGCATTTGTTGAGAGAAGGGATATGGAGTATTCATATTCCGACGGAGAGCTTTATTATTTCATGGATCCCGAGAGCTACGAGCAGGTGCCCATCAGTGCAAACGAGCTGGGCGACAGCTTCAAGTTCGTCAAGGAGCAGATGATCTGCAAGGTATGTTCCTACAAGGGCAAGGTATTTGCAGTAGAGCCCCCCAACTTCGTTGAGCTCCAGGTAACACAGACAGACCCCGGCTTCAAGGGTGATACAGCTACCAACGCTACCAAGCCTGCAACTCTTGAAACAGGCGCAGAGATCAAGGTGCCTCTCTTTATAAACGAGGGCGACATGATCCGTATAGATACCCGTACAGGGGAGTACATGGAAAGGGCATGATCCCCGTCTGCTGAAAGGTGGAGCATATGAGCTTTAATTCACTTTCGGAAAAATCCGCATATCTTCTCGGCCTTATCAAAGGCAAGGGCGTTGATGATGAGATAGTGACCCTAACCGCCGAGCTGCTGAACGATATATCTCATGCGGTCGATTCGATGGGCAGGGATATCGACGATCTGTCCGACAGGACGGATGAACTCGATGACGAGGTCGGAGCTATCGCTGAGGATGTGTATTCCTCCGACTGCTGCGGAAAATGCGGCGGCGAGGACGGCGATATGTCTGATGATGAACTCGATGATGCTGATGATGAAAGTATGTATGAGGTCATCTGTCCTACCTGCGGCGAGGAGATATATCTCGATGAGGATATGCTGAGTGAGGGCAGTCTCAACTGTCCTGCCTGCGGCGAACCGCTTGAACTGGATGTTTCTCTTGACGACGAGGAGCAGGAAGAGACATTCTGACAGGGCGTTGCGCATTGTGACGAGCCATGAGTTCGTCGGGCGATATACAAGTTAATAAGCAATTTGTTTCGGGGCGGGGTGATGCTCTTGCGAGCTATTCCCCACCGGCAGTATAGTCTGCGAGCGTCCTTCGGGGTGCATGAATCGGTGAGATTCCGATACCGACGGTATAGTCCGGATGGAAGAAACACGGTTTTTCTGCCCCTGTATGCATATACGGGGGCAGTGTCTTTCTGTGAAAGACCTTCAAAGCAGATTGCTCATTATAGATCTATCAGGAGGTATCTGCTATGAAAAAAGAAGTATCAAACGTAAGATGGATGACGGTGACAGCCATTATGGGAGCTATGGCGGCAGTTCTGGAAATGCTGAATTTCCCGATACCTGCGCTTATCCCCGGGTTTATCAAGTTTGACCTGTCGGAACTGCCTGCTCTTATCGCATCATTTGCGCTGGGGCCTGTTTCGGGTGCGTGCGTGTGCCTGATAAAGAACCTTGTGAAGCTCATCACGGGGTCTAACACCGCAGGCGTGGGAGAATTGTCCAACTTTATTCTGGGCTGCTCCTTTGTGGTGACGGCAGGGCTCATCTACAAGTCCAAGAAAAACAAGACCAGGGCTCTTATCGGCGCAGGTGCGGGAGCTGTGGCAATGGCGCTCCTGAGCGTGGTGTCCAACTACTTCATAATCTATCCCATATATGCAAAGGGGTTCGGCGGCATGGAAGCCATCATCGGTGCATACAAGGTGATAGACCCGAGCGTTGAGACGCTTATGGACTGTCTGATAAGGTTCAATATGCCGTTCACCTTTGTTAAGGGTGCGGCGAGTGCGGTCATTACGGCCGTTGTGTACAAATATATCTCCCCTGTGCTTAAAAACGGCGGCAAGACAAGGGCGGTAAGCTGATCTTGAACGGAGGCGGCGAGTATGAAGATAAAGGCACCCGACAGCTATGCGGCGGCACTTGTTCTCGTACTCGCCGCTTTTCTCACGGGGATAGTCACGGGCGAGATAGCAAAAATGCGTCAGAAGCCCGTTGAGGTCGAGGTCATTACGGAAACATCGGCATCATCGGCTATGACGGAGGAGCAGACGGAAGCTGTCGTGACGGAGATATCGGAGGTATCGCAGGCAACGGTACTCATAGACATCAGCGGAGATGTCCCCGGGACAGAGCCGATACCGGTTCAGAGGGTGATGTCTGTGGATATGCCGGAAGAAACGACGGTGTCCGAAACGGAGAAGACTGAGGCTGTCACGACCGAAAGAGCGGGGAAGATAAACATAAACACCGCATCAAAGGAAGATCTCATGAGCCTGTCGGGCATTGGAGAGAAGACAGCTGATGCGATCATCGCATACAGGGAGATAGCGCCGTTTGAGACGGCGGAGGAGATCATGGAGGTCAAGGGTATCGGCGAGAAGAAGTATGAAGCGATAAAGAATGATATATGCGTGTAAAGCACCGATGACAAAATGTCTTGGATAAAACCGCATAAAAGACAGTGTTAAAGATATGGTAAACCACAGCAAACTAACCAAATCTGAAAAACTTGAAAAAAATCCCTTGACAAAAGAGTAGCGATGTGGTAAGATATATAAGTCGCCCGATGAGAGGGGCGGCGGAGGGCTGAAAAACAGCGTAACAAAGCGGTTTTAAGCTCTAAAAAGAATCTTGAAAATTGAACAATGAGAGTAAGGTAACTTACAAATAAGTTG
>JAGAZJ010000026.1 GCA_018110925.1 Oscillospiraceae bacterium | reverse complement strand
GTCTACCCGGGTAGACAAATTCGGAGTGAAAAAGCTGTCCATGCTCACCACTCTGACCGAGGAGCAGAGAGCGGAAGTGGCACAGAACGTTGACCTGGAAAACACCACAGTGAAGGAGCTGAAAGCAAAGATAGATGAGCTCACCGGGGCGGTGGAGCGTGAAAAGGATCTGAAAGAGCGGTGGCAGGCTCAGGTACAGAAGGAAGTCTCACTTTCCATCGCAAACGCAGAGCGGCTCAACAAGGAGATCGCAGACATTCAGACAAAGCTTGACGACCGAAACGAACAGTTTATACAAAACGTCAGGGAACTTGCACGGGTGCGGAAGGTCAAGGACGAGATAGCCGCAGAGGTGGGCAGGCTCAAGGGCGTTATCGAGGAAAACGGGATAAAACAGCGCAGTCTTGAAAAGGAACTGGAAGCGGCAAAGAGCGGCGAGGTGGTACTCACCGATGAACAGATAGAGGACATCGCCGGAGAGAGCGTGCTTGTATCCGACCTGAGAGACAGGATAGAACAGCTGGACATCGAAAAGCAGGCAGAGGACCAGCGCTATGAGGAACTGCAGGGGCAGATGAACGCACTGGATGAGGCATACCGCAGGGAGAACGAGCGGCTGAAAGAACAGGTGGACAGGATATCTGCCGAGAAGACGGGGCTTGAAACGGAGCTGAAAGAGGCATCAAGGACGGTGACGGTGCCCGACACATCAGAGGTGGAGTTCGAGGTGAAGTACCGCACGGCTCTTGACAGCATCCGTATGCTGTGCAAGTTCACCCGTGCTATGGACAATGATGATATGCGTGAGCGGGTGAAGACCCTTGCGGACATCATCAGAACAAGCGTATAGCGAATAACAGGAAGGTGGTCACATGATAACGGAGGAAACAAAGCGGGCGGCGGTGACGTGTGCGGAAAAGCATGACATTTACCACGCGGCAAGAAAGTTCGGGGTATCTGCTCAGAGCATAGAAAAGTGGAGAGCAACCATGACGGACAGCGAGAAGGTCACGGAAGCGCCGAAGCCGAAGAAGAAAAACGGACACCGCTATTCTGACGTGATGAAGGCGGAGGTGGTGGCATATGCCACGGAGCACAGCGCCGATGCGGCGGCGATACGGTACAAGGTAGCAAAGTCAACGGTCTTTTTGTGGCTTAAAAATGCAAAGATCGCAGAGGCGGAGACCGGGAACGATATGCTTATAGCACGACTTGAAGAAAAGCTGAGAGCGGCTGAGGCGGAATGCGCCAAGTACCGTGAAATGCTGGACATAGCAAAGGGACTGCTCGGGTAGATACCGACAGTCCCATCAGAAAAGTATGAACGGTCACAGGCCGAACAGGTCAGCATGAGTGCCTGTTGCGGTCGCCGTGAGGATAAGAAGGTCATCATGGTACTGATAGACAAGGAGCCAGTCGCTTTCGATATGGCACTCTCTGAAATCATTCCAAGTGCCGGCGAGCGGATGATCCTTATAATTCGGAGGGAGCGGTTCGCCGGATGCAAGCATATCAAGAACCTTGACAAGCTTTGACATATCCTTTCCGCGCTTGCGCATCAGCTTGGTGTTACGCTTCATTTCGGAAGTAAATTTTATCTTATACATTATGTTAATCCTCAAGCATAGCCGCAACGGCTTCCTCGGCGGTATCGTATGCGGCGCTCAGAGCCGTTCTGCTCCTGCTGTCAGACATTGCCTGTTTCAGGCTGTCAGACATTGCACGATGGCGGACTTCAAAGGGCAGACCGTTACTCTCAACTGCCGCATTGAGGAAGATGCGGACGGCGGTAGAGGTATCAAGACCCAGGCTCGCAAAGAGGATATCAGCCTGTGCTTTGAGGTCGTCATTCACTCTTATCTGAATATTTGCCATAATATCACCCCACATTGTTTGTGGTTACATTATATCACATCTGTATTGAATTGTCAATACAAATCAATATGTGATACAGGGAGGAACAAGGATGAACAATGAAAACATAGAGCATCCCGGACACTATCAGAGCGGATCCGGGTATGAATGCATAGACGTCATGAGCGCAGTGCTCACTGAGGAGCAGATGAGGGGCTTCTGTCTGGGGAACGCTTTCAAGTACATATGGAGAGCAGGGAAGAAGAAGGGCTCGGATTTTGTCGAGGACGTGAAGAAGGCGAACTGGTATCTGCGGTATCTGGCGGAGTTTGAAGAAAGGAGCGCACCATGAGGGCACGGTACACGGACAAGGTAACAAGGCTCTCAAAAATGGAGAGCAGACAGGTGTCAAGGCAGGCGGCGGACAGCGCTTTCCCTGCGGCAATGGGAGCGGTGCTGTATGTGCTGTACAAATATCGCCGGTGGCACAGGGACAGGTGCGTGAAGCTGTATGACGATGTATGCGCACTGCTAAGTATGCCGGGGACCGTTCAGGGAAGCCTTGACGACAGGCAGGTATGCGCCTATCTTGAAAGCAGGCTCGGCATAGACTGGGAAAAAATAAAAAAATGCGTACAGATAGAGGACGAATAGAGGAGATAAAGATGAACATACTTATGACGGCGGCACTTGCCGCTCTGACCGTGCCCGACATGGACACGTCGTTCAAGGCGTATATGGACTACCGGGCGATAACCAATGAGGAAAGCACACAATACCGTATGCAGCAGAAGGCGGAGACCGACGAGAACGGTCTGCGGACATACAAGGGGCGGTATATGATCGCTGTGGGGACATACTACGGCGAGGTGGGCGACAGGCTGGACATCACACTGGACACGGGCGAACGCTTTGAGGCGGTCATTGGCGACATAAAGGCGGACAGCTCCACCGACAGCACACACAGGTATCACCCGATGGAGAACGGCGGGAACGTGGTGGAGTTCATAGTGGATGTGCGGTCGGTATCCCGTGGGGTGAGACGGTCGGGGGACATATCCTCGATAGAGGGCTTTGAAGGAAACATCGAGAAGATAGAAAGGGCGGACTGATATGTGGATAAAGACAGTGGATGACGGGTACATCAATCTTGACAACATGGCGGAGCTGAGAAAGACATATGTAAAGGAACACAAGTATGTGCTCGTGGTGGCTCAGGCGGCAGGCTCGGATGACAAATACTTCCTTGCGGAATATCCTGCGGCGACGGATGACGAGATAGACGCCGCACTGGAAAAGGCCGAGGAAAAGATAAACCTCATCATAGAGATAGATGCGCTGATGAAACAGGGCAAAATGCAGGGGAACAGGGAGTGATGACATGGTAGTACATATCAAGGGCGAACTGCCGCAGGAGGAGATCGAGAGATACAAGGCATATGCGGAGGAACATCACCCGGGAACGGACACTCTTTATATCACCGTTGACGGCGAGTATGTGGACATGGTATTCCACGTCACGCCCTTTGAGCGCATCAGGCGCATCACGGGGTATCTTGTGGGGACGGTGGACAGGTGGAACGATGCAAAGCGGGCGGAGCTGGGCGACAGGGTGAAGCACACGGTATCAGACACGGGGAAGTGATGATATGACAGACTTCAAGGACGGTGTGAAGCACATCGGACAGATGGTGAAGGTACACAATGAGCGGTACTTCTACGGCAGTATCACCGCAGAGCTCACCGCCTGCATACTGAGGAAGAACAGAGACACGCTCTTCTGTCAGGCAGAGGTGAAGGACAGCTCGGGAGCGGTATACATAGTCAATCTGCATGATGTGGAGGAAATAACATGACACAGAGCGAGGTGAAGCACATACTGGGAGCGGCGGGAGTGAAACACAAGAGATATGCCGCCGCAAGGGACAAGGCGGATGCATACCGCAGACAGCTGACGGGCAGGACGGTAAGAACGGACGATGACGGCGGACAGGACAGCAGGAAGAACTCCACCGAGGAGGGATATATCCGTCTGGCGGAGCTTGACGAGGAAGCCGACCGTGCAAGGCGTGAATGGCTCGATGCCAGGAAAGAGACCGAAAGGCTGATAGATATGTGTCAGGTGGAGATATGGGCACAGGTGCTGACATACAGATATCTCAACCACTATCGTTTTGAGAGCATTGCGGCGGTACTGGGGTACTCCGACAGGCAGATATACAGAGCGCACAAAAAATCACTGCAATTTTTGGCAGAAAAAATGCAAAGATGTCAGTGAATGTCAGTTTTATATGTGGTATAATACAAGTATCGGAGAGCGCAAAGCTCACGATGTGACAACCTTTTTTGCGTTTTGCTCTTTTCGCCGCATGACACCAAGTCATGCGGTACTTTTATACCCTGAAAGGAACTGAAAGGGACTGAAAAGGACTGAAAGGAACTGTAAGGCACTGCGATGGACAGATATATCACCCGAGAGGAAACGGAACGCCTCAATATAAGGATAACGCACCTCATCATGAAGGGCAAGGTCATGAAGATGCGTGCGGAACAGGATGCGCTTGAACAGCGTATGAAGACAGAGGGGTATCTTGAAGAGATATACAGGCGTGGCGAGGAGTTGGGGCTGTACAGGGAACAGAGACCGGCAGAGCTGCGATCTGACAGTTTTGAGCGGAAGCATCCGAGAAACAAAGACGGAACTTTTGCACCAAAGGGCTTGACAGGTGATGACAAAAGCATTAAAATATCAAATAAAGAATCCAAAGCCATTGATAATATTCTCAGGAGCGAATGGTATATTTACAAGGACAAGAAAAAAGCCTTGATAACACCATATGGATGTGATCATGAATATCTTATCAGAATAAAAGGATTCAGGGATTTTGATGTTTTGCAAAAATATGAGATCAAGCCAAGGGGCGGAGAATAATGCTGAAAAATGAAAAGCAGCTTGTCAGGCATCTGGAAGAACTGTTGAAAGAGATCAGAGATCCTTATCCGGGATTTGTCAGATCCATAATGAATCTGATGGGACATCTTTCGGATGAACAGTTTACGGGATTTATAAACTGGATAGAGAAAAATCCCGACCTCTCAACAGATGATATATGTGATGAAGTTGCCAAACTCATCGACAATAAATAACAGGAGAGCGAAATAAGGCTTGTGACCGCATTTATGGTCAGAGGAGATGAATAAGTTGTTTAAACTTGGTGACACGGTACTGATAAAAAATGTTGGTCTTGTCGGCGAGATCTGTGACATAAACGATGGCTGGGCTTGCATTGAAGTTGACCCCGACAAGCTGAACGGAATTAAACCGGAATGGCTTGGAAGACTGTTTCACAGAAAACTTGAAGACCTTGTCTATATCAAATCAATATCAGACACCACAAAGTGACCGCACATCACACGATGTGCGGTACTTTTATACCCCAGGACGAACGGAGGGAGCGGATGAGCAGACCGGCAAAGCCGATAGACCTTGCATACGGAGCAAGGACAAACGAAGAAAAGAAGAAAAGGGCGAAGGCGGAAGCGGCGCTCAAGGGCAAACGACCCGTGAAGATACCCGACGGGCTGTCAAGACAGCAGAGGGCGATAGCAAAGGACATAATAGAGAGCCTTGACCAGTCGGAGCTTTTATGCGGGATGGATGAGACGATAATAGCACTGGCGGCATACTCCATAGACGGCATAAGGGCGTGCATAAACGAACAGAACAAGGCAGCGAAGGCGATAGCCGACGGAGATATGGAAGCGGAGCTTGAATGCATGAACGACCCGAATTTCAGGGCGAAGCTGAAAAAATACGAGGAGACATTTGACCGTGCCTGCAAGGAGCTGGGACTGTCACCTCAGTCGAGGGCAAAGCTGGCGATAGCGGGTACTACGGGCAAAGACAGCAGTCTTGACGCCATAAAACAGATAATAGGCGGCGGTAAGGCTGTATAGGAGGATAGTATGAAAGAGATGATAAAACTGCTCATCGGCGGACTGGCGACTGCGCTGTCCGCCTTTCTCGGCGGATTTGACGGAGTGATATACACACTTATCGGATTTATGACGATAGACTATCTGACGGGTGTTGCGGCGGCGGCAAAGAACAAGTCTCTGTCAAGCGAGGTGGGCTTCTGGGGGCTTGTGAAAAAGGTGTGCATGATAGCGCTTGTCGGCGTGGCGCATCTGGTGGACGTATCCGTGGTGGGGAGCGGCTCACCGCTCAGGACTTGTGTATCCCTCTATTTTATAGGCAACGAGGGGCTCAGTCTGATCGAAAACATGGCACGTCTTGGAGTGCCGATACCAAAGAAACTGAAAGACCTGCTGGCACAGCTCAAAGAGGACAGCGACAAATAACAGCAAAACGCACACCCGTGAAGAGTGTGCGCTGACGCAGCCGATATTATTTGTTATCGAGAGGAACGATGGCAAGAGTTTTTCCGAGAGGGACAAGGAGCTTTATGAGAGTATCTATCTGAGGATTGGTGAGCCCCTTTTCCAGACGTGCGATCACAGGCTGTCTGACACCGCTGAGCTCTTCAAGCTGTTTCTGTGTTATGCCCTGCTCCTGTCTTATCCTGATAAGTTCACCAATGATAGCGACACGCAGGTCACTCTCGGCGATCTCTTCCGGGGTGAAAAGTTCTTTTCTGAGATCTTCCCAGTTTGTGAGTTTATTCATGGTCAAGTCCCCTTTCGTAAAGGTCTCTGAGCTCACGCTTGGCTTGCTCTATCTCCCCCTGATCACAGTATATCACAAAAGAATACGAATGTCAATAACTTTTAAGATATTAAAGGAGCTGATAACTATGTTTCTGACACCCGACAGGATATATGACGCAAACGGCGTGACGGTCAAGGGATATCTTCTGACACAGCACGACGCGAACTGGATAGCTATGCCGTCTGCAAGGACAAAGCCGCTGCTGGGCGTGACGATACACAACACAGATGCGATCAAGGTAAGCGGCACGACCATGGCGGAGCAGTACACCAGGGCGACGGTGAACGGCAACATGAAGTCGGTGCGTGTACATTTCTATGTGGACGAAAAGGAAGCATGGCAGAACCTGCCGCTTGATCACCAGGGATGGCACGCCGCTGACGGGAACGGCGACGGCAACACGGCGACTATCGCCATTGAGTGCATAGGCAACAGCCCGAAAGCCGAGGACAATGCGGCACGGCTTGCGGCATGGCTGCTTGACAAGTACCAGCTTAACACGGAACGGCTCTACACCCACACATACTGGCTCAATGTCAGGGACGGCAAGGGCACGAATCTCCCTAAGGATGAGATATGTGTGCTCCCGCATCCGGACAAGACCTGTCCTGCATACATCATACCTCACTGGAAGGCATTCGTCGCAAAGGTGAAGGGATATCAGAGGGCAGTTCCTGCGGATGAGCCTGCAAAGGCACGGTATTATGTACAGGCGGGAGCTTTTTCAAGCAAGGAGAATGCGGAAAGGTATCTGGAGATCGTAAAAAAGGACTATCCCGATGCGTTCATAAAGAAAATATGATGCCGGATAACTACAAGGAACAGAACGCCAGGACCAATGCGATGATACAGCGTCTTGTATTGCAGGGCAAGATCATGAAGATGCGCGCGGAACAGGATGCACTTGAACGGCGTATGAAGATAGAGGCGGCTCTTGAAGAGATATACAGGCGTGGCGCAGAGCCGGGGCTGTGCGGGCAGGAACTGCGCTACAACCATTATCATGACAGCAAAGGGAGA
Source organism: Oscillospiraceae bacterium (assembly GCA_018110925.1). Taxonomy (GTDB): domain Bacteria; phylum Bacillota; class Clostridia; order Oscillospirales; family Ruminococcaceae; genus Huintestinicola. The sequence continues at coordinate 7,759 of JAGAZJ010000026.1, read as the reverse complement.
TTTGCAAGCAAAAACAGCTTGACAAAAAGCAATAGCCGTGATAAAATCAAAATCGGTAAAGAGGAACACGAACGTGTGACCCGAAAAATCAATTCTCAATACTATCTTTATCACGAAAAGATCGGGAACCGGATTTATTCGGCGGAATTAAGTGCATATTATGATTTTGATATAATCGAGTTTGACAATTATATCATTACTGATAAAGGGGAAATATAGCCATGGCTGTTGTTGACAAAGAGTATTTACGGAAGAGGCTTTGGGAAGTGCCTTATGCATATACGGACTTTGTTGAAGGCACGATCGATCTGACAGAAAAATACGGCACACAGGAACAGTACAACGAACTGTTGAGAGTATTGAAAGAAAAGCCGGAAATCAGCTATTCCGAGATAGTAAAAATGACACAGTACAGAAGAATAAACAGCACCGACACCACAAAGTAACCGTACATCAGATGATGTGCGGTATTTTTATGCCCAAACAGGGTACGGGGAACATATCCCTGTACCCTTATATGCTCATTCACGGGGAACGCTCCGTGAAAGAGACCAAAAATCTTTATACAAGGAGGAAAATCCATGAACGGATCTACAAACGAAAGCACAAAGGGTCTCTCGGAGAAGAGAGGCGAGCTCATCGAGGAGCTTGAAACGCTCATGAAGCGCTCCAATGAGGAACAGAGAGCCTATACCGAAGAGGAGACCGCCAGGGCGAACAAGATCACCGAGGAAGTTCAGGCTATCGACGAGACACTCAGACAGCAGCAGGAACAGAGAGCGGCCGTGCTCGCAAATGCCGCTATGGAGAAGAATGTTGAGGAGCGCAGCTATGGTGCGGTCATCAACGACTTTGTAAGAGGCAACAGCGCTCCCGAATTCCGTGCCAACGAGACTACGCTCGGCGCAAACAGCAGTGTGAAGATGCAGGAATTCTCCGACGACATCATCAAGAGCGTGCAGGAGCTTGCAGGGATAGCGAACGAGGTCACCACCGTGGTGGCGACGGGCACCTACAAGCAGATACTCCAGAGCGACACCTACAAGGTGACGGGCAGCTGGGTGGCTGAAAAGGCACCGTTCGGCACTGCCGAGAGCAGATGGACGACAAAGACCATAGACAAGTACAAGTATGGCTCTGTGAGCGTCATCACGCTTGAAATGCTGAACGAGGCGGCATTTGACGTGCTCCCCGAGATCATGGGACAGTTCGGCCTTGACTTTGCATACGGCACGGAGAGCGGCATCATCGCAGGAACAGGCGACGCAAACGGTCAGCCCACGGGTCTGCTTTCGGGCGGCACGGCAAAGACGCTTGCAAGCAAGATCGCCATAAGTGCGGACGATATAGTGAACGTGTTCCACTCCCTCAAGGCTCCCTATTATCCCAACGCCAAGTGGATAATGAACAACAACACCCTCTGTGCGGTGAGAAAGCTCAAGGACAGCACGGGCAACTATCTGTTCCATCAGAACGAGCTCAGCACAGGCTATGCCGGCACTATCCTCGGCAAGCCCGTACTCATATCCGAGTGTATGCCCGACATCGGCGAAGGCGCAAAGCCCGTGATGTTCGGCGACTTCAAGAGAGGATACAAGGCTGTGAGAAACCCCGACATCACACTGTCGCTGCTGCGTGAACTCTATGCAGGCATCGGCGCTATCGGTGTGCAGGGCATACTCTGGCTGGGCGGTGCGCCCGTGAACAACGAGGCATACACCACCGTGGCAATGGCTGAATGACATACAGGGCACTTACCGACTTTGCGGGGGCGGTGACCATGACGGAGGGTGAAGTGCGTGAGCTTCCCCGGGAGACGGCGGACGAGCTCATACGGACAGGTCACATTGCCCCTGTGGGTGAGCCGCAGGAGGTGACGGAGAGTGAAAGTATCGGAAATAACACTCGCCGACGTAAAAAACCGGCTAAGGATAGACTATGACACCGATGACGGACAGCTGCCGCCGATAATGGCGGCGGCAAAAGCCATGATGAGAGACATGACAGGCCGCACCGATGCCGAGATAGACGGCTTTGAGCAGGGGTATCACCTGTTTATGTGCATATGTCAGCATATGTATGACAACAACGAGCTGACGGTACAGGCAGGAGATCTTGACCATGCCTGCCGGGTGATAATCAATCAGATGAAGACCGCAGAGGTGGTGATGGCATGAAGGTGGGTGCGCTTCGTGACACCGTGACTTTCAGCTACACCGCCGATGAGGGTGTGAGCTACACCGATTTTCTGACGTGCAGGGCATACATCAACGGAGTGAACGGCAGTGAATTCTTTATAGCGAATGCGGGCGCTGTTGGCTCACTGGTGGTGAATGTGACGTGCAGATATCAGCCGGGGCTTATGAAGATAAACCCCACGGTGTGCATAATGAGAGACCAAAACGGCAACAGATATGAACTGCTGAGCCCCGGTGATGACAAACAGGGGATGCACAGAGAGGTCATATTCAGAGCAAGACGGCTGTATAAGGGAGGTATGAGCGACGTACAGGGAATATCTGGGTGAGATAAGGGAAAAACTCGCCGCACTCGGTATAAAGACGGCATGGCACAGTTTCAAAAACATACCGGATGATCACTGCTATGCCACATACTTTGTGCCGCAGATGAGCTTTGGCGGCTCGGATGAGAGAGCGGAATACTATGACTACTCCGTTCAGGCGGCGCTCTTTTTCAGAGAATACTACGACCCTGTGAACGACGGGGCTATGGAAGAGAGCTTTGAAGAGAGTGTGCGGGAATACGCACGCTTTACAAAGACAAGCGGATATGATGCTGAACACGACCAGTTCTACACACTGTACAGCTTCAGCTTCAAGGAATTTTTTGATAATTAAGGAGGAACAACCATGAGCAAGTCCAAGAGACAGACATACTACGGTTCGGGCACGATGTATGAATTTGCCAAGCCCGCCACGGAGGGGTGGACGATACCCTCGACCACAGCGGATATAAAGGACTTTGTGGAAGAATACGCACTGGACACAAATCAGATAGGATTTCTGAAAAACGGCTTTCAGGTGTCAGTGACCACAAACACTCTCACAGATCAGTCGGATCTGGGTGAGATGAAAATAGACGTTATCACCGAGGAGCAGGCGCAGATGACATTTGCGCTGTTCAACGCAAACGGCGAGACATTATCAAGGCTCTATCCCACGGCAAAGACCGTGAGCGGAGTGACCACGGTGGGCGGCCTTGCAAACGCCTCACAGACAGACCATGTGATAATGTTTGTAAGCGCCAACAAGAACGAGGACGGAGAGCAGACGGTATTCATCGGCATGGGCAAGAACACATCCGGCTTCAATCTCAACTGGAATCCAACAAGTGTTGAACCTTTCAGCTGTCAGTACACGGTAGTGCCTTTCAACACGGACGGCAATCTGTTCAGGATAGCGGATATATCGGGTCTGCCCTCACTGCCGATAGCAACACAGTAAGGAGGTATGACACATGAGCTACAACACCAAGAACTACACCGAGCAGGGCGGCGATGTGACCCACATCGGCGGCTCGGTTATATTCGATGAGGGTGCATCTTTCAGCGGCGGTCTTATGGAGCATCAGGCGGACAGCACCGCAGAGGATGCGGCAGGGCTGAAAGAGGACTTTAACGCACTTCTGGCAAAGCTCATTGCGGCAGGCCTTATGGCTGAAGCTGAGACCGAGACAGAGACCGAGCCCGAAACAGAGACCGACCCCGAAACAGAGACTGACCCCGAAACAGAGGACGACCCCGGGAGCGGAGAAAACAGCGAAGCGGAATAATGATGATCCGGGCAATGGCTTATGCGGTCATTGCCCGGATGGTCCGTGAAAGGAGTGAAAGTATGGACTGGAAAGAGAAGAACGCCAAGACCGATGCTATGATACAGCGTCTTGTCATGCAGAGCAGGATCATGAAGATGCGTGCGGAACAGGATGCACTTGAACAGCGTATGAAGATAGAGGGGGCTCTTGAAGAGATATACAGGCGTGGCAAGGAGCTGGGACTTGAACAGCGCTACAACCACTACCACGACCCGAGGACGGGACAGTTCGCAAGCGGCAAAGGCGGCGGTGTGGGGCTGTATTACTCCATGGGCAAGGGTAAAGGCGAGGTAGTGGGGGCGGCGAGCAAAGTAAACTTGAAAAACAAGGCACTGGACAGCACGAAGATAGCGCAGGCGAATGCAAGAGGCAGTCTGTTCTATAATGCGGGAGATGCGGTCAACAGGAGCTACAACAGGGATGTAGACAGTATCGAAAAGATGGACGGTCTTACGTCAAAGGAAAAGACAGAGGCAAAGGCAAAGGTATACGAACTGGCATCAAAGGAACTGGATGCAAGGGCAAACTATATAGACACCTACACGGCGGGACCCGCACGGGGCACAAATACGAAGAAATACCTTGAAAAGGCAACAGATATCAGCTCTATGCGTGAAAGCTATATGAAGGAGCTGAAAAGAAAATCCGACAAGGCGAAACAGACAAAAGAAGAAAAGGAAGTCACAAATGCGATCATGGCGGCGACAGAGCGCGGGGAGACTTCCATTACCATAAACGGCAAAAAGTATGTGAGGAAAAACAAGAGAAGCGGCACATGGCAACAAAGCTTCTTATGAACTCCGGAAGTACGATATAATCATAACCATGATCCAAAAACAGGTCGGTTTACAAGCGAAAATTCGGGGTTGACAGAGAGCAGCGAAAGTGGTACAATAGGAGCAAGAGGTGAGAATGTGTCAATTTCTTCCATTGATAGTCCTATTGAGCAAAGTCATACCGGAAAGGGAAACCCCAACGCTATTTTACACAAGGGTGTTGAGCTTAATAACCGTCAAAAGGCATTGCTTGAAAGGTTACCGGATTATGACAGCAGAGTTATAGTGGACAGAGATGATATCAACATGAGTGACCTTTCGGCTCTTACAGCATATACAGGTGATGAGTTTGCAATGTTTACAAACAAAAGAGATCGCCTCATCATTCGCGGAAATTCCGTAAAGGTTAATATTTCTCCCGAAGATGCGTATGAACTTAATTCACAAGGCTATAAATGGAGTGGTCACACACATCCGGGTGTAGATGAACTTTCGTTGTTCCCTTCGGACGGAGATAAAGCAGTACTGAGGGCGTTCAATCAAGAAGAGAGTGTTATTTACAATTCAAAAGGAATGTTTTTAACTTTTGGAAAGGAGTGACTATATGTGCAAGTTATTTGATGATTGGTCGAAAGACATAGAAAAATTCTGTATAGAGAATAATTACAGCTTTGAAAAAGCCAAGAAGCTTTCTCAATGCTGGCGCAAGGATTTTTTGGCTTTGCAGTATTTTGACCCTGAAAAGGGCAAGACCGGACTTCTTGATGAAACACCGATGCCGCTTGTGCTTACGATCTCCAAGAAGGATGGAAAGCTACATTTTGAACAGACCGAACACACTCGGAAATACCTTTAATCCAAATACCGCAAATAACCGCACATCACAAGATGTGCGGTATTTTTATACCCAAGGGAGAGAATATGAACAAGTCATGCAAATACTGCGGCAGGATACATGACATATCATATATATGCCCGAAAAAGCCGCAGAGAAAATGGCACAAGAACAGGCAAACGAAGGAGAAGTTCAGAAGCACGCAGGTGTGGCAGGACACAAGGCGGAGCATAGTGTTCCGGGACATGGGCGTGTGTCAGCTCTGTCTGAAAGAGAACAGATACAACACGAAGAACCTTGAGGTGCATCATATCACTCCCCTGTCGGAGGATTTCACCATGAGGCTTGAACGGACAAACCTGATAACTCTGTGCGCCGCTCATCACAAGCAGGCGGATGCAGGCGAGACGGATGCGGCGGAGCTCAGGGCGATAGCCGAGAAAAACGAGGAGGCACTATGACTATGGGAGTAAATTTTGAGATAAGAGACAACAAACTGCACATATCGGGATATGTGAACGCTGTGGAGCGGGACAGCCTGCCGATAATGACAAAGAGGGGCAAATGTGTGGAGCAGATAAAGGCGGGGGCATTTGCAGAAAGCATTGCGGACGGCCACGAGATAAGGCTCAGATACAACCACAAGAGGGACATAGGCTCGACCGCAGACGGTGCGCTCACTCTGAAAGAGGACAACATCGGTCTGTATGCCGAGGCGGAGACCGCCGATGAGGAGATAATGGCACTGGCGGCAAAGGGTGAGCTGAGGGGGTGGAGCTTCGGCTTCACCGCAAAGGACGACACCATGGAGGAAAGGGCAAACAACATACCGAGGCGGCACGTCAATGCACTGGAACTGTCAGAGGTATCCATACTGTCGGTACAGCCCGCATACAACGGAACGAGCCTGGAATACAGGGCATACAGCAGCTATGAGGACATATCATCGAATGTGACCATACACAAGGCGGACGGTGAGATAATGGGCATCACGGAGACGGAACGCCAGCACACCGAGGGAGCGGACGGATACTCGGACACCATGACGAGAACGGACACCTCACAGGAAGGCACACGCACCGAGACAACAACATCGGAGACCTCATGGAAGAAGGACAACGAGGCACTCAATGCAAAGATACAGAGGCTCATCATGCAGGGCAGGATCATGAAGATGCGTGCGGAACAGAACGCACTCGAGCAGGCGGAGAAACGTGCATGGATGGAACGTCAGCTTGAAGAGATATACAGGCGTGGCGAGATACTGGAACGGCGTGAACGGGAGCTGAGACGATACGGGCGCTTATGAAGCGGTGCATGGGAGGTAAGATACGACCCCGGACAGCCGAGGGACGATAAAGGGAAGTGGACAAAAGGCGGCGGTCAGGGGTTGACAGAGAAGCATCGGGCGGAGTATAATGATCTTGTAACCGACATATCAGACGAAGAAGAGCAAGTGGTAAAGGATATGGTATTCAACGAGTTCTATTTGTATGCAGGGAAAAAAACTGTGCAGATATGCCCGTATCAGTCTGATTATGTCTATTATGTCAAAATACTTAACGATAAGGGTGATTGCGATGTCATTGGTAAAAGATTACCTCCCGAAAGAGCTCGAAAAAAATGAGCCGCTTCTTGACCGGCTGGAGAAACTTCTGGAAAAGATAAAGGACCCGTACCCCGATTTTGTGAAGCTTTTCATGTACACAATCTGGTCAGCTGATGAACATCATCTGAAAGAGCTTATCAGAATAGCTTCAGATCCTGATTGCACTACGGATGATATTATACATTATCAGCTGAGAGAGATCGACGGGATAGACATTTGAATACACCGCAAAACACTGAAAAGGATTAGGTGATAATATGAAGCTAAAAGCTACCAATCCGCATAAGTGTCCTGTGTGCGGTCAGACAGAATTCCCGTTTATCGGCTCAAACTTGATATGCGATGTGTGTAAATGGGAAGATGATTCTGTACAGGAAACAGAGCCCGATCTTGCAGGCGGGGCAAATAAATACAGCCTGAACGAGAACCGCAAGCGATGGGCTAACGGAGAATATGCAAAGTAACCGTGCATCACCGATGTGCGGTATTTTTCTACCCGAAAGGAGCTGATATATTGTCAAAGACATACAACGGTGGCATCACGCTGAAGCTGGAGAAGGGCATGGCGGACATCACCATAGACACGGTGCAGAACTACTCCGTGGACTGGCAGACGGAGAAAGAGAGCTTTGAGCGGTATGACTTCTCAACCTGTACGGTGTACAAGGGCGACCGTTTCACGGCAAGCATCACAACGGGCTTGCT